>CAYWNK010000001.1:0-113376 GCA_964459495.1 uncultured Planctomycetaceae bacterium
GCTAGGCTGTCCCCTCGCTTCTTCCCCTTTGTCCCCCGAGATCCCCCTATGAAGTCCCTCCCCATGCTGCTCGCCGCCGGTGTTCCGGTCCTCTTCGCGAGCACTGCTGCGGCCCAAACCCAGGCGCCCGCCTACATCAACGTCCCGCTGGAGGCCGATTCCGGCACCGCGGTCAACACCGCAGCCACCCCGGAGGTGGTGATCTCGTTCCCGGTTCAGCTTGAGGGCTCGAGCTGGATGCGTCTGTACTTTGAAGACGTCGATCTTTCCGGCGACCTCTTCGCCGGCAACGGCGCCGTCCTGCGCCTGACCTCCTGGCTCGACGGAGATATCCAAGAGCTGAACGCACGCCACCTCGAGCAGTGGCAAAACTCCAGCGCCTACTTCAACGGCGACACCGTGCAGGTCGAGGTTCTCGCGTACCCCGGCACCGGCGCGAACCGCGTCGTCATGCGTTCCGCCGACGCCGGCCAGCCCTTCCTCAGTGAGTCCCAGTGCGGCAGCACCGACGATCGCATCGCCTCGAACGACCCGCGCTCCGGCCGCCTGCTCCCCATCGGCTGCACCGGCTGGCTGATCAACGACTGCCAAACCTGCGCGCTGACCGCAGGCCACTGCACCGGCAACATCTCGGTGCTGCAGTTCAACGTGCCGCTCTCGAACCCCAACGGAAGCCTCAACCAGCCCCCCGCCTCCGACCAGTACGCGGTCGACGCCGCCTCGGTCATCAGCAACGGTGGTCAAGGCGTAGGCAACGACTGGGCCTACTTTGGCACCTTCCCCAACAGTGTCACCGGCTTGACCGCAGCCCAGGCCGCCGGCGGGACCTTCACCCTGGCCGCTCCTCCCGGCAGCACGGCAGGCAACGACATCCGCATCACCGGCTTCGGTAGCGACAACGGCACCGCCAACCAGACCCAGCAGACCCACGTCGGCCCCCTGGTGGTCCTGAACGGCAACCAGGTCGGCTATGTCACCGACACCACCGGCGGCAACTCCGGATCCCCGGTCATCCACGAGCAGACCGGCAACGCGATCGGCATCCACACCCACGGCGGCTGTGGCGCTGGCGGTGGCAACAACAACGGTACGCAGTCCACCCACCCCGCCCTGCAGAACGCCCTCGCCAACCCGGCCGGCATCTGCGCCGCTGGCGGCATCGCAACGGTTGGGACCATTCCCACCCTGATCATGCCTGGCGCCGCAACCACCCTGCAGGTCGAGGCGACCGGCACCTCGGTTCCCGGGACCCAAATGCTGCACTACCGGGCAAACCCCGGCGATCTGTTTACCTCGATCGCGATGACCGAGGTCTCGGTCGACATGTTCGAAGTCGACCTGCCCGCCTTCGCCTGCGGCGATGCACCTGACTTCTACCTCAGCGCCCAGGACGCCTCCTGTGGCCTGGTCACCATCCCGACGAACGCGCCCGCCAACTTCTTCTCCGCCGAGATCGGCGTGGAGAACCTGACCTTTGCCGACAACTTCCAGCAGGACCTCGGCTGGAGCACCGCCAACCAGGGCGCCACCACCGGCGACTGGGTCCGTGGCGTCCCGGTCAACGACCCCAACTGGGCCTTCGACCCGATGAGCGACTCCGATGGTAGCGGCAGCTGCTACCTCACCGAGAACGTCTTCGGCAACAGCGACGTCGACAACGGCACCGTGCGCTTGATCTCCCCTACGGTCGATCTCTCTAGCGGCACGCTTGGCGTGTTCTACGACTACTACGCCAACCTCTCCAACGACGACGGCAACGACCGTCTGGTCGTGGCCATGCGTGAAGCGGTGGGCAGCGGCTGGGTTGACGTGCGCGTGCACGACGAAAGCAATGGCCTCGACTGGACTACAGAGTTCATCAGCTCGGCTGACATCCTCGCCTCCGGCCTAAACCTGACGGCCACCATGCAGGTCCGCTTCAGCGGCAATGACGGCGGCACGCAGTCCTTCGCCGAGTACGGCCTCGACGCCTTCAAGGTCGGTGAGATCCTCTGCTCGGGAAGCACCATTGGCTCCGCCTACTGCTCCCCGGCCGTGGTCAACTCCACCGGCCAGCCCGGGACCTTGACCGCTAGCGGAAGCGACCAGGTTGCGGACAACAACGTGTCCCTGCTGGCCTCGAGCCTGCCGGCTAACCAGTTCGGCTTCTTCATCACCAGCATGACCCAGGCCTTCAACCCCAACGCGGGCGGCAGCCAGGGCACCCTCTGCCTCGGCGGCGACATCGGTCGCTACAACATGCCCGTCCTGAGCACCGGACCCGGTGGTGAGATGGTTCAGGCCATCGACCTCAACAGCGTTCCCCTGCCCCTCGGCACCACGGTGGTCGTCGCTGGCCAAACCTGGAACTTCCAGGCCTGGCACCGCGACCAAAACCCCGGCTCCACGTCGAACTTCACCAGCGCGGTGAGCATCGACTTCCAGTAGTCGAACCCAACGGGCGCCTCGCTTGACGGGGCGATCGAATGACGGCGGAGGTGAGCATTGCGCTCGCCTCCGCCGTTTTGCTTGCCATGCAAGGGGAGGCGCCTGACCTCTGTTTCGATCAATGGAAGACCAGCTCCTCCCCCGGCTTCACTCGCAGGAGAAGGGGTTGATGGTCCCATCGGGGGCCGCGTAGGTCAGCAGGTAGTTGATACCCGAGAGGACCTTGCCCCCAGGGCCCCCCAGGCCAAATCCGATGGTTCTAGCGACCCTGCAGGCCAGCTCCCGGAATGCCTGCTCGATGGCATCGTCGAGGAAACCTGCGTCCATGATGATGATGGCCTCGGAGGCAAAGGCGTAGAGCTGCACCAGGGTCTTGCCGTACTGAGCGACGACGCCAATGCTGATCCCACCCAGCCCGGCGATCCCCAGGATTTGGATGTAGGTATCGACAACAAGATTCAGCTCCTTCAGCTGGTCAAGCTGCGACTGGTTCAAGCCCCCTCCGCTTCCATCGGCAAGGATCGGATACACCTCACCGGACGACCTGCGAATGACGATGGCCGTCTGCAGTTCGGGTCGCGTCGAGTGCACCGCATAGTCTCCACCGCGATCCACCCGTTGTTTCCACCAGCGGCGCACGGCATCGGGAACATCCCCCGGAAAGCCCGCTTGCTTGGCCTGCTTCTTCGTCGTCCAAATCTCGTTCTGCAACAGGCCAAGGGTGGACTCGTCCCAGCCGTCCGACTCCACCAGTGCCAGGTGAGCGGTGCGTTCGATGTTGCGCGCGAAGGCTGCCGCCCCATCGACCATCGCCGTGCGAATGTTGGCCAGCGGCAACATGTCGATACGGGACTGGCGCTCGCGCGCGACGGGATCGACATCGGTACGCTGCAGGATCACCCGCATCCCCGCCGTCCAGGTGATCGAGTCTTCCGCCACTGCCCCCGGCAGCACTGCACATAGGTTCAACGCCGCGTGGGACACGGAGAGAACGCCGTCCTGGATCCGTTCACGCAACGCCGCGCGGTCTCCCTGCTGCATGGCGCGAACGGCAGGCCGCAGCGACAGTTTCCCAGCAAGCACATCGTCAAGGGCAACCGACACCGGTACCCCATCTCCTTCGAAGTAGAGCGAGAACGCACTCCATAGGCGTTGCCTGACCTCTTGGACCATCCACGGCTGCTCCCCCGAGCCCGCGTGAAGATCCGGGTCGAATCCTGCCAGAGTGCGCGTAACGGTCTTCCGCCCGACCTTGACCGTTAGATACAGCCCGGTAAGTCCAGAGACCAACTCCCCCTCTGCACTGGGCACCCGGTACTCCGCCCAGGCCCGGTCTGCGCCCGCACCGTGGAGACCTACGTGGGCACTGCGTACCTCCGGGCCCGACTCCACCGCTCCATACTCCAGTAGGTAGGGGAAGACCGGAATGTTCGTCAGTGCGTCGGCGATCAGTTGAACCGCCTCTGCTGAATCCTCCACTGGGTAGGTCCAGCCCCCTGTGATCTTGGCCATCGCCTGGAAGCTGTCTTTGCCAGTGGAGGCCACGTCCAGAACGAGCGCTCGAGGTCCCGCAGCCAGAATGCCCTCCATCTGCGGCGTCAATTGATCGATTTCGTCCCCGTCGGTGACCATCACGATCAGGTCAGGACCCTCGGCAGACGCGCGCGACAGGGCCGTCCACAGGCTGGAGTCGATTCCCTGGGATACGAGGTCGACGTCAGGTATCGCCGTCGACAGGGTTCCCTTGAGCTCCACCAAGAGAGACTTCATCCCTTCGCCACTGTAGTCCTGCGGCATGCTGAGCGACTGGTCGTGCAACACGATGACACGTGGGCGGCTCGCGGCCCTGATGAGCAGCGCAGTCGCGGGTCGGCCCTCGTCCTCTACCATGAAGTCCCGCGCACCAAGTCCCTGGACGAGTGCGCCATCGGCATCGATCGCCCGGACCGCCAGCTGTACCCGCGGGAAGCCCGCAGCCCGCGCTTCGACTTCCAAACGAACCACCCTCGCCGCGGCCGCAGGGTTGGTTCCCTTTCCCGCCTTAGAACCTGCAGCGCCCGAGCTCGGCTGCGCCTTACCCAAGTCGATGGTGGTACCAAACGGAGTGATCGCCGAACCGCTGAACGATCCGATGTCCATCTCACCTGCACTGGAGTCAATGGCCTGCAGTCCGATGATCGGCAGGAATGCAGGCACTTCGCTCGGATGCCTCAATCCGTACTGTTCGAACTCGATTCCTGGAACCATGCGGATGTGCAGTTGCCGCCCTGCCAGCTGGTCTGCGGTCCAACTGCCGGCCACCAGCTCGATCGTCTCCTTGGACTCACCCGATCGCTTCGCGGTCAAGCTCACCTCCACGGACTCCGGGGCCCGGACTGGCGTCAGATCGACGAGAACACCGGCAGATCCTTCCGCAAGCACCCCAAATTCCTGGGGCTCCAAAGCGAAGAGATCGCAGTAGCCCACCTCGCTGCCGCGCTGGTATTCGATCACCGGCTTGTTGGCTGTCCAGCGCCAATCGAAACTCGTGCTAGGCTCCTCACCGTCGGCACTGAGCAGCGCCATCAGCCTGTTCGCTAGCTCTTTCGCTTCGGACCCATCCCCATCTACGAACCGAGCGCCCGCAGAACCAATCTGACCGACACTGGCAGGATCCACTCCCAGCGCCTCACCCCACCGGGCGATTTGCTCCTCAGAAATGGTGGGAGCGAAGGGCCTATCGATGGGCCGGAACAAGACAGCTCGCGTATCGTCGTCACGGATCGACCTACGGATTCCGCGTACGGTGGCCCGATAGCCCGCCCGGCGCATGAGTTCAGCTAGAAGCTCCGCCTTCTCGCGCGGTGTTCCCGCTCCGCAGCGCAAGCAAGCCCGCGTGCCGAAGCGCTGTTCATTCTCTCCGCCTACGCTGGTGTCGCGGGCGGGCACCGTTATCACCTGGTCTCGAACCAGGGCGAACAGACCCGCGCCATCTCCCTGCGCCACAAGCTCTTCAGCCCGCGCGGGCAGGTGATCCGGGGAGGTGCGCAGTGCAATCCTCAGCTCTTCCCAGACGTCGAAAGGCTGTTCGCCATCGATGGACGATGATCCATCGCTCTGCCCGCACTCGCGCATCCCCAGGAGGAGCGCCAACAGACCCAGGCCACCTCCCGCCTGAAGCATCCGCCTACGGGTTACGCCTTCATCCGTCCTTTCTGTCCCTTCCGTCTTGCTTGCTTGTTCCATCGCCTCGATAAGGCTAGGGGCAAGCGATCCACCGAGTGATGGTGAAAATCGATGAGGGGCGGTGAATCCAGCGGATCCGCCGCTGGAGAGCAGCCTAGGCTGCCCTTTGCGCGCCTAGCTCTAACCGAAGTCGGGCATCGGCGGAAGCTCAGCGCCGGACGACGTGGTCGAGTCTTCGTCCTCGTCGAGGTCCGGAAACTCGAGGTTTGCGCTCAGCTCGGCGTCCATGTCCGCCAACGAAGGCACCGACTCGAGCGACGTACTGTCGTCGTCCTCATCATGGTCGGTGAACTCAAGGCTTGCTGTGTCCTCCCCCAGGTCGCCGAGATCCATCTCGGCATTTCCGGCACCTTCGTCCGGAACGGTCAGCGCCTCTTGGACCGCCGCGTCGCCTTCATCGAATAGGCTTCCCCAGGACGCATCCTCGGAGACCTTCTTGATGACTACGTGCTCCTTGAGCCACTTGCGGTTCGCAGTGACGGTACCCACGACCGGGAGCAGAACCATATCGGTCTCCGCTGCTAGCATGGCAAGGATGTCAGCCGGCACAAGAGCCGGCATGGCGAGGGTCAAGACGTTGCCAAAGCGAGCCAGCGGAACCAGGCCCGAGTCATGCAGGAAGTGCGCATCGAACATCTCGATGAGGTCCGTGCTCGGCTGAATGAACTCCAGCGGCAGGAAGGGCAGCTGGAAGATCTCGCAGACCACCTTCGACAGATCCCAGTCCGATACGAGGTTGGAGGCAATCAATGCCTCTGGAAACGCCTGTCCACCATCGTTGCTGGCCTGCAACAGCTCGTGGATCGCGGCGGGCTCCACCATATTGCGCTCTGCGAGCACTTCGGCGAGGCGGTTGTAGTCGAGTCGCTGGGTTAGCTTCACGGGGATCGGTGGGGGGCATGACGCTAGCGCGTCCAAGAAGCCCTATCGGCCCCACCCCTCCACAACATGAGAAAGTCCCGCAACTCCCGGCCATCCTTGGACCTTTCCATCGTCCCAGGGGCGCAAGAATGCGCCTCTGGGTGCTCGGACAGCCCAGAACCCGGAACATTCTTCCGGGTCCTGCCCCGACTACACGTCTAGATCGGTGATCTCGAGGGCGTACTTCTCGATGTAGTCCCTGCGCGCCTCGACGCCGTCACTCATCAGGATCGTGAAGATCTCATCCGCCTCAAGGACATCGTCCATCGTGACCTTGTAGAGGGTGCGAACATCGGGATCCATGGTCGAGTCCCACAGCTGGTCCGCATTCATCTCACCTAGACCCTTGTAGCGCTGAATGTCGATCCCGGTTTGAGCACCTTGCTGGACCGCTTGAGCCAGCCCGTAGACCGACGAAGCTTCTCGCTCGGTGTTGCCGGTCTTGACCGTCCATTTGCCGCCGCCCCGCAGGATCAATCCTGCCTGTTCGAGGCTCTTGAGCGCCGTCGTAATGGCACCGGTTTTCTGGATCTTGACCCCGAGCACATCGGCTTCATTGATCGACATCGGAGAGTCTGGACCGCTATAGACCTTGAGCTCCCCTTCGACCATGCCGCGACGCAGCTCCAGGAAGTTCTCATACTCCTCTTTGGTGTCGTAGAAGCTGTCGACCATGTCGGCTCGCGCCCACCATTCCGGGAGCTTCTCGCCGTCCCAACGATCGACAATCGCCTCGAACTCGACTTCTGTCCAGCCAGGAATCGCGCCGTCGGCCAAATCGAGCAGACCTCGCAGGCTCTCGGAAACCTCCCGAAGGCTCGGTCCCGCCCATTCCCGATCGGCGTTCTCGTCGCGCACCGAGGTGTTGGAAACCCCGAGCTCCACCAGGTACTCGCGCAGCGCAACGTCGTCGACGATGTAGCGAGACTGCTTGCCCTTGGTGACTTTGTACAGCGGAGGCTGAGCGATGTAGAGCCGGCCGGCCTCGATCATCGAGGTCATCTGGCGGAAGAAGAACGTCAGCAGGAGCGTTCGGATGTGGGAGCCGTCCACATCGGCGTCCGTCATGATGATCGTCTTGCCGTAGCGCAGCTTTTCGAGGTCGAACTCGGTCGAGATCCCGCAGCCCAACGCCGAGATGATCAGCTGGATCTCCATGTGCGAGAGCATCTTGTCCAGCCGCGCACGCTCGACGTTCAGGATCTTACCCTTGATCGGAAGGATGGCCTGATACCGCCGATCCCTGCCCATCTTCGCCGGACCACCGGCCGAATCACCCTCGACGATGAACAGTTCGGTCTCTTCCCTGTTCGACGACTGACAGTCGGCGAGCTTGCCGGGCAGGTTGCCACTGGCGAGCGCTGACTTGCGCCGCACCAAGTCGCGCGCCTTCCGAGCAGCCTCGCGTGCCTCGCGGGCACGTACCGCCTTCTGAATGATCGCCTTCGCGGTGCCGGGATTCTCCTCGAGGTAGATCCCAAACATCTCCGCCACCGCGGACTCCACAATGCCCTGGGCTTCGCGGTTGCCCAGCTTGTCCTTGGTTTGGCCCTCGAACTGGGGATCGGGAACCTTGAGCGAAAGCACGGCGGTCAAGCCCTCTCGGAAGTCGTCGCCCGAGGGCAGCGAATCCGAATCCTTCACCATCTTGCCGCTCTTGGCGTAGTTGTTGAGCGTACGCGTGAGCGCCGCCTTCATCCCGGCAAGGTGCGTACCACCGCCGTGGGTGTTGATGTTGTTGACGAAGGTGTGGACGGTTTCCTGGTAGGAGTCCGTGTACTGCAGAGCAACCTCGACCTCGTATTCCTCGTCGGGGTTCTCCGTCGACTGCATCATCTTGTCGAAGTGCACGACGTCAGTATGCAGGGCGGTGCGGTTCTTGTTGATCGTCGCGACGAAGGCCTTGAGACCTTCGGGGTACTCGAAGATCGCTTCCGTTTCGGTGCGCTCGTCGTAGAGCTCCAACCGAAGACCGCGCGTGCCCATCAGGTACGCCGTTTCCTTCAGGCGCTTCTCGACCACCTCGAACTGCACGTCCGTCGTGGTGAAGATCTCGGAGTCCGCTTTGTACGTCACCGACGTCCCTGTGCGGTCGGTGTCGCCGATCACCTTGAGGTCGTCGGTCTTGACCCCGCGCGCAAAGCGCATGCGGTGAATCTTGCCGTCCTTGTGAACGTCGACCTCCAACCACTCGGACAGGGCATTCACGCAGGAAACACCCACACCGTGCAATCCGCCCGAGACTTTGTACGACTGATCGTCGAACTTGCCGCCCGCGTGGAGCTTGGTTAGCACCACCTCGACTGCGGGGATGCCTTCTTTGGGGTGAATGCTGACTGGGATCCCGCGGCCATCGTCCTCGACACGAACCGATCCGTCCGCGCGCAGAATCACCCGGCACTTGGTCGCGTGGCCCGCCAAGGCCTCGTCCACCGAGTTGTCCACGACCTCCCAGATCAGGTGGTGCATGCCGCGTACATCGGTGTCGCCGATGTACATGGCAGGCCGGACGCGAACGGCCTCGAGGCCTTCGAGAACCGTGATGGATGAAGCCCCGTACTCGGGCCCCTTCTTTTCTTCGGGCATGTCTTCGGACATGGGTGTGTGGCTGTCTAGCTAGCGCTTCAGCTTGTAGTTCACGCGCCGGATGCGGTTCGATCCGAGCAGGCGGTTGGCTTCTTGGCGATAGGTTTCGCCGGTGAAGCCCTTGAGTTCTGAGAGCTGGGGAGAGGACTCGACTTCTACGACGAGCTCACCACCACGAAATGCAACCGCACGAGCTCGGCGGCAAAGGTCAGGGCCGGTGACATCGCGCCAAGCGCTGTACACCTTGATATCGCCCATGTGCTGCGCGAGGCCGCTGGAGCGTAGAAAGCTCTCCACCGCATAGCGCATGGGTGCCGGCGGACCGCCACGTTCGGACTCTTCGCCCTTCGCTTTGATTCGGCCCGCCATGAACTTAGGCCTCCAGCGTGATCGGCATCACGATGTAGCGGTAGGTCTCGCCCATGCGGAACTCACCGGGGCTGTTGCGCTCGTTGAACTGCAACCGAATGGTCTCCAGCTCGCAGTGCTTGAGACCGTCCAGGACGTAGTCGGGGTTGAAGGCGATCTCGGCCTTGTCGCCCTTGAAGTCCACGCCCATCGTCGCCTTGGCTTCTCCCCTGCCAGTGGACTGACCGAAGAGTTCCATGGTGCCACCTTCCACGCGCAGCCTGACGGCGCGTGCCTCATCGCCGGCGACGTTGGCCACCAGGCGGAGCTTCTTTGTGAAGGTCTCGCGATCGGCTTCGATGTGGTGGCTGGTCTCACCGGGCAGCACCGCCGAGTACCGCGGGAACTCACCATCGATCAGCCGCGCGAAAATCTCGGCGTTGCGCGTTCGTAGCCCAACCTGGTTGTCGTTGAACAAGAGCTTGATTTGATCCAGCGGGTCCTGGATGACCCGGCAGAACAACTGCATGCCCTTCGTCGGGACGATTGAGGGCTGTTCGGAAGGTTCGGCTGCATCGACGGGGATTTCGGCCAGCGCCAAACGACGACCGTCGGTGGCGACCATGCGCAGTGTGTCCGTTTCGATTTCGGTCAGCACGCCGTGCATCGCGTAGCGCCCTGGCTCACGGGCTGCAGCAAAGGACGTTTGCTGAACCAGTCGCATGAAGCTTCCGCCCTGGAGCGAGAGAGCTTTCTCCTCGCCAAAGCGCGGCACGACGGGGAACTCATCGGGGTCAATGGTCACCAGCTCGCAGGCGTCACCGTCGCCGCGAATCTGACACATGGTGTCGGTGCTCTCGAGCGTGCAGCGTTCGGCGACAAGGTCGCGGACGAAGTCCAGTGCCACCCGTGCGGGAATCACAACCGGACCCGGTTCCTCGACCTCGACGTCATCGATGCGATAGCGCAACGAGACCTCCTGGTCCGTACCGATCAATTCCAAAGCATCGTCGGTGGCAACGAGGCAAACGTTCTCCAGCACCGGCTTGGTGCTCTTCGAGGGCACCACTTGGTTGGCGATGGCCAAACCTTCGCGGAGCTTCTCTCGATCGCAGGTGACTTTCATGGTGTGGCTGGCCACGGGCAGGAGAGGTCGGACCACCGGGTAGGCGCGAGGAGCCGCGGGCTAGGGTGGTTTTCCGGAAGACTCTTCAAAGAAGATTTAGCCTTCATAGTAAGGACCCCCCGAGATTGGGGATAACGGTCGATGATACCGACGTAAGTCTGGCAGGTACAGTCTGTTGGGGCTACCAAGTTGCAGTTTGTAAGCTCCCGTGGTCTGTGGAAAGGCCGTCGGAAAGGGGGCGCTTGTCCACGCTTCTCCCAAGCGGTCGGTGGGGTCTGGAAAACAGGCCCAGGTTGTGCCCAAACGCTCCACAGAAGCGGCGCCAGTCTCCGGAATCGATCCCCAGCTGGTTCCACAGGCCATCCCCAGGGTTTTCCACGGCTGATCCACATTCTGGCGGCTGGAATGGGCGGTGAGCATCAGTCGTCCAGGCCCTTGCCGCCCAGGCGGCTCAGCAGGGTTTCAAGCTCGGTGCGGCACTTGGGGTCCGCGGCGGCCTTCTTCTTGATCTTGTCAACGCCGTACAGGACCGTCGAGTGATCCCGTCCACCGAAGTACGCGCCGATCTCTTCGAGCGAGTGGCGGGTGATGTGGCGGGCCAGGAACATGGCGATCTGGCGCGGGTAGGCGATGGCCTGGGTGCGCCGTTTGCCCTGCAGGTCGACCTGCTTGATGCCGTACTGCTCGGTGATGACCGTGATGATGTCGTCCATCGTCGGCTCCCCTCGGCTCACCTTGAAGAGGTCGGTGAGCGCCTCACGGGCCGTAGCGATGGTCAAGGGCGCGCGTGCGATGCGTGCATAGCCAACCAGCCTGGTGACGGCACCTTCGAGCTCGCGGACGTTGTTCTCAACGTTTTCCGCGATCAGCGCGACGACATCATCGGGGAACTCCGCCCCTTGGTCCCGGCTCTTGCGTTTGACGATCGCCATCCGGGTTTCGAACCCCGGCGGCTCCATCTCGGTGACCATGCCCCACTTGAAGCGCGACACGAGCCGATCCTGCAGGGTGGGGATGTCCTTCGGCGGCGAATCGGACGAGAGCACGATCTGCTTGCCGGCGTTGTACAGGGTATTGAAGGTGTGGAAGAACTCCTCCTGTGTGGCGTCCTTGTTGGCCAACAGGTGGATGTCATCCACGACCAGAACATCGACGTTGCGGTACTTGTTCCGGAACTTCGTCAGGTCGCCGTTGGTCAGCGCCGAGATGAAGTGGTTCACGAACGTCTCACAGGACAGGTACAGGATGCGGCTGTCCGGGATGCGCTCGAGAATCAGATAGCAGAGGCCTTGGAGCAGGTGCGTCTTGCCGACGCCGACGTTGCCGTGCAGAAAGAACGGGTTGTAGGCCTTGCCCGGCTGCTCAGCAGCTCCCATGGCGGCAGCCTGACCGAAGCGGTTGCAGGGACCGACGACGAAGTTGTCGAAGGTGTACTTCGGATTGAGGACGACGTCGGAGTTGGTGAGCAGGCCGCCGGGCGTGCGGTCCTTCTCATTGATGGCAGCCCCCGGCTGGGGCATGCTCCGGTCATGGCGCTCGAGCTGGGCCGCGGGTGGGCGCTCTTCGGACCGCGCGGCGGGTGCCACCATCGAGCCGGTGTCGGGAAGGCCGACCGAGGTCAGGTGCTCAGGGTCGACTAGGAAAGTGAGGCGCCGCGGTGAACCCAGGACAGCTTCGACCGACTGCTCGATGGTCGGCCGGTAGTAGTCCTCAAGCCAGGTCCGGGAGAACCCGCTCAAGACCACGACGACCACCGACTCGGCATCGACCCTGGCCAAGGCGGTGCGGCGGAACCAGGTTTCGAACTGCTCAGGCTGAATCCGGCGCTGAATCGCCGCCTGGATCGAGTCCCAGAGCATGGCGAGATCTGCGGGATCGCGAATCTCAGTGCCGGCGGTCTCGGCTGCACCGGTGCGGAGTGGAGCAACTTCGACAGTCCCTTCGTCCGGTTCCCGGGAAGGGGAGTCTGCGGACACGTCTGCGGGCTCTCCCTCGGGGCTGGTCCCTGTGGCCTCGGGGGCAGGCTCAAGGTCCCCGCGGGTGGCCTCGACGGCGGGCAGGTTGGAAGAACCCGCAGGCGTGTCGCGAAACAGATCCGGCCCGGAGTCACGCCGACGCGGCATTTCGGACTCGCGGCCAAGCGGCAAATCCGCCGGCCGGCTTTCGGGGCTTCGCTCCGGCCAATCGGCTGCATTCTCGGCCGCAGGCTGCGAGCTCTCCACATCCTGGATCGGCTCGCTTTGGGGAGGAACTTGGTGCCCAGGGCTACCGGAGTTCTGGTCGTCGGACCCGCCGTCGTCGGGGATCCGCAACATGTCGGAGTGAGTCATCCTCTGTCGAGCCCCGGGGGGAGGGGTCTGGAGGCAAGCCGCTCAAAAGGCAGGGGGAAAGCGGCGGTTGGTAGGTCCGAGGGTGCGCCCAGTATGGAGGGCGATGGCGGAGCGGAAATACCGTGAGAGGCGGGTCCGCGGTCGGTCAGGAGGTTCGCTCGGGGCAGAGACGAATCCTTAGGCCCGGGAGGATCTTCCGGGTCATGCACGGACCCAAAGGCGCGTGCTGCTACCGGGGTCAGCCCCTCCCGAGGGGGACTGTCGGGGAGGTTCCTGCGGGGAGGAATCCTGTCGGGGGTGCGAGGCGCGTAGGCGATAGCCCCCGCAGCAGAACCGTCCAAGGCGGATTGCCCACGGCCACTCGGTCGACTTGTTCCACCTGATCGCGGAGGGGGAAACGATCAGACGTCTTGGCAAGGAACTTCATCGTGGAATGTGCTCCTGGGAGGGGCGTTGGTCGCGCGGAGACGGTGCGCGGGGGACGGACGGGGTGCTACTCTTCGGACGAAATCTCAGCTGGAAGCCGATCGATCGAAGGAACCCTCACGATGTTGTCGATGCGGCTCATGGTTGGTGTTCTTGACATCGCGAGGGGGGGGTCCGGGACCGGATGCAGTTCGCGAGGCAGGAACCTGTGGAGAGCAAGCCAACAACTTGGCCAACGCGCTGAACGCGGCGGCGATGAGGTCGCATTACACGCGTGATCCACGCAGGGGTCAACGCGAGAAGGCGAAGAGTTGGCGGGCCCTGTTGGTTGTTGACGAGCTTTCAGGACTTACGCGCGCTGGTCGCAGTTCTCCTCACGATATCCACAGCCATGTGGATATCTTCGTCGCTCGTCGTGCGTCCGGTTGACAGTCGCAAACCCGCGCGCGCCGCGTCCCGTGAGAGGCCCATCGCCATGAGAACGTGCGATGGTTCCAACGAACCACTCGCGCAGGCGGAACCCGCAGATGCTTCCAGTCCCTCGAGGTCTAGGCGTGTCACCCAAGCTCGTCCGTCGACGCCTTCGACCTGAACGTTGAGGGTGTTGGGAAGGCGCCACGGATCGTCCAGACCTGGCCCGAGTACGCGGCTGCCGGTCACTCCGTCGCGGATCCCCCGCCAGAGCGCTTGGACCTGTGTTCGCGCGCGTTCTGCGAACGCTTCCTGCTCTTCAACGGCCAGCTCGATAGCAACGCTACCCGCCACGATGGCAGGCAAGTTTTCGGTCCCTGGTCGCAGGTCCGCCTCTTGGCCGCCTCCGAACTGCAGCGGGCGCAGGTGCGTTCCCATGCGGCGAATCAAAACCCCGCAGCCGATCGGTCCCCCGACCTTGTGGGCGGACAGGCTGACCAGGTTGGCGCGCAGCGCCTGGATGTCGAGCGGGCGTTTGCCAAGGACCTGCACGGCATCGGTATGCAGTAGGGGCCGCGCGGCGGGGGCAAGCCCCTCTAGCTTGTCCGCGAGCGCTGCCACGTTTACGCAGGTGCCAACTTCGTTGTTGGCGGCCATGACGGACACCAGAGCGGTGTCCGCCGCGCTGGCGGCCTCGAATACCTCGTCGAGGTCTACCCGGCCTTCGGCATTGACGCCCACGCGCGTGATCCCATGGCCGTCCGACGCCAGGTCCTCCGCCGGGGCCAGAACAGCGGCGTGCTCTACCGCCGTCGTCACCAGGCGCGCAGCACCCCCCGCGCGCCTGAGGACGCCGTGGAGGGCCAGATTGTTCGACTCGGTGCCGCCGGATGTGAAGATGACCTCGTCCTCAAGGACAGCAAGGGCACCGGCAACGCGCTCGCGGGCCTCGTCGAGCATGGCGCGGGCGGCGCGTCCAGCAGCATGCACACTCGAGGCGTTGCCTTGCTGACGGTCCAGGGCCTCGATTAGCGCCTCGCGGGCTTCAGGGCGAATGCGAGTCGTAGCGTTATGGTCTAGGTGCACGCGGCTCATGCCGTGTCTAGCAAGCCGCGGTACAGATCCTCGTAGCGCATGACGACGCTGCGGCGGTCGAAGCGCGTCTCCGCCTCGTGTCGAGCGGCCAGCCCCATGGCATCACTTGTGCCCGACTCGAACAGCAGGCGTCGCAGGCACGCCGCGTACTCGTCCTGGTCCTGGGGCTGTGCGAGCAGGCCGCTCAGCCCATGGGTCACTACCTCGGAGACCCCGCCGACGTCGGTGGACACCACCGCCGTCCCGCAGGACATCGCCTCCAGCGCCGAAAGCCCAAAGGACTCCTCCGAGCTGGCCAGGCAGAACACGTCGGCGGGCGCAAGCAGCTCGGGCAAGGCATCGCGCTCTCCCAGGAACCTCACCCGGGACTCGATGCCCAGCACCCGGGCTACGCGCCTGCACTCCGCCTGCTCCGGACCGTCGCCCACAAGGACCAGGTGCGCTTGGTCACCCCCAGGTCCCGACGTCGCGATGGCGAAGGCCTCCACAAGCCAGGGCACGCGCTTGACGGAGCGAAAATTGGACACGTGCACCGCCGTCGGACCCTCGTGTCCGATGCAGTCGTTGCCGCGCTGGGCCTTGGGCGTGAAGTGCTCAAGGTCGACGAAGTTCGCGATCACGTGGATGCGGCAAGGGGTTACGGTCGGGCAGAACTTCTCGGTTGTTCGCCGCGCAAGGTCTGAGCTGACGGCCGTGACCGCGTCGCTGGCCAAGATCACGTGCTCGGTCAGGGGCGCATACGAGGGATCGTTGCCAACTAGGGTGATGTCGGTGCCGTGCAGCGTCGTCACGACCTTAGGGGCAGGGAACTCCCCGTAGGTGCGAGCGGCTTCCCGGGCCAGGAAGGCCGATACAGCGTGGGGAATCGCGTAGTGGGCGTGCAGGATGTCGAAGCCCACCTGGCGATGCACGTCGAGCACACGGCTGGTGATGGCTAGGTCGTGCGGCGTGGAGTGGAACAGCGGATAGGGAAAACCCTGGGCCACGTGCATCTCCACGGGGCCCCCGCTGCGGGCCAGGCGCGGCGGCACGTCATGGCTGAACAGGTGCACGCTGTGCCCGGCGTCGGCAAGCGACAGGGCGAGCTCACTCGCAACCACACCCGAGCCACCGTAGGTGGGATGGCATAGAACGCCGATACGCAGCGGGCGAGTCATGCGTGCGTCGTTGCAGGGCCGCCCCTGCCGGGACGTCGCGCGCGGTCTTCGCCGATGTAGTCGCCGAAGGAGTAGACGGGCAAGGCCCGGGCTTGCACTTGGGTTGCCTCAGGGGCCGGCTCAGGGGCCGGCTCAGGGGCCGGCTCAGGGGCCGGCTCAGGGGCCGGCTCAGGGGCCGGCTCTGTTGTCAGCGCCTCCACGTGCCCGGCCGCCGCTTCCGTTGGGGAGGCAGACACGTTTGCGGGAGCGAATGCCTCGGCTTCCAAGGGCGCATCGGCCAACTGGGCAGGGGAAGGCCGCTGCTCATCGCCCGCTACCAGGCCGTCTAGCTCGTCGTCTATCCCCTCCTCATCCAGTTCGTCGAGTGCTTCCTTTGTCTCGAATTCGTCGGCTTGGAAGGCTTCTGAAGCGTGGTTCGCTTGCTCGACGTCGAGCAGGGCGGTCCCTGCGCCGCCGGGATCCACCGTTGACGCTGCGGCGCGAAATTCGACCCGGGAGTTGGGGCCCGGCGGGATGATCACTCCAAAGGGGAGCGGTCCACCCGCGGGGGGGGATTCCAGGACCACAAGTGGGTCAGGATCGAGCTCGCCGGGTGGGGCAGCCTCCGGCTCGACGGCTTCGATCGGCTCGGCTGGCTCGACGGCTTCGACCGGCTCCGATGAGCTGGAATCGCCGCTCCCCCCGGGCTCAAGGACGTGCAGGGGCTCGGGCGAGTCCTCGGCATCTTCCAGGGTCACGCTCGGCTCGCTGGCGGGTTCGATCCCTAGGTCCTCGCAGGCCTCTGCGGGTTCGGACTGGGTAGCCACGGACGCCGCCTCGGGGCTGCTGTGGGGGTCCGAGCGCTCTTCCTGGGCCTTCTCTAGCTCGGCTGTGTCCTCTGGAACCATCGGAGACGGATCACTGGCCGTGATCGGCTCGTTGGTTGGGGCCACCTGGGCTTCCCCTTGGGCTTTCGCCTCGGCGCGCTTGGCCTGCTCGATCTCGCGCAGGGCCACAGCTGCGGCCAGCAGCTCCTCGGAACTGCGTGGGGCGGCCGCGGGAGCCACGGGCGCGTGCTCTGCGGCCTCCTGAAGGATGACCTCAGCGGCCAGGCCGCTGTAGTCCTTGGCGCCATTGGAGTCCGGGGCGTATTCAAAGATGGTCAGGCTGTGGCTCGGGCTCTCGGCCAGCTTGACGTTGGAGCGGATGGAGCTGGAGTAGACCTTTCCGGGGAAGAAGCGGCGCAGTTCGCCAAGCACCTCGCGGGCCAACTTCAGCCGGTTGTCGTACAGATTGGGCAGCAAGCCGGTCAGCTCGAGCCGCGGGTTGAGGCGCCGCTGCATGAGCTGGATGACTTCGACCAGCTTGCCCAGCCCCTGGAGGGCGAAGAACTCGGTTTGAACCGAGATCAGCACCTCGTACGCGGAGGCAAGCGCGTTGATCGACAGCAGGCCAAGGCTCGGCGGGCAATCCAACAGCAGATAGTCGATCGGGCCGCTTTCGCCGTTCCGGTCGGGCACTTCCGCCCCGGCCTGTTCCCAGGTGTCCAGCGCATCGCGCAGCACGGTCTCGCGCCCGATGGTCGCGGCGAGCTCGAGTTCGGCACCGGACAGGTCGATGTGGCTGGGGATCAGCCACAGTCCCGGCGTTCGCGTAGAGCGCATCGCATCCTGGATCGCCAGCCCGGCCACCAGCACGCCATAGATCGTCGGTTCCCCCGATCGGGCCTCACAGCCCAAGTAGAGGGATAGGTTGGCCTGGGGATCCATGTCCACCACGACCACGCGTTTGCCCGCGCGGGCGAGCGCGGCACCCAGATTGGTGGCGGTGGTGGTTTTGCCGACACCGCCCTTTTGATTGATGATCGCGATCCTGCGCATGGTGGGCCCGCGGCGCTTGGCGCTCGGCTCCGGAGTGTACCCAGAGCGCTGTTGCTCGTGTCCGCCAACTCCGATGGAACAGCACGGTCCGGGCAGAAGCCCGGTCATGGCCGGTTCACAAGCGGCCCACCTGCCGCGGGGCCGGACGCCCAGTTATCCTGCGCCGACCGGCGACGCTCCTGAATCCCCGTCCTGCGGGAATCTTCCGCTTGCACCGCCCCGTGTCTGATCCCGGCACCCCGTGCCAATTCTCTCCGCGCTGCCGCGCTGTCCGCCCGAGACCCACCGAACCTCTCCATGTCGCGATCCCTTCTCACGTGCCTCGTGGGCGCAACCCTCGTCTCCGCCGCAGCACCCGCGGCGGCCCAAAACCGCATGACCCCCGAGCTGCTCTGGCAGCTGGGGCGCGTTTCCGGCGGCAGCCTCGACCCTTCCGGGAAAACCCTGCTCTACGGCGTGCGCCGCTACGAGCTCTCGGAGAACAAGGGCGACACCGATCTTTGGCTTGTCGACCTGGAGGGCGGTGAGCCCCGGCAGCTGACCAGCGGTCCGGTTTCCGAGGGCGCCCTGCATTGGGTCGAGACCGAGGCCGGCACGCGCCTGTTCCACCTGGCCAGCCGTGGTGACGAAGAGGACGCGACGCCCCAGGTTTGGTCCTTAGATCCGGAGACCGGCGACCTCCTGCAGGTGACCGATATCGAAGGTGGCGTCGGCAACCTCAAGGTCTCCCCCACCGGCGACCGCATCGCGTTCACTGTCGACGTCAAGCTCGATCAAACCGTCAACGATGTCTTCCCAGACCTGCCGATGGCGGACGCGCGCATCATCGATGGGTTGATGTACCGCCACTGGAATCAGTGGCACGACTTCAAGTACAGCCACGTGTGCACCGCGCCGATTCAGGCCGACGGGACAGCGGGCGAGATGGTCGACCTGATGAAAGGAATGCGCGTCGACTGCCCGGTGCCGCCGTTCGGTGGTTCGGAACAGTTCGCCTTCTCGGCAGACGGCAAGCACATCGCCGTAACCATGAAGATCGCGGCCAACTGGGCGGAGTCCACCGACAGCAACGTGTACCTGCGTCCCGCCGACGGCTCCGGTTCCTTTGAGAACCTCACGGCAGGCATGCACGGCTACGACAACAACCCGGTGTTCGCCGACGGTCTGCTGTACTTCCAGTCGATGGAACGCCCCGGCTTCGAGGCCGACCGCAACCGGATCATGGAGATCGATCTGGAGACGCGCTCGATGACCGAGCTCACCGAGGGGCTGGATCAAACGACCCACGGCGTCACCGTTGCGCCTGATGGTGCTTCGCTCTACTTCCAATCGGAGTGGCGCGGCACCGATCAGATCTTCCGCCTGGACCGCGCGAGCAAGACGACGACGCAGGTTACGAAGGGTCAGTTCAACTATTCGCTGCGTGACATCACGCCGGATGGCAAGACGCTGGTGCTTGCGCGTCAGTCGATGGTGCGCCCCTGGGAACTCGGCACGCAGCCCGCGGCGGGCGGTGAATGGAAAGCCCTGACCAACGTCAACGGCGCGATCTTCAAGGACCTTGAGCTGCCGACCGTGGAGGCGCGTTGGACGCGCAGCACCGACGGCGAGTCTGTGCACAGCTGGGTGATCTATCCCCCCGGCTTCGACAAGGAAAAGCAGTACCCGATGCTGACCTACTTCCAGGGAGGACCCCAGGGCCAGATCGGCCAGTGGTTCAGCTTCCGCTGGAACTTCCACCTGATGGCGGCCCACGGAGAATACGTCGTCGTGGCCCCCAACCGCCGCGGCCTGCCCGGCTTTGGCCGCAAGTGGAACGACGACATCTCCAAGGACTGGGGCGGCCAGGCGATGCAGGACATCCTTGCGGTGCATGACTCGATGATCGCCGAGCCCTACATCGACCCGGCGCGCGTGGGCGGAATCGGTGCGAGCTTTGGCGGTTACACCGCCTACTGGATGATGGGCAACGCGGCCGAGCGCTTCGCGGCGATCATTTCGCACTGCGGCCTCTTCAATCTCGAGTCGATGTACGGCTCGACCGAGGAGCTCTTCTTTGTCAACTGGGACGTGGGCGGACCCTACTGGCGCAGCGAGCAGGCCCAGGCCTCTTACGACAAGTTCTCGCCGCACCGCTACGTGCGCAGCTGGAAGACGCCACTGCTGGTGATCCACGGTGAGAAGGACTTCCGCGTGCCCATCACCCAGGGCATCGAGGCCTTCCAGGCCGCCCAGATCGAAGGCGTGCCCAGCCGTTTCCTGTACTTCCCCACCGAAGGCCACTGGGTTCAGTCGCCCCAGAACGGGGTCGTGTGGCATCGCGTGTTCTTCGAGTGGCTCGAAGAGCACGTGAAGTAGGCGTACGAGCGGCAGGCCGCTTGGACGGCAAGGGCAGGGGCGGTTGCCGCGTGCATAGCGCGAGGCAACCGCCCCTTTTTGCGTTTTTTTTTGAGTTCAATCCAGAGTCGGCGGAAACCCTTCTATTGGACCTACCAAAACCCAAGGAAAACCCACCATGTTGCTTGCACTTGCACCCCTAGCCCTCCTCGCAGTTCCCCAACAGGTATTGATCGTCGATGCCCAGGGCGGTGGAAACTTCACCGACCTACCTGCAGCGGTTGCGGCCGCGTCATCAGGCGACGTGCTCCTTGTTCGGGAAGGGGACTATTCCGGCTTTCAGACCAGCGGAGTCGCACTCTCGATCCAAGCCCACCCCGCTGCGATCGAGGCGCCGCGCATTCTGGGCTCCGTGCGGTTGACCCAGGTCCCGCTAGGCGAGACCTTCCTGCTGGACGGATTCGAGGTTGAGGCGTTCGACCAACAGGTTCCGGTCTTGGTCACGCTCAATCCCGGTTCGATCCGGATTCAGGATTGCCTGCTCAAGGCTCACCCGACGCAGTTTGGGGACTTCCCTGCCAGCGGGATGTTCGCCCAGACCAGCGACGACGTGGCGGTGGCCGACAGCACGCTGGAAGGCGGGGACATGCTCGCGTTTCTTGGGTATGCGGGCGGCGAAACCGGGGGCACCGGCGGGGCGGGCATCACCATCAACCAGGCGCAGGTCGCCGTCCACCGATCGATCCTGCGGGGCGGCGAAGGCGGAGACTTGCCGAATGGCGGGATCGGCGGGCAGGGTGGCCCTGGCGCGACAATCTTTGGAGGTCGGCTGCACCTGAGTCAGTGCTTCTTGCGTGCTGGTCAGTCGGGAGACACGGGCGACGGCATTTTCCCAGGCTTGTGCGCCAACGGCGGTCCGGGCCTCAGCGTGCTGAGCACGAATTCGAGGGTAAGCCAGCTCGGGACGACAATCGTAGGCGGGGATCCGGGGGCCTACATCACGGCTCCCTGCACGATAGGGGGTCAGATTGGGCCTGCCGTGAGCGGCGACCTGCGTACGATTCCAGGGGTGCCGCGCGCCCTGATTGTGGACGGCGTGGTGCTCGAGGGAACACCGGTGACGACGCGATATCGTGGCAAGCCCGGCGACCTTGCTGCACGCCTGGTCAGCACCTCCTCGGCTTTCCTGTGGCGGCCCGTGCGCAAGGGCGCGCTGCTGATCGACACCCAGCTTCCGCAGTCCATTCTGATCCAGGGCACGCTGGATGGGGAGGGCACGCTCGAGGTGACCGAGACCTTCGGGCTGCCGGCCGGCGTGCAGGCTTCGACCCTGTACCTGCAGGGCCTCTTCGTCGGGGTCGACGGGGTCACCAATCTCGCCAACCCGCGGGCGATGACGATCGTACGCTGATACAGTTTCCTTACGCCTAGGGTGGCCCATTCCTCGAATCGGGCCCCGGAAGTACGGCGAGTACGGTGATCCCCCGGCTCTTTCCGGTCACAACTCGGGCCGAGGTCCTTACAACAGGGGTGCTGGCGGGACGTTCCCGCAGCCCTATCTCCCTTTTTGATCCCATCGGATCCCATGAAAACCATCCTCACCCTCTGCGCGGTGCTGGTGCCCTTCGGCCTGACGGCCTGCACCAACACCCCCGTCGAGCACGAGACCAAGACCCTCGCGGTCGAGGCGGCATCGCCGGTCACGCTCGATATCACCGGAATGACCTGAGGCACTGCCTGCCCCCCGAAAGTGCGGTCTGCACTTCTCACGGTAGACGGAGTCAACGACATCGACGTGGACTACGCGGCCTCGACAGCCACGGTTCACTTCGACGGCAAGATCAACCCGGCCAAGTTCGCAATGGCCCTTGAGAACGCCGGCTTCGGCGTTGCTGGAACCCTCTAGGAGAACCTGATGAAGAACCAACTTCTGTTTGCCGCGGCGATCGCCGCGCTCGGGTTCACCTCGTGCACCAAAGAAGGCACCGAGGCCGAGACCCAGACCAACGCACCCGCAGAGATCGCAGCACCCGACGCTCCGGCGGCACCGAAGGCCAAGACGGTGTCCTTCGAAGTCACCGGAATGACGTGAGGCGCCGCCTGCCCCCCGAAGGTTTCTTCGGCGGTGGCAAAGGGCCTTGGCGTGTCCAAGGACAAGATCCACATCGACTACAACACGAAGCTCGTCACCATTGATATGGAGGCCGACGACTTCGACCAAGCCGCCTGCGAGAAAGCTCTCGAGGACGGCGGCTACGGCATGAAGAGCATGTAGTTCCCCCGTTGCTGGCGTCCCTGGGTTGCGACCCAGGATCGCGTCCAGCATCAGCGAGCGCAGGCTGCCCGGGCAATGCCCTGGCAGCCTGCGTTCGCTTTAGCCCGGGTCAGTGGGAGTGATCGAACTCGATCCAGTCGGTTGGCGGGATGGCCTTCACGGGTTCGTCGAGCAGGACTTTCCAGCGCAGCCGCCCTGAGGGTAAGGCCTGTTCGATGGCGTAGTTGCCCGACACGATTCCGGAGGCGCGCACGAGCGGGGTGCCGCGCAGGGTTTCAACGATCAAGGTGCAGCCCAGGCCGGGGGGAGCGCTCCAGAGGAACTCCTTGAGGAGCTGCGCCTGTACGAGGGGCGCCTGGGGCACGAGCTTGAGCGTCTTGGCGGCGGGGGCCTGTTGGCTACCGGCTGGGCTGGTGATCGCAGGGGCCGGGTCGCCGCGCAGGGGAGAGTAGGGCGAGACCGCGAGAAAAGTCGCGATGACGCCAAGTACGCCGATCACGGCCCAGACGGGGCGCTGGGGGTTGGGTTCGGTGGCTGGTCGTAGCTTCTGTTCTGCGCGGAAGCGGGCGAGGGCGTCGCGTGCGGTGGCTTGACCGGGGGCGTCCTCGATGGTGCGCGCCTCATCGAGGATGAACGCAGCGTCCTCATCGGTGTCGAGGCGCAGGTGTTGCGCAGTGCTGCGCGCAAGCCACATGTCGAGGGGCTCGACGCCGGTGAACTGGGGCAGGTCCTGCCACAGGGCGATGGAAGTACTGGATGCGAGTTCGTCGAGCTCTTCCTGTTCGAGGGGCTCCTCGATTCGCCTGTTCCAAGCAGCCAACAATTTGGGTACGAGCTCCAGCCGGCGGGCGTAGGCGGCGAGCTGGGCGGGCTCGCCGCGTAGGGCGCCAGCGCGGAGATCGGTGTCCGCGTGATCGGGTTCGGGCCCCCCAGGGGAGCCTTGCCTCGCGAAGTGCTGATCCGCCATCAGGACGATCTGGCGAGCCAGCGGCGCAGCGGGTCGTCGACGGGCAGCGGGCCTTGGTGCAGCAGGGGTTCGCCGAGCTGGGCGCTGATCAACTCGCCCCAGTAGCGAGCCTTGGTGCGTACGCGCTCGAGGATGTTGGAGCCAAAGAGGAAGTGCTTGCCATCGTCGTCCGCGCCGTCGGGCACGAGCTGGCTGTGGTAGCACTGGATCAGGCGCTCCTTAGCCTCCCATACGTCGCCTACGTCGACGACGAGCGTGGGGCTGTCGGCGACGTGGCCGAAGAAATGGTAGAGGTGCGGGGGCCGGCGTGGTGATTCCCCTGCCTGTTCGGCGAGGCGGCGGAGACCCGACAGGTACCAGGCGGACTTGGCGAGTTCCCCCGCCGCGACGTGGTCGGGGTGTAGATCGTTCGGATGGTGGGCGATCACGACGTCGGGCTGGAGCCGGCGGAGGTGCCCGGCGAGCGCTTCGCGCGCTTCGACGGTGACCTGCACGCGACTGTCGGGTTGGCCAAGGTTGAGGCGCACGTCGAGGCCCAGCACCTTGTCGGCGGCGGCGGTCTCGGCGTCGCGGTCGGCCTGGGTGCCGCGCGAGCCCATCTCGCCGCGCGTGATGTCGAGGATCCCGATCTTCGCGCCGGCGGCCTTTGCCTTCAACAGCGTGCCGCCAATGCCGATTTCGGCATCGTCGGGGTGGGCGGCGATCGCAAGGACGTCGAGCTTCATCAGGGGGATTCCATCAGAGGGACAGGTGCACGGCGATGTGTTCGGCTGAAATGGCGGGCAGTTCGCGCCACAGGGCGTCGACAAAGGCGGGGCCGAATAGGGCCAGCGAAGGTACAGGTCCGAGCACGCGTTCCTGGGGTTTGCCCCGGGGCACGAGGCTGTGGTTGGCGCGTCGCACGTGGCGTTCGCCCTTTCCTGAGTGGTTGGCGTGCACGCGCATGGCCTTGCCGAGCAGCTTGTCGACTGCGCCTTCCATTTGGCTCGCGGCTTTCTTGAGGGCAACGCCAAGGGACGGGTCGAGGGCGCCCAGAGCTTCGCGCTGGGTCATCAGGCTGGTGCGCGCTTCGCCGGCGAGACGCTTCAGGTCGGCGAACACGGCGGGTTCTGCAGACTCCGTGCGCGGCGGCTCGTACTCGCCCTTCGCCCGCAAAATGTCAGCCACCGGGCATTCCAGCTTGGCGAGGCTCGCTTCAACGTCGGGCTCGATCAGCGTACAGGAGATGCGCGGCACAAATGCTGTGCGTGGAATGCCGCACACGTCGCGCGCGCCGGCGAGCTGGGCGTGGTAGGCGAGCTCGCCCCAGCCGCCCACGTAGGCGCAGGATGGAAACACGGCGTCCTGAACCAGCGGGCGGAGCAGGCCGCCTGCCGACCACTTCTCGGGCTCGTCGACGATCATTGCCGCGAGTTCCACCGGAGTCCGTGAGCCGGGTTCATCGTCATACTTGTAGCCGTCGCCGCCCAAGCGCAAGGGCTGGCGGCCGTTCTCGTCTACGCGAAAGACCATGGCTGCCGTTTCAGGGTCGATGGCGGGCCGGCCTCCGTCGGGGGCTTGCTGAGCTTCCATTGCCTGCTGGCGCAGGGCCGCCCTGGGATCCTTGCCCACGATTTCGGCCAGCGCGCGCGAAAGAACCGGCCGGATCCAGTCAGGTTCGACGACGACGAGGCCATGTTCCCCGAGAAGGCCGGTGAGGGCGCGGGTGAGAGCGCGCGTCAGGCTCTCCCCGTGGCGCGGGCTGCACAGGTCCAAGGCCCAATCGACGTGGGCGTAGTCCCCGTAGGTGTGAGCGAACAGCGCACGAGCCGCGTCGATCTTGTTGGTCTCCTCGTCCAGCAGGATACGGCTGATCGGTTGGCGGCCTGCAGGGAGGCTGGGAAGCCCGACCTTCTGCACGTCGAGGTTGCGATTGACAAGGTAGGTGTGGTTGACCTCGGAGATGTCGTGGTCTTCGCCGTGGTTCCAAAACACAGGTACGACGGGGACACCCCACTTGCGCGACTGCTCCGCGGCGAGGCGGCAGGTCTGCAGCGCCTTGTAGAGGGTGTAGAGCGGTCCGGCGAAGAGTCCCGGCTGCTGTCCCGTGACGACGGCGAGCGAACCCTCCCGCCCCAACACCTCGAGCGAGGTGCGCGCCCTGCCCGGGAGTCCATCGATACCGAAGACCTTGGTCAGGCCTTGGTCGATTCCATGGACGAGTTCCTGGCGCACGGGGCCGGAATGTCGATCCTCGAGCCGCGCGACGTCCTCGATCCGTCTGGCGACAGGTACGCCGTTCACCGAGCCTTCGGCGAGCGCCGTCCGGGCGAGCTTGGAGAGGCCCAGCACGTCCGCGGGCAGGTGTTCGAGGCGGGACTGGAGCGTGCTCATAGCACGGGCTCCACGGCGCCCTTGAGGGCATAGGTCATCTCTTCGAGAGCGCTACGGGTGGCGTCGCGCCACGGGGTGCCGGCTTGCTTTTGGTAGGCGTACAGGATGCCCCTGGATGAGTTCACCAGGGCGCTTGCCATGCCGCCGCTCTGGGGAGTGAACGCAGCCACCACGTCGGCCGCGCCAGCGCCCTGGGCGCCATAGCCGGGCAGCAACAGCGGCGCATTTGGCATGCGCTCGCGGAGGGCGCCGAGCTCGCCGGGATGGGTGGCGCCGACGACCGCGCCGACGCGCGAGAGTCCGCTGGATCCACAGAGGTCCGCGCCCCAGCTGTGCACGGCGTCCGCCACGCGCTCGGCGAGGTTGGGCTCACCCAAACCTTGGAACTCGGCGCCCGAGGGGTTGGAGGTGCGCACAAGCACGTAGATGCCCGTGTCCTCGGAGCATTCGAGGAAGGGCTGGATCGAATCGCTGCCGAGGTAGGGGTTCACGGTCACCGCATCGCACAGCGTGCGCGGGTCGGTGCCCGCGACGCCCGACAGGAAGGCCTGGGCGTAGGCAGTGGCGGTCGTGCCGATGTCGCCGCGCTTCACGTCGCCGATCACGAGTAGGCCCGCATCCTTGGCGGCAGCCACGACCCGCTCCCACTGCACGACTCCGTCGGCTCCAAGAGCCTCAAAGAAGGCCGACTGCGGCTTCACCGCGGGCGCGTTGCCGGCGACCACCTCGATGACGGCACACAGGAAGTCCCCCACCGCCTGGGCCCGCTCAGCGCGCGTCGCCCCGGGCGCACTCGCCGCCGCGAACTCCGCCGGAATCCTGTCCAAAAAGGGGTCAAGCCCCACCAACGCCGGACTCCCGGTGGCCTGTACGGCCGCGCTCAATCGATCGCCAAAGTGCATGGGCGGCGGATTGTAGCGAGTGCCGGCGCCAGCGCGCGGACGCAATGGCATGACCTCGGAGAACGGGTCGAATGCCTAGGTGAGTCCCAACCTCCGTAGTCGGCTAGGACTCACCCGACCCATCTACAGCACCCGTAGGTGAATCCAGGCCATGAAGCGCGTCGTATCGTTGAAGGCCTCGTCGGCGTTGAAGTCCGCATACCGCAGACCCAGCTTCATCCGATCCGTGAGGGGAATCAGGGCGTCGAGATCGAGCTCGCTTCCATAGTCCACGCTCCCCGCATCTGACGAGAAGAGGTGGTAGGTGGCCCGCAGCTTGATCGGTCCTGGGAGTCCCTCCACGTCGACCGGGCTGGAGACGGTGATGAAGTGATCCTGCAGACCGGCGTCGGGGGTGTTCAGGAAGACATCAGCAAAGCCGTTGAACTTGTGCAAGGTGGCGAACGGAGTCGAGAAACGGTCACCCGCTGCGCCGCTCCCGCCGAGGGTCTCGCTTGCGATCCGGACGTTGACACCCTTCCACTCTGCATTGAGTTCTAGGTGGGCGTAGTCCGCGTCTAGGTCGACGGGGTTGCTGAACGCGTCGGTCTGTTGGGCTGTTTCCAGCGCATATCCAAGTTTGACATCGTCCAGGTCGTGGCTACCGACTAACCGGGCACCGATCGTCTGTGTGCTTAGGGCCTGGTTATCGTCAAAGTCGACCAGGTACCCGTAGACCGTCGCATCGCCGATCGCTCCAAGCTGGGTGCCGAGGTTGAGGAAATGTCCGTTCAGCAGTTCGTCACCGTTGGCGCTTCGGTCGCCGAAGATCCGGTTGACGTTGGTAACCACCGAATAGTCGACGCTCACGCCCCCTAGGTCATTCGCCATGAATCGAGCTCCGTCAAAGCTCTGATGATTCTGGCGCCAAGGGACACTTCCGATGAATCGGTGGTTGCCCAGTGAGATCTCTTGACGCCCGAGGCGAACGTCGATTCCTTCTATCCCGTCGTAGGCCAGGTAGACCTGGTTGATCTCCGATCCAACCGGATCGGCAACGACGGGGTGATCTGTCACACCGTTGACCGTGCTATTGAAATTGTTGTCGCCGATCAGGCTAATGGCTTCAAACTCAAGCAGGCCTCGGAAGCCAGAGTAGCGAGCGGTTTCGTAACCCAGCACAGTGCGGAGGGTCGAGGCGTCTGCATCGTTGGAAAATCCATCGATGTCCGCGTTCTCGAACCGATACCGCAGGTTGACCCACGTTCGGCCTGACTCAAAAGCCTCCCACAGACCAAGCGGCTCTTCTTGCTGGGGCGCAGGCACTTGTGCGACCGCAGGAGTTGCGATCAAGATGGCTGCGCTGACTTGCAATCTTGTGCGTTGCATTCTGCTTAACTCCTCGGTTCAGTGGCTTGCGGTTGACCTTGTTTCTTCGCCATCGGGACCGACCGCATAGCGGTCCACAGCGTTCCTGAGTTTCACGGCCCTATCGGCGTTTTCGGATGCAGCAGATGCAATCCGGCTGGCGCCCTGGGCGTTGCTCGAAGTGACGGTCCCCATTTCGTCGACACTGCTCTGCAAGCATTCGGCGTCGTGGTCCTGATCGCGGGACGCGGCGGTGATTTCGCCCAGCAGGTGGTCGATCTTGTCTGCACCCTCAAAGATGGCTGAGAAAGCCTGGGAAACGTCGGTAGCGATGGATGCGCTGGTTGCCGCATGCTGACGAGCGCTCTCGATGCGAACCCCGGTATCGCGGGCTGCTTCGGCGCTTCGGGTTGCGAGAGCGCGAACCTCCTCGGCAACTACGGCGAATCCGCGGCCGGCGTCTCCGGCACGCGCCGATTCCACCGCTGCGTTCAGCGCCAACAGGTTCGTTTGAAAGGCGATCTCATCGATCACGCGGATGATATTGGCTACCTCTTCGCTCGATTCTTCGATGCCGTTCATCGCTTCGAGGAGAGCTTCGATGCGGGATCCGCCGGCCTCCACCTCTTGCTTCGTTGCGGTGCTGAGTTCGTTGGCGGCATTCGCCCGATCGGCATTCGACGATGCCAAGCCGCGTAGTCGACTTACGTTCTCCTCAACAGAGCTGAGCGTTTGAGCCTGCTGGGTTGAGGCCGCGGCGAGGCTGCCGCTCGTCTCGCGCAGCTGCGCTGAACTTTGATCGATGACGTCCGACGAGTCTTTGACGGAACCGAGGTCTTCTGCGAGGCGGGCCTGGAAGTTGTTGATGCAAGCAGCAAGCTCGCCCATGTCAGCCCCGACCGACTCATCTAAGCGCCGACGAATGTCGCCCTCCGCCATGGAGGTGACGACTGACTTAACCGCGCTCAGCGTTTTTAGAATCCAGCGTGAGCAGGCAAACGAGATCAGGCCACCGACGAGGGCCACGAGAAAGCCGAGGATGAGCTGGTTTCTACCCATCACAACCAGCTTCTCCTTGGACGTTGTTTGGAATGCGGTGACCGCGTTGTTCGCGATGGTGTGCAACTTGGTCGTCACCCCTCGGAGCTTGGCTTGGAGCTGCTTGAGATCCGGAGCGTTGTCCTGCTCTGCGATCGCGTCGAGGCACGCTTGGCCATGCAGGGCGAGTGACTCGATCCCCTCGACCTGCTCCTGAAGGAGCGACTGGATCTCGCCCTCCGGCGCGGGGGGCAGCATGGCGAACTTGTCCTTTCCAAGGGGAGCTTCGCCTCCCTCATTCAGAGCCTTGACCGTGGCCCGGAGCAGCTCCAGCGTGCCTGCAGGGTTCGCATCGATACCAGCACACTGGAGGAGGATTTCCTTGGTGTAGCGCTGGTTGAGCATGCGCTGCCGGCCCGCGAGATTGATCACAAGGCCGTCGGCCGCTTGCCCCGAAAGCGTCGTTGAGGTGTAGGCGACAAAGCCGAAGATCGCGGCAATGAAGAGCGCCGGTATCAGAAGGATCCGGTGGCTAAGCCGAAGTTGTTTTTTGGCCATTGCGGCGTGAGGTGGTGAAGCGGAGCTCGTACAGAGCCGAGACGCGCTGGTGGATATGGGATATTCGGAGGCAGAGACGGGTGGGTTGCGCCTACCCCATCGGCACGGGCGCTTGCCTGCTTGCAGCTCGGGGTTGCGGCGTCCCGTTCCTGGGTAGGGCACCTGATCAGGGGGCGAATCGTTGCCCACTGGCGCTGTCGGAGGTGAATGCGACAGGGATCCGAGGTGCGGCTCTGTCAGCGAAGAGCCGGATTCCTAGCTGTAAGGAGTGTCACAACGGGGGCCCGGAGTACGCAGAACCTCACATGGGCATCGTGACCACCATGCGGCGGGCTGGATCCGCATTCCTACGGCCTGTTCCGCGAGAAACACGCGAGAACCTGGCGCGGCTTTGGGAGGAGCTACCGCCGGCGCTGCGTACACGGGAGCAGCTCGTCGGACGCCATTTTGAGACCTGCGGTGCCACGGTGGGTGTTCAGCCGCGCTGCGACTTTTCCTGCGTGGGTTGCTATCTGCCCAAGCTCGCGAATCGCACGCCCGGTATCTCCATGGAGGAACTGGACGCACAGCTAGCGCTCCTGCGGGAGCGGGTGGGTCTCTGGGGGAACGTTCAGTTGACCGACGGAGAGGTCACCTTGCAAACGCCGGAGGAGCTGGAGGCGATCCTCGATCGCTTCCGTGCCCATGGGTTGATCCCCATGCTGATGACCCACGGGGACCGGCTGTTGCACGAGCCGCGGCTCCTGGACCGGCTCGCTCGGGCGGGGCTGCGCGAGATCTCCTTTCACATCGACAGCACCCAGCGAGGGCGTCGAGACCCGGCTTACAGCTCGGCGACGCGGGAGGAAGAGTTGAATGCTCTGCGCGTGGAGTTTGCCGATCTGGTGCGCGACGTGCGTGCACGGACGGGTATCCAGCTGCGCGTCGCCACCACCGTGACCGTGGGGGAGGAGAACCTTGGCGGGGTGGCCAGCCTCGTGCGCACGCTAGCTGAGCAGTCCGATGTCTATCGGATCATCAGCCTGCAGCCGGTTGCCCAGGTTGGGCGTACGCGAGAGGGGCTCAGCGCGGTGAACCTCGACATGGTGTGGGACGAGATTGCACGTGGCCTCTCCGGTATGCCGGACGGTGCGAGCCTCCTTGAGGATCGTTTGACCTTTGGGCACCCCGACTGCAGTCGAGTCGTTCTTGGGCTGGTGAAGCGAACAGGGACTGAAGTGAGCTATCACACCCTGCGCCCTGCCAACGATCCCACCCAGAGAGCCGACGTCGACGCCGTCTACGACCGCTGGGGCGGATGGACGCTGCGAGCCGACAGCGCCTTGGTGAAGATTGCGCGGCTGTCGGGCATGTTCATTCAAAGCCCTGGCCTATGGTTGCGCCGCTTGTTGCCCTATGGTTGGCGCTGGATGGGCCGGCTCAGCGGCAGCGGTGGGGGGCAGTTGGGTGGCACGCGGGCGCGGCTCAGGCAGGCGCTTGCGCTGCTTCGCCGGCGGTCGAGCCTGCACGGAATGGCGATCGTCACGCATCACTTCATGGATCGTCAGACCCTCGTGACCGAACGGGGTCAAGAGCGCGCTACGGCGTGCACTTTCCGGGTCCCCCACCAGGGGCGGCTGGTCTCCATGTGCGAATTCAACGCGAGCCAGGGCCGCGCCGAGCTCTATGAGGCGCTTCGCCGCCCCACCGAAACAGAGAAACCGATCGATGCGCCGCCCAAACAACCGGCCGTGAATTAGAACCCCATGAGCCTGCGCCTAATCTTCCTGCTGACCTTCCTGACTAGCGCCTGCAGCAACCGCCTTCCCGTACCCGACGTGGCCCCTTCTCGCAACTTCGCCGAGAGCTGGCAGCGGGTACTAGACACGCACTTGGACCCAGCCGGGCGTGTCGACTTCGAGGGCGCGGGCAGGGACCGCGGCGAGCTCGACGCCGTCCTGGTGAGCCTTGCGGAGAAACCTGTAGCCGACCTGGATTCTGCGGAGCATCTCGCTCGGTTGCTCAATGCCTACAACGCGCAGTGCCTGCGCGCAGTCCTGGATTCAGGCTACCAGCCCAGCCAGAAGCTGCGCTTCTTTTGGCTGACGGAGCAGCGACTCGATGGAGCCTGGATCAGCCTCTACGACCTTGAGAACGAGCGCCTACGGACCCTGCAGGACGCTCGTATTCACTTCGCGCTGAACTGCATGACGCGGGGCTGCCCACCCCTGTCAGGTGAGGCGTTCGTCGGCCCAAGGCTCGACGAACAGCTCGACGCCATGACGCGTGCCTTTGCCTCGGATCCGCGCTTCGTTCAGCCCGATCCTGACAAGGGCGAAGTGCACCTCTCCAAGGTGCTCAAGTGGTACGAGGAGGACTTCCTGGCCGAAGCGTCCGGCCTGCTCGAGTGGCTGAACCGCTACCGCGATGAGCCCCTTGACATCTCCTGGGAGGTGCGCTGGCTCGACTACGATTGGACCCTGAACAGCACGCCTGATCAGCCCTAGCCGGCTGCTCCCTCCGTCCCCTGCCTGAAGCTTGGGCACAGCAGAGGGGCGTGACGCGGGGTTGCGGGATGGTCTCGGCGGTCGTCGCTAGCGAACGCTGAGCTCCACCGCTCGCCAGGTGTGGGCATGCAGGCGCAGGGGCCCTCGCACGCGTTCGATGTTCTCGACGGGGAACGCGTGTCCGTTGATCCGAACCCATGAGAGGTACGTGGTGTCGGCATGGGCCCCGCGAGTCGACTCAAAACCCTCGAGCGTGAAGTGCACACGAAAGGGCATGCCGGTCTCCGCGTCGATCCAAAGCACGACGAAGTCCTGCTCCGAGAAACCGAGACCAGGCCGAAGGCTGGCGATCAGGCGCTGGTACAGGCGGCCCTTTTCGCGCCTGTCCGGCAGGCTCCGGACACCCTTGGCGTGGGTCTTGATGTAGCGCGGGCCCAGAAGGAACAGCTGGTAAGCCTCCGCCACCAAGGCTGCGGCCTGCTTTTCTTGGGCTGTGCCCTCCCGGCCTTCGGGGTAGGTCACTTGAATCTCCTGGCCGTCCCAGCGCACGAGCTTCTGTCCGCCTGGGCCCATATGCCTCTGCTCGATCCAGTCTTCCCCCGGCCGCAGGACGTCGACCGCGGTCTGCCTGAAGCGCGCATCTGTGATCTCTGGCTGAATCTGGCGTACCCAGAACCCCCACTTGCCCGTGTAGTGAGCCTCGATTTCTTGCACGGGTTGCGGCCCCTCGACCGCACGGACACTGCGCTCCAATAGGGCTCTAGCTGCAGGTTCCGAGGCGGGATCCGTCGAGTCCCATGTTGGCATCGGAGCTGCACAGGAACCGCAGACTGCAACAAAGAGCATGGAGAGGGATTTCATGCGCATCGCAGCATCTCTTCGCTCGGACTTGCCTCGTAGATGCAAGCCGAGCAGTCCCGAAGCTCCAGCGCTAGCCCGCGCCGACCAGCCGATTCTCTCCCTCGAGCCCACCCCTACCCATGCCTAGGCGGCTTGGGGCCGGTACGGCCCATCGGTGGCTAGCCTGGGATCGACCCCCGAGGCCGTGCTAAGCCCTGGCGAGGCCCGGCAGCGGCCCGGTGCTGTCTGCGAAGGTCTCGGTGGGGACGTCGACTGCGTTCAGGAGGCTGACGAACAGGTTGGAGAGCGGCACCTCATCGCCGAAGCGCGAGTAGCGGCCGAGCTGGAGGCCCAGGTTCTTGCCACCCGCGACCAGCATGGGGTAGTTGTTGGCGTTGTGGGTTGTGGAACAGCAAGAGCCATAGACGATGGCGGTGCTGTCGAGCAGCGAGCCGTGCTCGTCGCGCGTTTCGCGCATGCGCTTCAGGAAGTATGCGAACTGCTCGGCCTGCCAGCGGTCGTAGGGGCCCCAGTCTTCCCAGTGGCCCTCGTGCTTGTCGTGGCTGATGGTGTGCAGGCCGCGCTCGAGACCGAGGGCGAGGCGCGGGAAGTGGTCGCCGAAGCCCATGCCGTCCTCGCGGCCGATCATGTAGGTGGCCACCCGTGTGAGGTCGGTCTCGTAGGCGAGCACCATCAGGTCGTAGAAGGTGCGCTTGACGGCCGTGGGATCGATGGAGGGGTCGGGATCCAGGTCGATGTGGCTCGCGTCGAAGGGCCTCATCGGCACGCTTAGCCACTGCTCGTTGCGCCGCACCTGTTCTTCGACGGAACTGAGGGAAGTTAGGAACTGGTCCATCTTCTCCTGGTCCTGGGCGCCCAGCCGGCGCTTCAGCGAATGGCTGTCCTCGAGTACAAGGTCGACGACCTTCTTGCCCTGGGCGAGGGAGCGCCTTCGCTCCTCGGTCGACGCGCCGTTCTGCGGAGCGAAGTAGCGTTCGAAGATCGAGCGGTGGCGGTGCTCCGAGGGGATTGGCCGTCCATTCGGATCGAATGAAAGCGTCGAAACACGTGACTTGTAGCCCACGCCGCCGTCCACCGACATCACCAGCGACGGGTAGCGCGTGTGCTTCTTCAGCTGCAGCGCGGCCACCTGGTCGACCGAGATGTTGTTCTTGTACTGGCCACCACGCGCGTCGCCGGCCGTCAGCCACATGTCCCCGGCGAGGTGGCCGAGCAAATTGCGGCTCTTGGGATGGCTGAGGCCGCCGAGCACGTGCACGTCCTCGCGGAACGGCGTCAGGGGCTCAAGCACCTTGGTGTATTGGAATTCCTTGCCCTCTCCGCTGGGGAACCAGCGCCAGTGGGCGTTGGCCTCATCGCCGATGTCGGGCAGGCTGCAACCATTGGGGAAGTACACGAAACCTAGCCGCTTGGGGACGGATTCCGTGGTCTTGGCCCACGACATGCCCTCCAGGAAGGGCAATGTCACGGTGACGCCGGTGCCGCGCAGGAAGGAGCGTCGGGAGAGGTGCCAGGTCTTGTTGCTCATCTTGCTGCAGGGCTAGTGGCTAGTGGTGAACGAGGGGCTATTGACGACGGCCCGAACAGCAGCGCGCAGGGAATAGCCGTCCGCGCGCATGCTGCTGACGATGGATTCAACCTCGGCCTCGTCGGCGAACGAGAGGTCACGGCCCAAGGCGTAGGCGAGCAGGTGACTCGCTACCGATTCCGCGATCTGATCGCGCTTGGTAGAAAGCAGGTAGGCCTTGAGGCCACCCACGCCAGTAACTTCCGTGCCGTCCGGCAGGATAGAGCTGTCGTCGACCGGCCGGCCCTTGCGCTTTTCGAGGATGATCCCGCCGGCGTCATAGCGTTCGAAAGCGATGCCGTAGGGATCGATGCCCGCATGACAGTCCATGCACGAAGGGTTGTCGCGATGCAGTTCGAGCTGTTCCTTGAGGGTCAGGTCCTCAAAGCCAGGCGCGTCGGGATCCAGGTCGGGTACGTTCGGCGGCGGCGGTGGCGGAGGGTCGCCTAGGATCTTCTCCTTGATCCAGACAGCACGCTTGATGGGGTGCGCCTGGTTGCCGTCGGAGTGACCCGCCAAGAATGCGCCTTGGGAGAGGAGGCCGCCGCGGCCCTGGTCTGGGTCCACGGGCACCGGGCGGAAGTCCGAGCCAACCACGCCGGGGATGCCGTAGTACTCCGCCAGGTTCTGGTTGAGCATGGCGAAATCCGAGTCCACCAGCACGTCGATGGGAAGATCCGCAAGCAGGGCGTGATGTAGGAACGAGAGCGTCTCTTCACGCATGTCGCGCTTCACGAACCGAGTGAGCTTGGGGTAGCGGTTCGCGTTGACGGTCATTGCCTCATGGCGATCGAGTCGCAACCACTCGGTTCCGAAGGCATTCACGAAGCGGCGCGCGCGGGGATCTTCGAGCAGGCGCTCAGCCTGCTCCCCCACCGCGGCCTGGAGCTCGCCCCGCTCGGCCAATTCCAGGAGCTCGGCGTCGGGCGGCGAGTTCCACAGGAAGTACGAGAGGCGGCTCGCGAGGGCGTACTCAGGCAGTCCCCCCTCTGCGCTGGCTTCATCGATGGGCTCAGCCAGGAAGAGGAAGTTGGGCGTGCAAAGGGCAGCGACCATCACCTCGCGCAGGCCATCCTCGAAGGTGGCGTAGTCGCCGCGCACGCTGCGCCAGAATTCCATGTACCGCGCGGTCTCAGGCTTTCCCACCGGGCGGCGATAGGCGCGCTCGAGGAAGCGCTCCAGGACCAGTTGCGCGTAGGCTTCTTCGTCGCCGCGGCTTTCGTGGTCGAAGAAGATGGCGGTGTGCGAGAGAGGCGGCCAGGCGGGCAGGTAGGGCGCTTCAAACTCGATGGATTCGATGAGCAGCGGCGGACCGGGGTCGGACGCGGACTTGGAGAGCGTGTCGTTCCACAGCCCCAGCAGCATGAAGCCGGACAGGATCTCGAGATCGCCTGAGTCGGGCTCTGGGATGGGCAGGTTCTCGAGGCGACCGGTGAATGTGTAGGTCTGGGGTGCACCCAGCGGTGCAAGGACCGTCTGCGGGCCATCAAAGGTGGCGTAGTCCATGCCGTCGTCGGTACGCGTTCCGACGAGTGCGCGGATTGACGGATTGCGGCTCGCTAGCTCTTGTTCGAGCTTGCCAGTCTCCGCGTTGAGGCGCTGCACGAGCTCATGACCCTCCGGTAGCGGCGTCAGGATCAGGTGGCTGAAGCCGGTGAAGAATGGTCCCCCCACCTTGAGATGCCGGCCACCCTTTGGCAGGTAGGCCGCGCCCAGGGTGCTGGTCACGCGCTCCATTGCGAGCTGCTCTTCGCTCAGCTCGGGCCGGCTATCGAGGGTCAGCTTTTGAAAGCCAAGCCGCACTGAGGGCATGTTCTCGGCGGCAATCGGCGGGTGCACGAGGTCCACCTGGAAGTAGCCTTCCTCGGGAATTTTGACTTTCACGCGCGCGGATGCGTCTTCGGTGAGCTCCTCGGGAACGACGAAGTCCCCCTCGTTGCGCAGGTTCTTGCGCTGGTCGCTGGAGACAGCCGTCGCAACGATCGCGTTCTTGGCCTTCTGCAGTTTGCCCGTCTGTTGATCGTAGCTGGCCACCGGCGCAGCGCCCTCGAGCGCCACCAGGATCGGTTCGTGGCTCGGGATCAGGTATCCCCGCGAAGCGCGCACGCGCATCACGAAATCGCCGGTGCGCGGGAACACGCGCTGCATCTCCAGCTTGAGGTTCGGGGACGGTCCCTGCCAAGCGGCGGGGACCTTCTCGACGTGCGGCAGCGCTGAGTACAACAGCATGCCCTCGGGCACGCTGCGGAAGCGTTCCTGCGAGGACCCGCGCAGACCCACGCTGATCTTGCGCTGAATCGCCTCGTACTCTTCCCCCTGGAGCACCGCGCCATCCGGCCCAAGGATCTCCACCCGGAAATCATCAGGGCTCAGTGCCACCGACTGGTAGCCACCCGTCTTGCCGGCCACCAGGTCCTTGCCAAGGCCCTTGCCAAAGGTCACCCGGTAGTGCTTCACCTCGGGCTTCTCGCCGATCGCTAGCGCCTCATCCAGGGCAGCCCGCGCGATCTGCTGGTAGTAGTCCACGTGAAGCGGCGAGGCCTGGAGCACCTCCCCGCTGTTGCTGAACCCCATCTCAGACTTGCCGTCGTTCGGCAGCAGCCGCCCAAAGTCCACGTCGAGCCCGAGCAGGTCCTGCAGGCTGTGCGTGTACTGGGCCTTGGTCAGCCTGCGTAGCACCGGGGAGCGGTTCGCGTTCTGCGCTTCGGCGGCCAGCTCCAGCGACTTGGTGAGCCAGGTCACCACCAGCCGCCGCTCGTCGTCTGAGAACTGGGTGGCCCGCCGCGGCGGCATCTCCGCCCCGTTGATCATGTCGAGCGCCGCATGCCAGCCCTCCGCGTCACCCCCGGCCAGCATGTCGGGATCGAGCTGGTCGAAGCGCATGTCGCCCTTCTGCTTTGTCTCTCCGTGGCAGGGGAAGCAGGTGGCGGCCAGCAGCGGCTGCACGTCCCGGGCGAAATCGATGTCGTCGAGGGAGAGCTCAACAGTCTCCTGCGCAGCGACAGGTCCGGGGTCCTGGAGCGAGGAGACGGCCAGCGCTAGGGGAGCGGCCAGGAGAGCGCAAAAGGCGGTGCGGATCACAGGGGCAGTGGGCGAAGGGTTGCGCATGTTATAGCACGCCTTCATCGCCCCTGGGGGCCCGTGAAGGGCCCTTACGCCGCTTGTCTGGCCGGCGGTTCCACGTCCGAGACCCGTTCCGCGGGGGGGACGATGACGCCACCCGTGACCGTGACTCGCAGGGCCTCCTCCACGGTGAGGTCCAGGGCTCGGATCTTGTCGGGCTCGACAAAGATCATGAAGCCGGTCATGGGCATTGGCGATGTTGGGACGAAGATGGTGACCAATTGCTTCTCCGCCGCGCTGTTGAGGGAGCGCAGGCCGTTGCCTGTAACGAAGCCCAGAGACCAAATGTCGGCCGATGGGTAGGGCACGGCGACGACGGTGTCGAAATCGAGCTTGTTGTCGGCGAAAAAGAACTCTACGAGCTGTTTGGCGGTCGGATAGACCGAACGTACGAGTGGGATGCGCATCAGAAGGCCATCCATGCCGCTCGTGAGGCGTCGGCCCAGGAAGCCGCTGGCGAGGTATCCGAAGGTGAGCACCGCCGCCAGGGTCAGGACCGTGCCGATGGCGGGGTGGACCTTGGCGACGACCGCGCTGCGCAGGCGCTCGCGGTCGATGGCGAGCGCGTCGAAATCGCGTAGGAAGGACTCGTTCTGGGTGCGCCATGCGAACAGCACGACGCTGAAGGTCATGGAGCCGTAGCCGCCGAGCTCTTCGATGCGGTCGGCGAGCTCCGGTGGCAGGGCCTCTTCGTCGATGAATTCCCGGGCGTAGGGCTCGATCCCCATGGAGCGCAGCATCTTCCAACCGGCTCCGTTGCCCTCTAGGGCCCCGTAAACGCCCGCATTGATGGGCCCGGTGACGTAGCGCTCGAGGAACTGCCAGGCGGTCGCAAAGATCGCCAGGGTCAAGACTGTGGGCAGCAGGACCGCGAGTCCACGGAGAAAGAAACCGTGCCTGCGCTTCTTGGATGAGGATTGCTGGGGGGGGGTCATCGCTCAGGCCTCTGGGGGCCAGGAATGCCTATCGTCTGAAAGCGGTACGCAGGCGGGAACAAATCCACCGCTTTCAGGCGTCTTCGGGGGCCACCAGGAACTCGGCGGCCACCGCGTCGGCGACAGGGATGCCCCGTGGCGTGAGCTGGATGCGGCCCTCCGGCCCTTGGCGGCGTAGGTGACCGCTGGCCAGCAGGGTTTCCACGACTGGCGCCGTGGGGTCGGGTTCGGGGCCCCAGCCGGCCTTCGACAGAGCAGCGGCTGGATCCACCCCGTCGGCCAGCCTCAGACCCAGCCACCAGGTCTCGCCCAGGCGAGCCCGAGCACTAAGGGTTTCCCGCCAGAGGGTCGCGTGGCCAAAGTCTCTCACCCAGCGGTGATACGGAGCGATTCCCCGTGGGTTGCCGGAGCGGGAGCCGCTCCAATGACTGACGGCGCCTGGTCCCAGGCCCACATAATCCCCGTTGCTCCAGTAGAGCCGGTTATGAAGACACTCCAAGCCATCCGCCGCGTAATTGCTGATCTCATAGGCCGCGAAACCAGCTTCCCGGAGGGAGCTTCGTGTGATCTCAAAGAGGGCCAATTCCAGTTCATCTGGGGCTTTTCTTACCCGACCCTCTTTCAGCCAGCGTTGGAAACGCGTGTCTTCCTCAAAGGTGAGGTTGTAGGCGCTTACGTGGTTGGGTCCGATTTCCAGTATCTGCCGTAGATCGTCAGTCCAAGTGGTCTCTGTCTGCCCGGGTGCGGCGTAGATCACGTCGACGTTGAGGTTCTTGACGCCGGCCCGCCTCGCGGCCTCGAAGGCGCGGAATGAGTCCGCAGCGCTGTGCACCCGGCCGAACAGGGCCAGTGTCTCGTCGTTCAGGCTCTGGAAACCGATTGAGAGGCGCGGGACACCCAGATCCAGCAGGGCGCGCGCCTTGTCCTCGTCCAGGCTCTCGGGGTTGCACTCTGCGCTGACCTCGACGGCCGAGTCGCGGAAACCAGTCACCTCGTCCAGGCCGTCCAGGAGGGTTTGCAGCTGGGCAGCGGACAGGAGCGATGGCGTTCCGCCGCCGAGGAAGACCGTGCGGGGGTGGCGCGGAGCGCGGCTGCGCGCCTCAGCCAGGATCGTGGCCACCATGCCATCGACGTCCTGGCCCTCGTCGGGCACGCTGAAGAAATCGCAGTAGTGGCACTTGGCTGCGCAGAACGGCAAGTGCACGTAGAGGCTCGTGCCTTCAGGCGGCTCGCCCAGGGCCTGTTCGGGGGGGGCGGCGGCGCGTACGCCGGCGAGAGGATCAGCCATCGGTGCAGGGATCCTAGCTCGAAGTCAGGCCGAGGAGTTTGCTCCGACGGGCGGATCTAGGCCTCGACTGTCCGCGTTCGGGGCAATTTCGCTCAGAATGCTGAGATCTTCGACCTAGCCGGGTCGTAGGTGATTTGGCCGTCTGAATCCCCGGAGCCTCGCTATGCATGTTGCCCTCGCCATCGCTGCCCTCATCCCGCTGACCGCCGCCGTTCCGGCGGTCGTTTTCGCGGCCCCTTCTTCTGCCCCCTCGGCTTCGGTGCGGGGAGACGAATTCCCCGCACCGGTCGACACGATCACCCTGAAGAAGCGGGGCAAGGTCATCGAAGGGCGCATTGTGCGCATCGATGACGACGTCATCGTGATCCGCCAAAAAAGCAAGCACAAGGAGTACGAGCGCGAGGACGTGGAGTCCTACGTCTGGGCCGAAGAGCAGCACGCCAAGCTCTATCCCCGGCTGCGGGACGCGGTCGATGCGAGCTCGGAAGATCTCCAGGCGATGGCCGAAGAATTCGAGGCGGCTGGCCTGCTGGGCGAAGCAGAGCTGACGCACTGGATGGTGCTGGATCAGGACCCGTCCAACGTGATCTCCCACGAAGCCCTGGGCCACCGCAAGAAGGGCAAGACCTGGCGCGCCCAGATCGACAAGAAGTGGGTGCGCTGGGATGACCTACGGGAGCGCACGGCTGACTGGGGGACCGCATGGGAGTTGCACACGACCCACTACGACCTGCGCACCAATCTCCCCCTGACCGCAGCGCTGCGCTGCGCGCTCGACGCGGAGACCATCTTCCGGCACTTCTACGATCACTACGGCAAAGAGCTCGGCCTTGCCGTCCCCACCATGCGCCAGGAGCTGCACGTGCATGGGGATGACGCCAGCTACCCGGGCGGCGGCGCGGTGATCTCGATGTTTCTGTCTAGCCAGCAGAGGGTGACCTTCAACGCGCACGAGGGCTATTGGGCCGGCGACCTCATCCAGCGCATGGTCCAGCAGTACTTCTTCGCGTCGTCTTTCGAGATGGGCAAGCGCTCGGCTCTGCCTTCCTTTGTCTCGATGGGCATCTATCGCAACTTCGCTGCGATGTTGAACCTGGTCGACCGGGATTCGGGAGCGCTCTCGTTCGATCCGTCGCGCAGCCACGAAGCCGATCGCAAGTTCCATCGCGAAGACGACGACATGATGGATCTCAGTCGCGTGCTGACCCTTGATACGTCCATCATCTTCACCGAGCGCGGGGAGCGCGCGCTGGCCCAGTCGGGCACGCTCGTCGACTACGTGATGCGGGGTCAGGACCGCAAGTACGCGGAGGCCTTCGCCGAGTTTGTCCAGGGCGCGCTGGAGGGCAAGGGCTCCCCCACGCACTTCAAGAAGATCCTGGGGATCCGGGACGAGCGCGACTTCGTTGCGGCCTGGGGCCGCTACGTGGGACGCGAGTGAGGCGGGCGCTGGAAGGCTCCGGCGGCGTGCTTGCCGCTGGGCCTTTCTTCCAGCTCCAGCCCGGCTCTACTCGTCGCCCATGACGCCGTAGAGCTTCTTGAGCGCGCCCTGTTCGATCTGCCTCACCCGTTCCCGGGTGAGCCCAACGATCTTGCCGATCTCCTTGAGGGTGAGCGTCTCCCCCTCCGGATCATCCAGGCCGTAGCGCAGGCGCAGAATCGTCGCCTCACGCTCGTCGATCACCCCCAGCAGTTCCTTCAGGCGAGAAAGCTGGTCGTTGTGGGTGATCAGGTCTTCGGGGCTCGCCGTGCGCTCGTCCTCAACGGTGTCCTGGTTTTGACCGAGAACGTCCAGGGACACGTCGCTGCCGGTGCCCGAGGTCTCGATCGTGCGCTTTAGCAGGGGCCAGGTCTCAGGCGGAACGCCAAGCTCCTGGGCCACCTCTTCTACGGTCGGCTGGCGGCCTAGGAAGTAGGCCAGCTCATGGCTCACGGTGCGCCACTTCGAGATCATCTCGGACATGTAGCCAGGCACACGAACCGACTTCACGGTGTTGGTGAGCGCCCTGCGGATCGACTGCTTGATCCACCACGTACCGTAGGTGGAAAAGCGGCAGCCAGCCTTGGGGTCGAACTTCTCCGCAGCCTTCAGGAGCCCGATGTTGCCCTCTGCGATGAGATCGGGCAGGGCGAGGCCACGCTCGGAGTAGATCTTGGCGATGGACACCACCAGGCGCAGGTTGGCCCGAATCAGGTGCTCACGGGCTTCTAGGTCGCCCGATTGAACCCGAGCTCCAAGCTCCTTTTCCTGATCGGCCGTCAGCAGGGGGACCTCATTGATCTCCTGCAAGTAGGTCTCTAGGCAGCGTTCGGCGGACACGATGGGCTCCAGGTGGGGCGTGGGGATTGGGCGAGGTGTGGTGCAGCAATGCGAATTCGCGCCACACACAGCCTGTCGACCTGCCGTTTCCCCGGTCTTGAGCCGGATCGCCAGGGGCTCGGCCCCTTCATCGGTTAGAATGGCAATCGAGGCGGTCTGTCCCGTTTCGATCCATGACCGAAATCTCCCTCGACACCGTTATCCAAGAGCAGGACTTCAGCGTCCAGCTGGGGTCCATCGGCCGCAAGTTTGCCCATCTGGCCAACGAGCTGCTCACCGTCACGTCCGAGCGCTCTGGCTCCTGGCGCAAGCGCGACCACTTCCAGGTCAACGCGGAGGCCGACGAGCTGGAGTCCCAGCTGGACGATTTCGGCGCGCGCTACAACCGCACCTTCTGCTATCTGACCGAGCTCACCGCTTCGATTCGCGGAATCAGTCTGGCTGGGCTTTCGATTGCCCACCTTTCCAAGCGGCTTGAGGCCTACGGATTCATCGAGGTGCTCGGGGCCGAGGAGGCAACGCGGGCGGCCGAGGGCATCGAACGTGCCCGCAGCTTCATCCAGAACTCAGTCTCGGCATTGCTCGCCGAGTGGTTGGCGGAAGCTCGGCGGCTGGCGATCGACTTTGGCTCCCTGGTTTCCGGAAGCGAGGACTTCGAACGCGAAACCACTCGCCTGCGGCTGCCCCGCAACGTGGACCTCGAGGAGATCCAAGACGAGGAACTGCGCATCGCTGAGGTCGCCAGCAAGTACCTCGAGGCGGGCGCCATGCTGCGGGAAGCCGGTTTCGAGTCTGCTGGAAGCAAGGACCGCGCGGCGCTGCTCAAGGATGCTTGCAGCGAGGTTGTGGCGCGGGTCTATGAGGCCACGATTCACAACCTGCAGTCGGCTTACGACACCCACATCGGCAACACGGTGCTGGAGAGCAACGATGAGCGGCTGAGGCGACTGCGCGGCCACATCTCTGGAGCCTTGCACCTGTTCGAGGCGACCACCCAGCTCACACACTTCGTCGAGCGCCACGAAAGCGGCGAGAGGTCGGACAGCGTGCAGGAGAAGCTGGCCGCGATCGTGGCCCGCGAGGACGTCGAGGAGCTGATTCTCGACGTCTTGCTCCATTGGTCGTGCAGGTTCATGTCCTCGGGCATGTCGCTCGCGGAGGAGCTGCTGCCGAGCTACACGAACATGGGCACCCTTGAGGTGGTACTCGCCGACGACCTAATTCTGCACGCGCGGCCCGCGTCGCTGATCGTCGCGATCGTCAATCATCACGGCACCCCCGTGGAGCTAGAGATCGCAGGCAAGACCTGCAACGCGAGTTCGATCCTGGAGTTGATGGTGCTGGTTGGATCGAATACCGACGAGCGCCGCTTTGTGTTCCGCGGCGACGAGCGGCCCCTGGGCGACATCCAGCTGCTCTTCGAGTCCGAGGTCGGGGAGCGCGGCATGGACAAGCTGCCGGACGAACTGAGCTACCTACGGCTCTAACTGCGCGCGGCTGGACCCACGGGCCGGCCGAGGCTAGATCCCCAGGAAGAGTCGATCCGCAAGAATGCCGGGTAGGCCCGCTCCACGAATACGAGACGCCTCGGCTTCAATGTCGTACTCGACGCGCCGGATCTCGACCGTCTCGGTCTCTGTGTCGAAGAGGCCCCAAGCCGAGAGAGGGTTCTCGTCGCGCGGTTGCCCGACACTTCCGATGTTGACCAGGGCGTTGGTCACCCCTTTCAAATCGATCACCGATTCCTGGGTGTGGCGTAGCTCCCGGGGCTGGTCTTCATGCCGCAGGATTGTGACCGGTACGTGCGTGTGCCCGACAAAGCACACGCGTCGAGGTTGTTGATCCAAGGATGGCTCGGCGTCCTCCATGCACTGGACGTAGTCGAACCTCTCGGGCGTGGCCCAGGTTCCGTGGGCCACAGCCAAGTCCTCGAGTGCAGAGGTCAGAGGCAGGGAGCGGAGCCAGGCAAAATCCTCATCGGTCAGATTCTGCTGGGTCCACTCCACGGCGGCCTTGGCGTAGGGGTTGAAGTAGGTCGTGTCGAGTTCGCCCGTGCAGGCGGCATCGTGGTTGCCCTTGACGACGGCTGCCTGGTTCTCGCGCAGGACTTGAATGACCTCCTGGGGAGCGGCACCGTAGCCCACCACGTCCCCCACGCTGACCAGGGAGGTCACCCCCTGGCCTTTTGCATCCGAGAGGACAGCCTCCAGGGCGGTCAGGTTGGCGTGGATATCACCGAGGATCGCGTAGCGCATAATCGCGGGCTTGGCCCGGTACCGTCAACCAAGCAAGCAGGAGCCAGCCCAAGACGGCGGCGGCCTGGAGCCAGGGGCTCGAATCGTAAGCGACCCGGCTCGGAGTGAGGAGTCCTTCGGGCAGGAGTTGGGCCTCGACGCCGAAAACCCGGCAAATCCAGGGCCCGAGGATCGCATCTGGGCCCAGCAGGGCCGGAAGTGCCCAGGTGGCGATCGGCAGCAAGAGGCGGCGTGTCCAGCGCCCCAGGGGCAGGTGCAGGAGCACAATCGCGATGGCAACGAGGTGCAGGGACGCTCCCGCCAGCCGCAGGGCGAAGCTCGGATCCCGAAAGCCCTGGCCGGCCACCGTCCAGGCGATGGGCCCGACTGTGCCCGCCGCTGCAAAAATCAGACACCCCGCGAGCATTCCGCTGCCCTCGGCGACGAGACGCCTGGACGCTGCGGTTCGAGCGAACAGGCTGCGGTTCTCATCCAGAATCCACAGGCTAGCTAGGCCGCCGAGCTGCAGGGATATAAATGCAAACTCGTATAGCGTGGCCTGTGGGGCCCCATCCACCGTGGTCACCGCATGGTCGGCGAAGCTCGCAAGTGAGGGCCAGAGCAGTGAGCAGAATGCCGCCCAAAGCCAGAGAGCAGGACGACCAATCAGAGCGAGCCCGACCCAGCGCGGCACTTCGATCGGTGGCCACCAGCTGCCCGCTTGGGGCGGTAGATCAGGCTCGGACTGGGCCGGTTGGGAAGCGGGTTGCACGGTCTGTTGTCGGTTGGACTGGGCGCTGCAGTGCTTGACAGCTCTGGGCACCTTTCTACCCTAGGAAGCCCCGGTGTGAGACTGCGTCGGGTCCGGAATCCTCATACGACGACTTTGACATGGGCGCATTAGGCAGAGGGTTGGACTCACTGATCTCGGGCGGCGGGGCGCAGTCCTCGGGCACTGGTTCGAGCGTGGTCGCGATCACCAAAATCCGGCCGAACCCGAATCAGCCCCGCAAAACGTTCGACAGTGAGCACCTAGAGGAGCTGCGCGACAGCATTCGCCAGCACGGTGTGCTCCAGCCGATCTGCGTGCGGCCTGCAGAAGGGGGCTACGAGATCGTGTCCGGCGAGCGCCGTTGGCGTGCTTCGCGCCAGGCAGGCCTGGCCGAGATGCCTGTGGTGATCCTGGATGGGGTGGACGACGATCGGATCCTGGAGCTCGCTTTGGTCGAGAACCTCCAACGCCAGGACCTCGATCCGCTCGAGAAGGCTCGAGGCTTCCAGGAGTTGATGGAGCGGGTTGGTCTGACCCAGGAGCAGGTCGCCCAGCGAGTTGGCCTCCGACGATCCACTGTGGCCAATCACCTTCGCTTGCTCGATCTAGCGGAGGACGTCCAGGAGGCCATGGTCTCCGGTCTTATCACGATGGGCCACGCGCGAGCCCTGGCCGGAGTGAAAGATCCGAAGAAGGTCCAGAAGGCTCTGGCAGCGGTCGTGCGCGATGATCTTTCGGTTCGCCAGACCGAGCAGCTCATCAAACAATCCGCCTCCCCCAGCGCCGCCCCGGTTGCCCCCAGCAAGCCTGCAAAGGACGACGGTCCCGCGCCTTGGGTGCGCGACATCGAGCGTCGGATCATCGAAGCTCTGGGCGTTCAGGTGGAACTTCGCAACGGCTCCGGCTATCGCGGTCAGCTCACCCTGAAGTACGCGGATCGGGATCAGCTGGAGGCGATGATCGAGCGCCTCGCACCCAAGGCCGAAATCGAGTAGAGGCGATCTATCCCCAGATCTCCCCATTGCTCTTGGGGATCTGTGGATAAGCCCAGGTGCTGGGCAAGCAGGCCGTCTGCTGATTCGTGCAGCTTGGGCTGTTTCGCCTCGGAGGTTTCGCTCCACCCTGTGTTTGCATTGGGCCATAAACCCCTGCTCTGAGCCATATAAGGCCTAGTGGTCGTCATTTGTCTGACGTTTTGGCCTTTGGCGATACCTAAGCTCAGCTGCTTGCATTTCCCTTCCGCCGGGTCATTCACAAGTCGCTCTTGATTGTGGAAACATGGTGCTAAGCCCTCGATCTCATGCAGGCTCGAGCCGTTGAATAGGGCGCTTTGCCTTGCTGTTGCAGGGGCCTGGTGGATCCCTCCCCTTGCCAGCTTTGTTCCACGTGGAACAACCTGGTCGATGTTGGCCGAGAATGCCTAGCGGGGTGCTTTGGTTTCCCCCTAGCGGACGGGTCTATGCTTGCCACGGCGGGTGGGTCGAATGGACCGACGGGGCTCCCATCGCAAGCTCATCTTCCTCCGGCATGTCGGGTGGCAGGAGAGCGACGCGACTCCCTTCAGTGCTCATTGGCCCTAGGGAACACTCCGCAATGTTCCACGTGGAACATGCCGGTTGGTCGCTCGAAGTGGATTGCAAGTTGTCCGCCCAGTCGAGCTCTAGTCGATGTTCCACGTGGAACATCGACTAGAGGCTGGGCGCTACTGCGGGGAGCCAGCCGGGTGCCGCGAAGGCGCTTGCCTGCCCATACGGCGCACAAGGCAAAAAAAAAGCGGCGCCCCCATCAGGGGCGCCGCCTGCGGGTGGTCTGCCGCTACTCGTTCACCACGACATCGTCGATGGTGACCGGCTGATCCGGACGATCCCCAACGCGTGTTTCGGGATCGAAGGGCTTGAGGGGGGCGGTGCCGATCTCCTCGACGACGTCCATGCCCTCAACCACCTTGCCGAAGATGGTGCTTTGTCCGTCCATGTAGTGGCTACGGCCAAACGTGATGTAGAAGCGCCGGCTGGAGCTGGCGGGACCGGTGGAGGAGCGAGCCATCGCAAGATAGCCGGGGGCGTGCACAAGCCCGTTCTTCTCGGGCTCCAGTGTGGTGTCGTCGCCACCGCGGCCCCAGGTCGCCTGGTCTTCAAGGAGGGAATTGGGGTCGCCACCCTCGATCAACGCCGCGGAGGCGTTGTTGAGTGCGCGGTGAAACTTGGTTCCGTCGTAGCCATCTTCCTTGGCGACGCTCAGGAAGTTCGCGACGTGCTCAGGCGCCAGGTCCTTGTAAAGGGCCACGACAATGTCTCCTTCCGCTGTTTTGATCGTCGCGCGAGGAGCGTCCGCTGCGGGCTCAGGGTTGTTCAAAATCGACGAGTTGGCCGCCTCCCAGGCGGCCTGGGCCTCGAGATCTTGGGCGAGCGTGCTGCCGAGGGTGATGTCCGAACCGTCGGGCCCGAGCGGAAAGGCAAGGGTGTTCAGCAGGTGCCCATCAAGCGAACTGAGAGCCTTGGCTGCCTGGGCGGCGGTGTCGATGTCGTCGTCCGCCATCGCACGTTGGGTTTCGAGCAGGCGCGCCCAGCCTTCGAGGGGGGTGCCTGCCACGCGGGCGCTGGCAGCCTTGTACTCGGCCAGGTCATCCCCGGGCTTGGCGAGCTGGTTCCACTCCTCGCCGCGGGCCGCTTCGGTAGCGTCCGCTCGGGTCTTGTAGAACACGATGGTTCCGGCGATCACCACACCGATCAGGGCGGCTTTCGGCCAGTGGCGGAGAACCCACTGCTCGAAGCCGGACTTCTCTTCTGTGATGATCGTGACTTCGGTTGCGGACTTGTGCTTGGCCATGACTGGACTGTCCCAGGACCCCACAAAGGGGAGTGCGAGATGCGCCTACGGAATACGGTGCGTATCGGATACAGTCCGATGCGCCTGGTTAATGGCGCGGCATCATAGGGACGGGGTGCATCGCACACAAGGCCCCCTGAACAAGGGGAGAGCCTGTTGCAAGGACTTTTTCCGAGGGAATCGGCCGAGAATAGCCCTGAGCTTCCGAATTTGATGGTCCCGCGGCATGATCCGCCCTCTGCGACGTAAGCCCTGAGATCCCTGATCCCCTGGCACAGCCCACGTTCCCGCGTGAACGGGGCCTTTGGACTCCCGGGCCCCTAGGCCTGCACCGTCCCGAACACCGACTCTCCGCACCTTTCGCCATGACACCCCTGCTCCCTCTGTTCTTGTCTCTTGTGCCGAGTGCGCAGGATCACTCTCCGCTCCACCCTGCCGGCGCCAGCCTGTTCATGCAGGCTCCCGACATCGCCGGCTTGATCTCCGCCTACGAGCAATCGGCCTACGCCAAGCTGATGCAGGATCCCGAGCTTCTCGAGGCGATCGGCAATGTGCTCGGCGAAGAGGATTTCAATCCTCTGGCCGTGCTTGAGGCAGAGATCGAAGCAGCGGAGAATTCTGGGGATATCCCCTCGATTCGGCCGCTATTGGCGAGTTTGCGTGCCATTTCGATGTCGGTCAATCTGCGCGACAACGACCTCGGTGCCTTCGTTTCGGCGGCCCGCGGGGGTGGCGGCATGAGCAGCGAGAAGATGATGGAGCAGAAGGCAGCCCAGGACTTGGGCTTCCAGTTCGTCATCGACTTTGCGGATGCGCAGAGCGCCTCGGACACCGTGGCCTTGCTGTTTGAAACCCTCAGCGATAATGAGCGCTCGGCGGTCGCGACCAGCGAGGTCGATGGACCGCGCGGCAAGATGAAGCGCTGGAGCGTCGAAACCGAAGACGAGCCCATGGCGAGCACAATGGAGCTGTTCCAGGACGGCAGTCGCCTCTGGTGGCGACTGGGTGATCTGGACGTCCAGACCCAGGTGGAGCGCATGGGCGGCAAGGGGTCCACCGTTGCGGAGCGCATGGGCGCCATGAACGCGGGGATGGGTGTGCGCAGCGGCGTTTCCCTGCTCGAGGTGCACAACCGCCTAGGCGATCAAGTCCTCGAATTGATCGAGGCGGAGATGGGCGTGGACGGCGTCTCCAGCCTGATCCTGCAGCTGCTCGAGGGCATGGGCGGTCCTGGCTACAGCATGCTGCTGCGCAACGGCGCCTGGCGAGTCAGCGCGGACGGCGGTCGCTTCATGACCCAGGGGATGCACACCGCCCCGAGCGGCTCGCTACTCGACGGCGCCATCGGCGGCAAGAACCTCAGTCCCGAGTCCATGAGCCTGGTGCACCCCGAAGCCATCGCCGGGGGCGTGGTCTCGCTCGACGCAGACAGAATCTCTGCGTGGATCCGCCAGAAAGAGGAGGAGAACGAGTCCAACGACCTCGCCCAGGTGCAGCAGGCCTACGGCTTTCACCCTGTCGACGATCTGATCGAACCCCTGGGAGGCGCAATGGCCTGGTCCCTGAACGGCAACTTTGGCATCAGCGCACCGCCCTTCCAGATCGCGGCCGAGGTGCGGGACGCCGAAGCTCTGCGTCGCGGCATCGCAGGACTCGCTCGCCTCATGGCGGACGACAGCGGCGAGATGGCCACCATCACCTCCAAGCCCTACCGCGGTTTCGACGTGACAACGGTCAAGTTCAACGGGGATGCCTTCGAGGGGAGCGGCATGCCCATGAACCCCGCGGACATGGTGCAGCCGACCTTCGTCGTGCTCGAAGACCGCGTTGTGATGACGCTCAACAGCATCCAAGCCAAGCGCGAAATCAAGCGTGTCATCAAGGGCAACGCCGAGCTGAACCCCTTGCTCGCGAGTGACGCGATCCCGGATGGGGGCGCCGGCGACATCGGCTTCGCCAACTGGATCGAGGTCGTGGGGCGGCTCTATAGCGCCGGAAAGAGCTTTGCTCCGATGATGATGGGTCAGATGGATGGGGCTGCGGCTGACCTAGATCTGACGGCTCTGCCCAACGCGGAGCTCTTCACGCGTCACTTCTCGACTAGCTACAACTGGAAGCGAGTCGCCCAGGATGGCATGCAGTACTACGGAGAATCCTCCTTTGGGCTAGAGGGCAACGCCCTGCCCCTGGCCTTCTTGGCGAGTGTGGGGGGCTTTATGACCGCCAGCAACGCTCAACCGGTGCCCTTGGCGATCGCCTCGGGCGTTCCGGGTCCCGCCGTCGAGGTTGAGAACGGCCCAGAACGGGCCCAGGCGAACATCGCCACCCTGCAGGCTGCGGTGTCGCAGTTCCAGACCAACAATGGCGGCCGGCTGCCCGAGAACCTCAGCGTCCTGTTCATGAAGGACTCGAGCGGCAATCAGTACGTACCCGGCACGAACATGGTCGACCCCTGGGGCAACGAGTACCTCTACTGGGTCTCCGACGACCGCAGCCATTTCGCCATCTGGTCCGCCGGCTCCAACGGGGTCGACGACTCGGGCGAAGGTGATGACATCATCGCGGACCTGTAGGTCCTGGGACGGTTACAGGCGGTGATTCGAGTTGCGCCGGCGGGCTGGTCCTATCCCGACTGGGATGGGCCGGTCTACCCGCGCGCCAAGCCCAAGGGCTTTCACCCCCTGCGCCTGCTCGGGCGCTACCTCGACGGTGTTGAGGTCAACAGCTCTTTCTACGCCCTTCCACGGGTGGATATCGTCAGCCGTTGGCTGGAGCTGACGAGCCCCTGGCCCGAGTTTCGCTTCGTCGCCAAGCTCTACCAGGGCTTCACCCACCGTCCCTTGGACGAGGGCCGCTGGTCCGAGGAGGCGGAGCAGTTTCTTGCCGCTCTAGAGCCCCTCCGCCGGCGTTCCAAGCTGGCTGCGATCCTGGTCCAGTTCCCGGTCACCTTCCAGCACGGCCCGGAAGAGGTCCGTCGGCTGGGGCGCCTGAGGAGTCTGCTGGGCGACGTTCCTCTGGTCCTCGAGGTTCGCCACCACACCTGGTATGAGACGCCGGTCTACGATGTACTGCGCGGCCTCGGCTACAGCCTGGCCCACATCGACCTACCGAGCGCCTGGAATCACCCGCCGCCGCGCCATCCTGCGACCGGGCCGATTGGGTATCTGCGGCTGCACGGGCGCAACGAGGAGCAATGGTTCCGGCCGGGCGCGGGCCGTGATGACCGCTACAACTACCTCTACCCCCCACGCGAGGTGGGGGAACTGGCGCGCAAGGCCGCCTCGATCGCGTCTGAAACCGACGAGACTTGGGTCGTCACCAACAACCACTTCGCAGGGCAGGCGGTCGCAAACGCGATCGAGATCGAGTTCATGTTGAACGGCAAGGAGCCTGTTTCCGCTTGGCCTGAAATCGTCGCAGCCTTTCCGCACCTCGGTCCATTGACGCGCGTCGAAGGTGGGGGACTCTTCGATTAGCCATCCGGGCTGCTGGGCGTGGCGTAGAGCTGGTGCTAGCCGAGCCGTTCCGCAGCGGCAATCTGGTTGTTGACCCGGGCCCATTGCCCGGGGGTGGACTTATGCACTCGGTCGACGAGTTCTCGGTTGGCGCCGGCGTTCAGCAACAGATCGATTCCGCCCAGATCGCCTTGCCATGCGGCGTGATGTAGAGCGCTCGCGCCGTGCTTGTTGCGCGCGTTGGGGTCTGCACCGAGCTCGATCAGCAAAGCAGCCATGCCTCGTTTGCCGCCGCTTAGAAGTTCGATCAACAAGTCCCCCGGATCGGCCACGGTCTGTGCTTCCAGGGCATGGAGGCGCCGGGCCTCGGGGCGGTCGCCCGTCAGGCAGGCAAGCCAAAAGCGCTCGGCCAAGGTCAATTCGTCGGGTGTCGCTCCCGCTTGGCCCAGTAGCTCCACGGCGGCGATTTGCCCGCGCAAGAGCGCGGCGGTCACCATGGTTCGCCCCGAGTACGGATCGTTCGCATTCGGGTCGGCACCGTGGGCGAGCAGCAGCCGCATCCTCCCCAGGTCGCCCTGGCCGGCGGCGTGGGCGAGGACAAAATCCAGGCTGCGTACGGGCTCAGGGGTCCCCATGTCCCAGTTGATCACGTCACTCGCTCGCAGCCCGTTTTCTAGAAGCAGCTCGATCCACTCGTTTCCGGGCGAGAGCATCGTGTTGTACAGGGCCTGGGGATCGTTAGCGGGTGCACCGGCGCGGAACAGACGGGTGGCAATTCCGTGGGCTGAGGGGTGGGGTGGGAGGCGTTCGATTCCGCGTTCGCCGTGGCCGATTGCGGCTGTCAGCGGCCGGAAACAGTAGCCACCCAGATCGTATTCAGCGCTGGGATCCGCGCCCGCTTCCAGCAGCGAATCCAGGCATCCGAGGACATCGGATTTCGCTACCCATGCGCGGCAAAGGCAAAGGCCGTGCAGTAGCGTCCAGCCTCGGCTGGTGTAGCGCTGGTCGACCAAGCTCTTGTCCTTGGCGAGGTGCCCGCGAAGTGGGTCGAGAGCGCCGGTGGCGGCCGCCACCGCCGGATGTTCGTTCACCCACTCCGGGTGCTTCGCCAGCGATTCTCGCGCCGCCGCACGACGTTCGACGCTGTCCGCCCCGTCGTACCGGAGGCAGGCTAGCTCCAGGAATTCGAGGGGATCTTGCGCTGTGTTCATGGGAAGAATCAGATGACGATTAGTTTCTTTTGGATAGCCATTGTGCGCAAGAATGCCCTGCACAGGCACCAGGTGCATATTCGTGCAATGCCGTCTAGGAATACCCTTAGTGTGCCGCGTAGACAGGGGGGGCAGTGTGAACTTACGGTCTCCGTTCCCGGACACATCTACGCATCGCGATCCAAAGACGAGCGCTCCCCATGCCTGCCAGTCCGGGTGCATGACCTCGAGCGCCGTCGACGCCCTTTCCTCTGCATCCCCGCGGAATAGGCCCCTAGAAGTCATGAGTGTAAACCTTCTCGACCTGGTTCAAGGTCAACTCACCGGTCCCCTCAAGAGCCAGCTGAGCTCCCTGCTCGGCGCTGGTGAGGACGAAACCAACAAGGCCATCGACGCCGCAGCCCCTTCGCTCCTGGCGGGGCTGATGAAGCAGGGCTCCACGGGGGCCGGAGCCAACGCGTTGGCCGGTACCCTCGACAAGTTCGACGGCGGCCTGCTCGACAACCTTGGCTCGCTCTTTGGCGGTGGCAAGGAGGGCGGCCTCATGGACATGGGGAGCGGTCTGCTGAAGGGGCTGTTCGGGGGCTCCTTGGGCTCCATCACCGATCTCCTGGGCAAAGCGACCAGCCTGGGCGGGGGCAAGCTTGGATCTCTGCTCAAGATGCTGGCCCCGGTGGTCTTTGGCGTCCTCGCCAAGCAGAAGAGCCTCTTGGGTCTCGGCGCTGCGGGGCTGGGCAAACTGTTGATGGGCCAGGCGGGCTTCCTCAAGGACAAGCTGCCCGCGGGCCTGTCCGATTCGCTGGGCATCAACGGCCTTATGAATCCCTCCCCGGAGCCGGTGGCCGCGCAGTCCTCCGGCGGCGGGCTCCTGGGCAAGCTGGTCCCCCTCGCCCTGGTGGCGACCTTGGGCTATTTCGCCTACACCAACTGGTTTGCCAAGGCCGACGAGGCCAGCGCCGCGAGTTCCGATGCCGGTCAGGTGACCGGCCAGCTGGAAGGCCTGTTTGGCAAGCTGAATGGATCGCTCGACACGGTTAGCGACGAGGCCAGCGCCAAGGCGATCCTTCCTGAGCTGGAAGCGGCTTCGACGACCTTGAACGGTCTGGCGAGTTCCGTGGATACCATGCCCGCTGCAGCCCAGGGCCCGATCGCCGGGCTGATCGAGAAGTTCCTGCCCGCCCTCAAGGAAAAGGCCAGCGGCTTGATGAATCTGGCGGGCGTGAAGAGCGTCCTCGAGCCGATTCTGGGCCCGATGCTCAAGAAGCTTGGCGGCCTGGCTGGCTAGTCCGCAGCTTCCATGATTCCCAGCACCGGCCCGGGGCGCGAACGCGTCCCGGGCCGGTGGCTTTCGATCTAGAGCCCCAGCGCCTTCAGGCCGGGGTGGTCGGGAGCGACGTGCTCAGCCCGAAACAGGGCCAGCGGCGGAGCGTTGCCCGCGTGGTCGGGCGGGTCGACATCGCCGCCCAGGGGGTTGTAGTAGTCCCATACGAGCTTGCCCGCTGCGTCGACCTCGAAGGCGCGGCCCGCCGCCCCGGAGCAGATCAGGGTATTGCCCCCCGCGAGCCTCTCTGCACCCGAGATGAAGGCGGAATAGAAGCGGCCGGGATCGGAGTACTCCCAGGCGGGTTCAACCGGGCCCCAGGCGGCGTCCGGGTGGCGGGTGAAGCCTTGCTCGGGGGTCCAGGGCAGCACGAGTTCAAGGACGCTGGAGAAGCTGTCTCCGCTGCGCCCCGAGCCGTTGTTGAAGACGAGGATCCGCAGCTCGTCCGGGGGGCCGTCCAGGAAGCTGGGGTCGTGCTGGTACCACAGGCGCCGATCGCTGTCGGTGCCCGCTCCGTAGTTGCGCGGGTTGCCCCAACGCCAGAGCAGCTCGCCGCCCCGTCCCCAGCGCCCGCCTTTCGAGGTGGCAGCCTCGGCCGTGGTCGTCGAATGGTCGATGAGGAAGATCTCGTTCAGCTCCGGCGACGACAGCAGGATCAGGTCGAGGCCGGGGTGGTAGTCGATGCTGTTGGTGTGCATCCAGTCGCCGTCACGGTCGAGCTTTTCGAGGTGTTCGTCGTCCGGATCCTCGCCCCCGACGTAGCCGAGCGCAGCCATGCCCTCCTCGCGGGCCTTCACCGCTGCCCGCTGGGCGGCGTCGAGCGGGGGCGCATCACGATGCTCGGCGTTGATATCGATCCGGCCCGGGTGGTCGGAGGGGTAAGCGAAGGCCTTACGGCCCTCGTAGGCATCCTGAACCACGTGGTTCCAAGATCTCCACTCCCACACGACCTCGGCGCGGTCCGGTAGGACGGGACGGATCTCCATGACCTTGTCCGTCCATAGGCCAGCCTTGCCCACATGGTGCTTGGCCCGTCCATGGAGTCCGGCGTCCGCCTGCGAAATGCGCTCCCAGGCGATCAAGAGGATGTTGCCGTTCGGCAGGGGCTCGATGTCGTGATGGTGGTGGGTGTTCTCATCGGCGAGGCGCCAGCTCCACAGCAGCGTGCCGTCTGGAGCGACCTTTTGAAGAATGCCGCCGATGCCGCCGCCGCGAAAATGCACGTCCTTGTCCGCCCTTCCGCAGCGGATCAGGGTCCCGTCGTCCAGCAGGTAGCTGCCGCTGGCCGGGGAGGACTCGTGCTCCCAGGTGTGTCGCACGGTTCCGCTGCGGTCGACGAGGTGTGTCGCGGTGCCGTTGAGAGGCGCGATGAACACATAGCCCGGCTCAGCGCCCTCAAGGCCGCCCTGGAGTCCGCGCTTGCGATCGGGATCTCCTTCCTCAAATGAGAGAAAGCCCGGCCGCTTATCGGCTTCAGGCTCCTGGAGGCAGGGAGCGCTGATGGGAGCACAGATCAGAGCAAGGGCAAGCATGGTCATGCCCTACACCATCGCACACTTGTGCGTGGAGCGCCTCTTGCTTCGCGGAGGTCCCCCGTCGGGCAAGCTACCCTCCCTGGGCGCGTCCAAGATGTGACCGCGCTCCGGGCCAAAGGGCTTGGGCGGGATGGGACCCTTGTCTGTGGCGCCCAGGTAAGCTCATCGTGTGCTCTTCTCCCTCGTGCTCCCGATGTTCTCGCTCCTTCCTCAGGGTCCGGGAATGGCCCCGGCTCCCGCCGGTCTCGTACCGACCCCCGTCGCGATCGAAGGGCGTTGGGCGCCCTTTGCGATTCCGGGCGGCGTGCGTGTCGTGGCTACCACCGAGGATCTGGCGCCGCTGGGGCAGGTCCTCGCAGATTGCCTGGAACGGCTCCTCGGCGAGCCGGTTGCGCTCGGGTTCGACGGGGGCCGTGCGGGCGACATCATCCTCACACCCGGTTTCCTCCCTGAGGAGTACCAGGGGCATCCGGAGGCCTATTCGATCGAGGTCTTTGGGGACAACGTCAATATCGCGGGCCAGACCGTGACGGGCGGGGCGCGGGCGGCAGCTCGTTTTCTGCAGCTAGTGGATCAAGACCCCGACAGTGGTTCCTGGAGCGTTCCGGCGGTCAAGCTGATCGACAAACCGGCGCAGGCTTGGCGCGGGTTGATGCTGGATTTGGCGCGCTTTCCCCATCCGGTGGAGGCCGTCGAGGAAGCGCTCGACCTCGCGTTCCTGTTCTCGTTGAACACCGTTCATTTGCACTTGACCGATGATCAGGCCTTTACCTTCCCCGCGTCGATCCTGCCGGCTCGCACAGCCGCCGGGGAGCCGGGGCCGAATCGGGGCTACACACGCGAAGAGCTCACCGGCCTTGTGCGCTATGCGAGTGCACGGGGGATCACGCTGGTGCCGGAGATCGAAATGCCGGCGCATGCTTCGGCGCTGGTGCGAGCACGAGCCGACCTGTTCGGCACCACGGACGTCGCTGGTGAGGCCAAGTCGACCGGAGTGGTCAACATGGCGTCAGAACGGGCCTATGGGGCATTGGAGGGGCTCCTTGCCGAGGTCGCGGAGGTGTTCCCAAGCGCGCCCGTGATCCATGTGGGCGGCGACGAGGTTTGGGCTCCACAGCTCGTGGAAACGGCAGAGTTCGCTGCCTTTGCGGCCGAGCACGACATCCCGTTGACGGTCGAGGAAGGAGCCGTACGGGAGCTCTTGAATCACTTCCTCGTGCGTGTCACTGGCATGGTGCGTGAGCTGGGCCGGCGGCCCGCGGTTTGGGAGGGCTTTCAGCCTTCGAGCAGCGATTCTCGCCGGATTGGGGACGACGTGTTGGTCCTTTCCTGGAGCCAGAATTCGCAAACGCCCGAAGCGCTGCTGGGGGCTGGGCACGGCATCTTGAACTGCGGCTGGGATCCGCTCTACATCGTGCCCGCGCAGGGCTGGTCCGCCGACCTCGCACGGGCCTACGACTGGCAGCCCCTGACGGTACGCGCCCGCTTCGACGGGCGGGAGGTGGAGCTTCCCGCCGAATCCCGGGTCGAGGGAGCGATGATCTGTGTCTGGGAACAGCGTCCCGAGGCTGTCACCCCCGGCGTTCTGCGGGTGCTTCCCGAGATTGCCGAGCGCATGTGGGGCAGCGGAAACGCCCCAGGATCGTGGCCGGAGTTTCGCCCGCGCGCGGAACGGGCGCGGGAGCGTGCGATGCGGATCGTCCGGCCGGTACGCATGGCTGCGACGGGTACGCATTTCGGCCGCGGCACCACCTTCGATGAGCGGCTGCGGATCACCCTAACGAGTAGCGCTCCGGGGGTGCTGCGCTACGAGCATTCCGCCGCGTATGGAACAGTGGTCACGGCCAAATCCCCCGTCTATGACGGCAAGCCCATCGAGCTGGAGGCCAGCGCAGTCGTGGCGGCGCGGCTGTTTGATGCAAAGGGACAAGCGCTGGGCGGGACGACCGAAACGCGCTTCGAGCGAACCCCAGCCATCTGGGACTTCGAGGCCTTCCGCATGCCCCGTTCCGGTGAGCCGGACTGGGGCTCGATCTTCGCAGCTGAGCCCATCGGCAGCGGTGTGCTAGTGCGTCCCACCCGAGAGCGCATTGCGGATATCAACCGTGAGCAGTTCGCCAAGGTGGACCCGGCCGCGCACGTCGATACGCGGCCGCTGAACTGGAAGGCGCTGGACGAATCCCAGCGCATCGATCCGATGCGCTCACGCATTTGGGGACGCCATGCCATGCGATTGAAAGGGCAGCTGAGTGTGCCGGAGGCCGGCGCCTGGACCCTGCGGGTCGGAGCACGCGGGAGCGCAGCACGGGTGCTGATCGGCGGGGAACTCGTCGTCGCCTGCGGGGCGAAGCTCGAAACGGTCCAGATCGAGCTGGCTGAAGGTGTGCACGAGATCGAGATCCACTACGCGATGTTGGACGTCCACAACGATCTTCAGGCGTCCCTTGTTGCCCCGAGCTCACCGGATGGGGCAAGTCAGCCGTTGACGGACATGCTGAAAACCTTGCCGAGGCGGGACTAAATCCGCCTATCTCTGGCGGCTAGGCCGGGTCGTCGTGCAGGTCGACGGGGGCCGCGGCGTGCTTGCGGAAGCGCATGTTCAGCAGCTCGACGAGGATCGAGAAGGACATCGCCGAGTAGATGTAGCCTTTGCCCACGTGCTGTCCGGTGGCTTCGGCGGTCAGCATGACGCCGATCAGGATCAGAAAGGACAGGGCGAGGATCTTCATCGAGGGGTGGCGTTCGATGAAATCGCTGATCTTGTTCACAAAGATCAACATGACGATCATGGCCGCGATCATGGCGATCGCCATGACCATCAGATGCTTGGCCATGCCGACGGCGGTGATGACCGAGTCGAGCGAGAACACGACGTCGAGCAGAGCGATTTGAATAAGGACAGCCGTGAAGGTCGTGGTGCCCGCCGGCCCGTGGGGGTCGTGGGCGGGGCCTTCGAGCTTCTCCCAGAGTTCGGTGGTGGCCTTCCCGATGAGGAAGAGGCCGCCGAACAGCAGGATCAGCGACTTGCCCGTGATCTCCCAGACGCCGACGAAGGGGATGCTGGGGGCGGCCAGGACCTGCTCGAGGCCCATGATCCACTTGATGCTGACCAGCAGCATCAAGCGGGTGACCAGGGCCAAGATCAGGCCGAGCCGGCGGGCACGTGGGCGGTCTTCCTCGGGGACCTTTCCGGTCAAGATCGAAATGAAGACGATGTTGTCGATACCCAGCACGATCTCCATGGCGGAGAGTGCCGCGAGGGCTACCCAGGCGGAGGGTTCCGAGGTCCACGAGAAATCAAGCCAATCCATGGGCTGGACAACATAGCGGACCGTGGCGTCAGCGGTAGAATCCGTGGCCCCCATGGACGTCCATTCCAGCCGCTTTGAAATCGAGTACGAGGATGAGCCCGGGCGAGCGATTCGCGGTGTCGTGGAACGGCCCGCCGCCGAGCTCGAAGAACCGCTGCCGTGGTTGCTGCTGGTCCACGGCTTCAAGGGCTTTATGGATTGGGGATTCATCCCCCTGTTTTCCCGCGGGCTGGCGAGCACGGGCTTCTGCGTGGTGCGCTGCAACCTCTCAGGCAGCGGTGTGGGGGCCGACGGCGTTGATTTCTCCGATCTAGGCGCCTTTGCCAAGGACACCTACGGCCGCCAGCTCGAGGACAAGGCGCGCGTCTACAACGCGGTGAGGTCGGGCGAACTCGGGGCGGTCGACCCCGAACGCTGCGGCTTCTTCGGCCACAGTCGCGGAGGTGGCATGGGCATCGTCCACGCGGCAGATCATCCATACAAGGCGGTTGTCACGTGGGCTGCGATCGATGACGCGGACCGTTTTGGGGCGGAGGCCAAGCAGCTTTGGCGGGAGCAGGGCTACCTCGACATCCCGAACCTGCGCACCGGGCAAACCATGCGAATGGACGTGGGTGGCCTGGACGATTTTGAGGCCCATGCCGATCGCTATGACATCCTCGCAGCCGCCAGCCGAGTCGAGGCTCCAACGCTGGTCGTGCACGGAACGGCGGATGAAACCGTCGGGGTCGAGGCCGCGGACCGGCTTGCGAGCGCCCTCCCCAATGGTCGCAAACTGATCCTTGAGGGCGCTGGCCACACCCTGGAGGCAACCCACCCTCTGACGAGCGTACCCCCCGCTCTCGGAAACGCCCTCGCTGCGACCACCGAGCATTTTCTAACCCATACCTAGGTAGACTGCCTGCTCGGCCTCCTCTCGGCCTCCCCTATGTTCCGTCGCCTGCGTCGCAAGCTCCTCGTCTCCCTGTTCACGCTGACCGCCCTCTTCCTGGTCGGTGAGCTGGTGACCCGTGCCCTGGAGCCCGGACCGTTTTCGCTGTACGACAGCAATCCCTACGAAGTCCACGCGAAGGGCCGCGGGTACGAGCGGCACAAGATCGAATTCGAGGGACGCTGGGATGGTACCTGGTATGCGACCAACTCCCTGGGGCTGCGTGGTCCCGAGGTGCCGCCCAGCGCCCCAAAGCAGCTGCGCGTCGTGTGCTTGGGAGACTCTTGTACCTTTGGCAAGGGCGTGGTTGAAGCCAGCACCTGGCCCCGTCAGCTGGAATCCATGCTGACCGAACGAGCAGCCGATGCGTGGACGCCGGTCGTCGCCAACCTGGGCGTGAACGGGTACCACGGAGATTCTTACCGCGTCATGTTCGAGGAGCTCGGTCGGGGGCTGGAACCGGATCTGGTTCTGGTGGGCTTCAACCTGAACGATTTCCCCAACGCGATCAGCGCGGTGGACGAGAAGGTGTTCCGTGGCCGTGCATCGCGGCGCATCATTCCCCAGGGGCTGCGCGATGCCTTTGGCCGTTTCGCCCTCTATCGTTGGGCGCGGCAAACGTTCTACCACCTGCGCCGGGACCAGGATTGGGCGAACGCTGAGACCTTTGCCCGCGGCGTGGCAGAAGGATCGCCGGAGGATCCGGTCTGGCAGCTCCAGCGCAAGATTCTGCGGGGGATCCGCGACGCCGCCGACGAGGCAGGGGCGCGCACCGCACTCTTCCTTTTTCCCTACGAGAGCCAGGTCTACCTGAGTTCCTACGACCGCACGCCGATCGATCGGCTTCGGGCCCTATGCGACGAGATCGGCGTGCCCTTTGTCGACCTCGCCGAGCCCTTCCGGGAGGCTGCTAGCGAGCCGGGTCGCGAGGGTGGGCTCTTCCTGCGAGGAGATCGCTACCACCCCAACCCCGACGGCTACGCGCTGGTCGCCAAGCAGGTCGTTGACCAGCTTGAGGCAACGGGTTGGCTGGACGAGCTCGTCGCCGAGGCGATCAAGCCCGAACGCGAGTAGCGGCTGGTCAGTTCGCGCTCGACTCCAGCTCCTTGAGCTCGTTGTTGGCGCCGCCGACAGTCCCCTTGAGTTCCGGGGGGACGTCGTCGCCGATGCGGTCCAGCAGGTCACGGAACAGGGCGGCCGACCGGTGCTTGTCGCTGTATCGCAGGGAGTAGGCGTACCAATAGGCAGTCTCACACTGCTCACTTTCGCTCAGCCTGGGATCGCGGGTGAGCTGTTCATAGATGGCAAGCCCCTCCCCTCGTCTGCCCGACTGGATCAGCGCGTTGGCCTTCAGGGCCTTCAGTGCGACCTGGATTTCGCCTGGTGTCGGCGGGGTGGTGGAGGGCCGTTCGATTTGGGATCGCTGGGCTGGGAGCCCTGTCCAGGTTCGATTGGGGCCTCTGGTAGCGCTGGACCATCGGTCAGGCCCGAATCGAGAACCGGAACCGGCTCGCGGGCGCCCACGTGGCTGTCTAGCTGCCCGGCACGGAGCCCGATCCCGTAGTCGATCTAGCCAGCGAGCATGGCGGAGCCCGCGGCGATGATGACGATGGAGCCGGCCCCGATGGGCGCCCCGCGAGTCGAGGATGTGGAAATGATGCTCATGGCGCTGGCGGCTGGAAGTTACGTTCAGACTCCATAGGCTCCTTGCCAGACCCGGGAACGACCCGTCAAACCCGGAATTCTGCAGGCATGGACTCGCCCCAAGTTCTTGACCAAGAGTGAAAGTCACCGGTCCGAATTTCTCTGCCGCTTCGTAGCCCCAGACCCAGCCGCCGGTCTCAGCCAGCCAAACCCAGCGTCAAGGGGTAGGCGATGGCCCATCGTCGGCTATTCTGCCCCCGTCCGTGCCCTCACTCTCCCCTCTCGCCTGGGTCTATGCAGCCTCGCTGCTGGTTCTCTGCCTGTACGGCTTCCACCGCCTGACCCATCTGTGGGCCCTGCGCGGGGCGCATCCCTGGACGGGTCCCGAAGCCCGGACTGACGCGCGGGTGCTGGTGCAGCTGCCCCTGTACAACGAGCGCGCCGTGGCCGAGCGGGTGATCAGGGCGGCGGCTGCCCTGGACTGGCCCGCCGAGTGCCTGCACATTCAGGTTCTCGACGACTCGACGGACGGGACCCGAGCGCTGGTGGATCGTGAGGTCCGACGGCAACAAGGGCTCGGTGTGTCGATTGAGGTGCTGCGACGCACGGATCGCGGAGGCTTTAAGGCGGGCGCCCTGGCGGCAGGCCTCAAGGTCAGCGACCAAGAGTTCATCGCGGTGTTCGACGCTGATTTCCTGCCGCGGCCGAGCTTCCTGCGCGAGACCCTAGGTGCGTTCGCCGATCCCGATGTGGGGATGGTGCAGGCTCGCTGGCACCACAACAACCGGGACGAGAGCCTGTTTACCCGGGCGCAAGCGACGCTGCTCGACGGGCACTTTGTGATCGAGCACCAGGCCCGCTACGCGTCGGGCCACTGCTTCAACTTCAACGGTACCGCTGGCGTCTGGCGCCGCGCGGCGATCGGGGACGGGGGGGGCTGGACCGGCGATACCTTGACCGAGGACCTGGACCTGTCCTACCGGGCGCAGCTCGCGGGCTGGCGCTTCGTCTACGCCTGGGGGGTGACGGCGCCTGCGGAGCTGCCGGCGGACGCGGCGGCGTTCTTGGCTCAGCAGGCGCGCTGGGCCCGTGGCAGCGTTCAGGTCTTGCGCAAACTCGGCGGGCCGATCGCACGCTCGAGCTTCTCGCTGTCGAAAAAGATGGAGGCGTTCTCCCACCTGGCAGGCAACGCAGGCCAGCCCTGCCTTCTCGTGCTTTGCTTGACCCTACCTTTCGTGATCCACGAGCGTTCGGCCATGCTCGGTCCGCTGCACGCCGCGGCGTTCCTGCTTTGCACGGTGGCGGTGCTTGCGTTCTACGACGCGTCCCAGCGTTTGGTCGGCCGGCCGCTGCGCAAGCGCATCGTCGACATCTTTGCGGCCATGGCCCTGGGCATCGGTATGTGCGTTCGCCAGTCGCGCGCCGTACTGCTCGGGATGTTGGGCTCGACCGGGACCTTCGAGCGTACACCCAAGCGAGGCGACGCCGCCGATACGCCGTACCGCTCCAGGCTGGCGGGTTCAGGCTGGATTGAAGCGTCCCTGGCGCTGCTCTACGTAGGTACGGCCGCGCGCATGGCGTGGCTGGGATCGCTGGGCTCGATTCCGTTCCTCGGGCTCTTTGCCTGGGGTTTCGGCTGGGTGGCGCTGCGCACGATCCGGGAGGCTCGGGTGTCCCAAAACTCTGAACTTGTGCCGTTTGCTCCGGTCGCTGAAACCGAGACGGTGCAGGCGGCACCCGCTGCGCCGCGGGCGGACGAGCCAGTGGGGTCGAAGTAGGCCACCGGCCCCAATTGACTCTGATCCCCCCCAGGGGGCGGTGGACGCAACATCGATTCGATGGGAGCGTCTTCCTACATCGAGAATCCGTGCCGCTATTGGGTCCTCAGCAGGGGGCCAGTGGACCATCTGAAGGGGACCCAAAGGGGTGCGGAGGCCCGTTGCGAAACCTGGCGGCATGTTTGGGTTAGTCTCTCTTCGTGAATCGACGTTACTCGCATCGTCTATTGGCGCTCGCATTGCTGGGGGCAGGTTTCCTGGCGGGACCAGCCCACAGCTCGCAAGTTCCCGCGGATACCCTGCTTGAGGAAACCGCCAGCTACCGAGCCTATTTGGAGCGCAATCCGTTCCACGAGCGCGTATTTGGCGACCTTTGCGAGCGGGCGGCGGACCACGGCGGATTGGGGCCGCTGGTGGATCACTTCCGGGGACGACTGGAGGGCGATTCTAGCGACACGACGGCGCGCGTGCTGCTCACCCGGCTGCTGATGATGCAGACCGAGTACGAAGCGGCCCTGGCTACGAGCGCTGGATTGGAAGCTGCGGGCGTCGAGGGCATGCTGCTCATTGGTGACCTGAAGCTGCGCGCGGGTGAGATCGAGCCTGCGGCCGAGCTCCTGGAGGCGGCGCTTGCTGCGGCAGAATCGAAGGACGAACGTGGGGTGGTGCTGCGACGCCTTTGCGGGGTGTTTGGGGGAACCGGAGATAAGGCCGGACTCGCGAGGTCGGCGGCTGAGCTGGGGGCTTTGGATCCCGGGGACTATGGGCTGCAGTGCGAGGCGGCTGAGCTGCTTCTCGATGGAGAGCTCTTGCCCGAGGCAGTCGAGGCATATCGGCGCGCCGTGGACCTTGTGCCGAACGACGTGCCGCGCCGGACGCAAACTCTTGCGGACATGGGAGCCTGTCATGAGCGGCTCTTCGAGGGTGACCGGGCCCTGGAGTGCTATGCCGAAGCGTTGGAGATGCTGCACTCCGAGCACTGGCTCGCTTTGGACCTGGCGAATCGGCGCTTGGCCCTGCACCGAACGGCGGGCACGCTGGAAGAACTGGCGACGCAGCTGCGAGAAGAGGCACAGGATCCGCAGGCCGGGGCTGGTCCTTGGATGCAGTTGGCTGAGCTCGAGCTGACGCGCAATCGGGCCGATGCCGCCCTGGAGGCGCTGCTGGCAGGGCGCGAGCTGGAACCGGCGAGTGGGCGGCTGTCCGACCTGCTGGTCGCCAGCGCCGAAGCGGCGGGGCGCATCGACGTCCAGCAGGGCGAGCTCACACGGCGCGTCGCCGCGGATCCCCGGGACCTGGGTTTGAAGCTCCGGCTGGTGCGCAGCCTGGCGCTTGGGGACAAGCGGCCCGAGGCGCGTGCGCTGCTCGATACGCTCACGCGGCAAGAGGCGGGCAAGCCGGAGTGGGCTTCGCCGCTGGCGCGGGCCTGGCTGGACTTGGGCGATGGCGCTGCCAGCCTCTCTGTGCTCGATGAAGCGATCGCCGCGGGCGCAGGGTCAGGGCTCGTGCTGGAACGGGCGCAGATGGCCGCAAATCAGGGCGATCTCGAGGGGGCGCTGGCGGGGCTGGAAGCAGCGCAGCCGAGCGGGCGCGAGGACCTGATGGCCTTTGCGGCCGTGCACGTCGAGCTTGGGGACCCGGCTGGCGCCAAGCGCTGTCTTGAGCAAGCGATCGAGGAAGAGCCTGGGGAGACCGAAGCCCACGTAGCACTCGCTGGTTTGCTGGTGGAGGAGGGAGACATCGATGGTGCGCGATCCGCCATACGGGCGGCGGCGAACGTGGCTCCCTTGCGCGAGGTCGATGTGCTGCTCAACAGGCTCGCTCGCCTGCTGCGAGCAGACCAGGATCGGGCGGCCTGGTGCGAACAGGAACGAGCGCTGCTCGCCGCGAAACCGGAGGATCCACTGCCGTTGTTGGTGTTGGCGACTTTGCAGAAACGGGGCAAACCGGAGCAGGCGCTGGCGGCATACGCAAGCTACGTAGAGGCGGTACCGGGGGATCAGGATGCTCTACGGGCCTGGGCGCGATTGCTTGCCGCGGAGGAGCAGCACGGGAAGGCGCTCGGGGTTCTCGAGCGCCTCGAGGCTTACGGGCAAGCCGCAAGACAGTCGGCGCTGTTCGACTCTCTGAACATCCTGAAGGCCATGCGCTCGAGGGAGCGGATGCGTACAACGCTGGAAGACCTCGTGCGTCTCACTTGGACCCAGCCCGAGGCGCTGCGCGGCTGCGGCAGGTGGTATGTGGACCTGGACGATCCCGAGGGGGCGATCGAGGTTTGGGATCGGGTCCTGCAGCTCGAGCCCGAGGATTCTACAACCGCACGCAAGGCGGCAGCGCTGCTGCTGGAACTGGATCGCGATGGTCAAGCGCGCGTGCAGCTCATTCGGGCCTGGCGGTTCGCCGATCCCGAGGCGAAGCCGAAGATTGCCGAAGAGCTGAGCGCTGCTTGGGGGCCTGACGCCGAGGGGGAGGTGCGGACCATGGCGGAGCGCGCCCTGGCGAACCCCTACGACCGGGGGCTGGCCCTCCTGGCTTCCCAGCTGGCATTGCGCAGCGAGTTGACCGCTGTGGCGGGCGAGCTCTCGGACGTGCACCTGGCGCGGCGGCCCCGGGACGGGGAGTTTTTGGGTGTCCGCGCCCGGGTGCAGCTCGTGTCCGGGGATGTCGATGGCGCGATGGCCACCGCCCACCTCCTGGTCGAGTACGGCGCGCCGCGGGACGACCTGGTCCTAGACCTGGTCGCGCCTGCGATGAAGGCCGGGAACCTGGAGGGCGTGCGCGGGCTTGGACCTCTCGCTGAGAACCCGGTGGAGATCGCCGATAAGCTGGAGAAGCAGGGTTTTCCGCTGCGTTCAGTGGGCATCCTGCGCGGCGCAACGGAGGCGGGCCGCCCCCTCGATGAGGGCGCCGCGCGCCTGCTCGCGAAGTTGCACCGCTACATCGAGCTGCCGGAGCTGGCAATGCGCGCGTTCGAAGCGGTGGAAGAGCTCGACGGCCCGTCGGTCGTGACCACCCATCGGCTGGGTCTGCTCTATGCGCGCGCGGGGGATGCGGCGCGGGCGCTGGTCTGTGCGGTGCGCCTGGAGTCCCTGGGGGCCGCGGCACCGATGGTGGAGAGTTTCGTGCGCTCGGCCAAGATCGAGGGAGCCTGGGAGGCGCGCGACTGAGGGGAGACAATTCAAAATTCATGCATCAGGTTTCTATCGTGATCACTCCGGTTCTGCGTCTGCTGTGCTTGCTCTCCGTGGTGCTCGCGGCGTCCCCAGGGGCTTGGGGCCAGGAGGCGGAGGTACGCGTGGAAGGGCGTGTGTTGCTGTTCGATGGCTCTCCGGCGCAGGGCGCGAACGTGCACTTAGTCACGCACTACCCCGTGCTCGACGGCACTGGGATCCAGTCCAACTGGTCTGGCTCCATGGAGACCGGCAGCGACGGGAAATTCTCCTTGTCGTATTCGCCTTGGCCCTTGGTCGACTGTGTTTTGACCGCGAATCTCGAGGGCCATGAACCCCTCGAATGGACATGGAGTGAACACCCGAGCGAGGGGCCTAAGGTCCTTTCGGTCCAGAGTTTCCCTGAACCCTGCTACCTGACTGGTTCGATCGTGGGGGGAGACGGTGATCTCCTGACCGATGGATGGACGGTGATTTTCGACTCGCCGCGCCAGGCCTTGATCTCCAACGGTCCGCGGGGGGCAAAATCCTTCCTTGACCAGGAGACGGGGCAGTTCCGGATCGGACCTGTCGTTGCTGGTGAGGCGAGGGTTTTCGCGAAGCGGCCCGGTTGGGGAAAGACGGAGCAGGTGACGGTCGATGTGCGCCCCGGTGAACCGACGCATGTTGTGCTGCGCTACACGGGCGAGGATCGCGAAACGAGCATCTACGTCGGGCTAGATTCGGCCTTTCCGGGAATGGAGCCGGGTGGGTCCGTGCTGGCAAGCTCACTGGCAGTCGCCGGGGTGAGGAGTGAGCGGTCGTACCTATTCCTGGTGGATAGCGCTGGTCAGGTGATGGCGGAAGCAAGCCCAGCCGTGGGCGGGCACCCGAGTCAGCTGCACTTCGTCGATGTTCCCGTCGGCTTGCATGCCGTAGAGCTGCGACATCCCTGGTTTCATCCGGTTCGCATCGAAGGGGTGATTCCGGGGAAGACTCGCTCCCTCTGGGTGGGGGGGAACGCGGAGATTCTTCTGAGCGTCCTGAGCAGCCAAGGGACTCCGCTGAAGGAGTACGAGCTGGCGATTCGTTACGACTTAGGGGGGCTCGACACCGCGACGTACTCCCTCGTTCCGGGTGGAGTGCCGGTCCCACGGAATGGCCGCTTCCAGCACATTGTGCCGGGGAAGGCTGAGCTTGTAGTGAAGCGCGATGAGAGGGAGCAGGTGATTGTTGATTTGGGCACTCTTCAACCAGGCGAGATGCGACGAGTGGAGGCTCGACTTGCGGTGGTGGTGCCGATGGAGGTCCAGGTGCTCGATGCGAGTGGCCTGCCGGCCGAGGGAATAGGCATCCGCAGCTCCCTAGACGATGCCGGTTCATGGAACGCGATCGATCGGGTGGGGGATTGGACTTGGTGGGGAGCAGGGATATCGAAGCAGGATGGGTCCGAGGAGCTGCATCGGACCGACGCCCACGGGCGGGTGACCTTGAATGCAGCGCTCTCCGGCCCATGGACTCTGCGCGTGTTCGCTTCGAAACACGTGATCGTCACACAGACTGTTGAGCACCCTCGATTGGACGAAGGGCCGGTGGTGTTGCGGCTCCCTCCCATGGGCCGGATCGAAGGAAAGCTGAGAGGCCCGATTGGCTTTGATTGGTCCGCCGTGCAGCTGGATGCCATGTCCATTCCTGGCAAGGGGAGCCATGCGAAGTCGGTCTGGCCTGACGATGGCCCGGACATCGATGCGGCTGGCTCGTTTGCGATCAGCGGTCTGCCGCTGGGCGTGGTGTACGTCGTGGTCAATTTCAAGGAGTTTGAGCCGGGCGGGAGAAAACAACTGCGCCCGGTTGCGAGTGAGCTCATCGAGGTCGGCGCGGGCAGCCAGCAATGGGAGCTGGACCTGACGCCACTGCTTCCAGCCAAGGGCCTGGTGGACATCGCGATCGACGGTTTGCCCCAGGGCGGGCTCAAGGTGGCCCTGGTGGACGCAAGCCCACCGGCTCCATCTGCCAGCCATGTGGGTGCAGTTCAGCTCACCCGCATCGAAACCGTGACGGGCACTGACGGACGCGCCGTGTTTGCCGGATTGAACCAGGGGAAGGCCTACACCGCTTTCGTGACAGCCCCAGATGCCACCTGGGTTGCCGTCGCAGGAACACTGCAAGGCCAGACATACTCGAAGGCAGGTCGCCTGAGTGCATCTTTGAAACTGATCGAACGTCAGCTGCTTGTGCGAAGTCTTGACGGAAAACCGCTTGTGGGTACCGAGCTCGCTTGGGCTTGCCAGGGCAAGAGCGCCAAGAACGGCCGCGCGACCACTAGCTCCGAAGGCACGATGATCCTGCGCATGCCTTCGGGGACATACAGCCTGTCTCGTACGGACGGCAAGCGGCCAAAATCAGCGGTCCTTGAGTGGAGGGCTGGAGAAGAACCGCTGGTGATCGATATGCCGAAGGACGAGAGGTGATTTCGATGGGGAAACGCTCGCGTTCATGGAGCTGGGCGCTGGCGATGCTGTGCCTAGTCGCAGTCTCTATTGGTGCAGCTCGCGCGGCTGTGGTCCAGGCTGCCGAGACTCAGGAGGTGGATATCTTGGTCCGGGGGCGGGTGCTGTTTCCCGACGGTTCGCCTGCAAGGGGGGCGGTCGTGCACCTGGTGACTTTCCACGATGGCCTGGGCGAGAATCCTCGGAAGTTCGTGCAGGCGGAACCGGTGGAGGTGAGCGGGACCGGCGAGTTCGCGGTGTCTTACGTACCGGGTCCTGGATATCGATGCGTCATGCGGGCGGAAATCGAGGGCCACGAACCGATTCGATGGGAATGGAGTGAGCACCCTGCGCAGGGTTCCAAGACGTTGCCGGCCCATCGGTTTCAAGTGCCGTGCTTCGTGACGGGATCCATCGTCGGTCCCGATGGTGAGCTGCATACGGATGGCTGGCTTGTAGGCGCCTACACCGAAGGCGACTACTTCCGTTTGGGGATCCTTGGCGGCACCCTAGCGACCCCCGATCCCGAGACTGGTGAGTTTCGGATTGGACCCCTTGCTCCAGGGAAGTACGGGATTGTTGGGAGTCTGGGCACCAGGGCGAAAACGAAAACCGTGACTGCTCGCATTCATGCCGGGGAGCCCAACCATGTGGTTCTGATCTACGAGGGACCGAAGATCGAATCGAGCATCTCGATCGACGTCCAGTCTGCGCGCTACTCAGGTCTCGGTCTGTCAGGGCCGTTTTCCGGCCTGTCGGCTAGGGAGGGCTTGGTCGATGGGACGCGCTCCTACCTCTTTCTGTTGAAGCCTGACGGATCCATCCTCACCGAAGCTGTTCAGCGAAAGGAAACCGTCAAGAGCCGGTGGTGGTTCTTGGATGTACCCAGGGGCGAGTACGTGGCAGAACTGAGGCATCCATGCTTTGAACCAGTCCGCATCGAAGGGGTGATGACCGGGGTAGAGAAGAAGATCCGTCTTCGGGGTTCTGCCGGGATTGAGCTGGAGGTGCTCAGTAGCCAAGGGCGGCCCCTCGCGGAATACGAGCTGTCTCTTCGCTATGCGGAGCAAGAGATACCAATGCGAAGCTTCGAGATGCTGGCGGCTGGAAAGCCTGCACCGACGGATGGCCGCTTTGGGGCAATCGTTCCCGGCGTGATTGCTCTCTCCCTCAAGGGCGCCGGGGGAGAGCGCCAGTTGATCGATCTTGGAACGATTGAGCCGGGTGAGACGCGGGCGGTGAGGGCCCAGCTTGCAGCCACCGAGCCGATGGAGATACGCGTGATCGACGCGGATGGGAAGCCGGCTGGAGGGATCAACGTGTTCACAGCAATGGGTGGGCGGGGGGCGGTCGAAGAGGTCGAGGATTGGCTCGATTCTCATGTGAGGACCTTGCCGGACCTGCGCAGTGAGGCGCCGGATGGGGTTGTTCGTACCGATTCCGATGGGAGGGCAAAGTTCAGTGCTGCGGTTCCTGGGCTTTGGACGCTGCGAGCCCGGTCGGGGCGCGCCCACGCGACGCGGACGCTGATTCATCCCGAGCCGAACGGTGATCCGGTCATTCTCCAACTTCCCGCGATGGGCCGGCTCGAAGGCCGGCTGCTCAGCACGGAGGGATTCGACTGGTCGTCGGTGGAAGTCAGACTGTGGACCCAACTAGAGAACGGCTCCTACAGAACGTCAGCTTGGCTTGAGGAGGATCAAGGTCTCGACGAGCGCGGGGTGTTCGTGGTGAACGGGTTAGCTGCCGGAATGGTGCGCATTGAGATCCGGTTCAAGGCCAAGGAACAGGGCCCTGTGTTCGATTCAGGACTTCGGATGATCACGATGCAGTACGTCTCGATCATCGGCGGACTTCAGCAATGGGAGCTGGACCTTCGGCCGCATCTGCCAGTGGTCTGCGAGGCGACGGTGAGCGTGGACGGCAAACCGTACCCCAATGCACGCGTGTTGCTGCTCTCACAGCAGCGCATGGAACGCTATGCAAAGCGCGGCAAAGTGCGCCAGGTGATGGGCAATGAGGCGCGGACGAATGGCGATGGGCGCGCCGAGGTCACCAAGCTCAAGGTGGATCAGTCGTACACCGCATTCGTCATCGGCAGAGACGAAACCTGGGGGACGGCCATTGGGATCGTGGAGGGCGCTGTCTATGGCGATCCCGTTCGCCTAACGGCATCCCTGGAACTGGTCGAACGGGAGGTGCTCGTGCGCAGCGCAAGTGGGGATACCTTCCCCGAAACCGAGTTCGGATGGGCCTCAAGGATGATGACCACCGACAGATCCAAGGGGCTGACCAACAGCGAATCCAAGATGACGCTGAACATGCCACGGGGGACCTACGCTCTATATCGCACTGATCGGTTCCGTCCGAAGCTTGTTGCCTTCAAGTGGCAAGCAGGCGAAGGCCCGCTAGTGATCGAACTTCCGGAGGAAAGATGATGCTGTCGATGTTGATTGCTTCGCGGCTCTGGATCCACACTCTGGGCCTACTGACGCTGGTCGGGATGGCCCTTGTTGCCAGCGGCACGGCAGAAGGCCTAGGGATCGAAGCCCAGGACAAGAAGGCCTGGGTGCGTGGACGAGTGCTGATGCCCGACGGATCGCCGGCCAAGGGCGCCACGGTGAGCCTGGCGACTTGGGAGAGCCGGACGGGGTCGAACGCTCGGGTGATGAAGAACTCGGATCCGGTGAAGACCGGCAAGACAGGCGGATTCTCGATCTCGTACTCACCCGAGCCTGACTCCAAATGCAAGATGACCGCGAAGCTCGAGGGCTACGAGCCTCTCGAATGGCGCTGGGAGAAACACCCTTCGGGGGCGCCGAAAACGTTCCCGGCCCGCAGGCTCAATGTGCCCTGTCGCGTCACCGGCTCGATCGTTGGATCCGATGGTGAGCTGCTGACCGACGGCTGGCGGGTCGTCGCGAAGGCCCAGGGCGATTGGCTTTCTTTTCGTCGGGGCTCGTACAGGCCCTTCACCCCGGACCCGGATACCGGTGAGTTTCAGCTCGAACCCCTGGCTCCTGGACTGGTGGAGATCTCCGGACGACACAACACGGGGGTGCGAACGGAAACGGTGGATGTTCAGGTTCGTCCAGGAGAACCGGCGCACGTGGTGCTGGCTTATGAAGGGCCAGACTTGGATTCGAGCCTATCGATCGAAGTGAGATCGGAGCACTACCCAGGCCTGTGGCTAGGGGGGGCGGCACCCGGTAGCCCCTCCGCGAGCGAACCCATCGACCCAGATCGGTCGTACCTGTTCCTACTGGATCACGACGGTTCGGTTCTCGCGGAGGCGGTGCAGGTAGAGAGAAGCTATGGGAATCGCTGGTGGTTCATGGATGTGCCGAGGGCGGAATATGTGGTCGAGTTGCGGCATCCCTACTTCCAGCCGGTCCGCATGGAGGGAGTGATGATTGGGCTGAACCACGGGATCCAGCTGGTCGGAGCTGCCGAAATCGTCCTGGAGGTGTTCTCTAGCAAGGGCGTGCGGATCGACGAATACGAGCTAGAGATTCGCTACAGCGGGGAGGGCATGCGGGTCCGCAGCTTTCCGCTGCTTGGGGCTGGGAAGCCGGCGCCGGGGGGCGGCCGTTTCGAGGGCCTCCTGCCTGGCAATGCGACGCTCTTGCTGAAGAGTCCAGTGGGCGAGAGCCTAGCTTTGGAGCTGGGATTCCTAGAGCCCGGCGAAGCACGCCATGTGAGGGCACAGCTGGAATCGACCCTGCCCATAGATGTGCTGGTGATCGATGCGAGTGGAAAGCCTGTGGAGGGTCTGGAGGTGCGGGCAGCCATGGGCACGGCCAGCGACCTGGATGACATCGAGGGGATATTCAACCGAGTTGTGCCGGCTTCGATCCCTTCGGTGCCGGAGGAGGTTCTGCGGACCAACGCCGAGGGGCAGGTCTGCATCGTGGATGCGGTTGCTGGTCGGTGGACGGTGCGGGCCATCGCGTCCAGCTATGCGGACACGACGCGAACACTGGATCATCCGCTGCCGGGGGGAGAAGCGCTTGTTCTGCAGCTACCGGTGCTGGGGGATCTCGAGGGGCAGCTGTATGCGGTGCCAGAATTCGACTGGTCGATGGTGGACCTGACCGCAATCGTTGACGACAAGGGCGACGCGTTCAGCTGGTCCTCCTGGTTGGACGAGGAGCCCTTGATCGACGGGGGAGGGGCGTTCGTCTTGAACGGGCTTCCTGCCGGCAAGGTGCGCCTTCACCTATCGCTCGACAAGTGGGCCCCCGAGGGCGGGAACAAGGACCGCAGCATCACCACGAAAACGGTGGAGATCGTCGGCGGGCCACAACGGTTGGAGCTGGACCTCAGGCCGCATCTGCCGGCGGCCTGCAAAGCGACCGTGCGGCTGGATGGGAAACCCTGTGGGGGCGCTCGGGTGGTGCTCGTATCCCAGAAGCGTATGGAGCGCTATGAGGAGCGTGCTCGGGTACGACAGGTGCTCGGGAATGAGAGCACGACGGATTCAGAGGGCTCGGCTTTCGTAGCCGGCTTGAACGATGGCGAGGCCTATGCCGCATTGATCGTCGGCGAGGAGGATGCTTGGATCGCTTCAGTCGGCCTTGTGGAGAAGGCAACCTATGCCAGTCCAGCGCGGCTTGTTGCTTCCCTGTCGATGGTTGAGCGGGAGGTCCAAATCCGCAGTCAATCCGGGGAGCCGTTGCCAAAGGCCGAGTATGGCTGGGCGTGCCGGTTCATTGCCGCCTCCGGCTGCAAGATGGTGACGAGCAGCAACTCCCGGATGACGCTGCGCATGCCGTCGGGAACCTACAGCCTGTACCGCACGGGCCAGCGACGGCCCGTGTTGGTCCCCTTTGAGTGGCAGGCGGGGGAGGGACCGCTGGTGATCGAGATGCCGGAGGACGAATGAAATTCCCCTGGTTCGAGTTGGCGGACTGTCACCGCGCTCCGTACGCGGTCTAGTGGAATTCAGTACCCAAGCCCTGCCAAGCATGCACGAATCACGACTGCTGACTATTGCGCTCATCGTCTGCATGGCCTTCGCTGGAGCCCAGAGCGTGCAGGCTCAGAGAGGTGAGGCTCGGGTGATCGGGAGGGTGCTGCTAGAGGATGGTTCTCCCGCGGTCGGTGCGCGCATTGAGCTGGTCACGCAGGTAAGTTTGCCTGATGGGAACGGCAAAAAGACACGGTGGTCTGGTACTGGAAAATCAGACAGCTCTGGGGCCTTCTCGATGGCCTTTGTGCCGGGCCTGGATTTCGAGAGCAAGTTGACCGCAAGTCTCCCGGGCTACCTGGCGCTGGAGTGGACGTGGAACGAAGTCCCTGCCGAGGGTGTGAAGACGCTGCCCGATCGGCGCTTTGACAACGGCCTCTATGTGACAGGTTCGATCGTGGACGGGGAAGGCAACCTGCTGACTGAGGGATGGCGGGTGTCGGTGAAGTCACGGGGCATTGACAATGCTCGCTCGGTTGGCCGAATCCGCTTTGCCCCGGATCGCGCAACCGGTCACTTTCGGATCGGACCGCTGACGCCTGGAGAAATCGAGCTGCAGGGCATCGACAAGCATGGCCTCAAGACGGAGACCCTGGTGGTGCAGGTGGGTGCAGGCGAGGCCGCCCATGTGCTGCTACGCCAGGCAGGCAAAAGCGCGTTTCGCAGCATCTTCGTCAAAGCTCTGCCCGCGCAAATCTCGGGACTGGGTCTCAAGGGTCCCTTCTCGGGGGGGCTTGGAGCATCGGATCGCACCTTCCTGTTTCTACTGGACCGCGATGGTTCGGTGCTCGCCGAAGCGCTCTGGCTGCTGCCCAAGACCTCCGGCACATGGTGGTTCGCCGATGTGGCTCCGGCGGAGTACTCGCTGGAGCTTAGGCACCCACTGTTCGAGCCGGTCCGCGTCGATGGGCTTAGCCCAGGAAGAACGGAGCAGATCCAGCTCGTCGGCAGCGCGGCTCTCGAGGTCCGGGTGCTCGACCCCGGTGGGAACCCCGTGCCGGACTACAAGGCCGAGGTTCGGTACGTCGATGGGCGAAGGAACCAGGCCTATCCCCTGCTTTCATCGGGCTTGACTCAGGCAGGTGCGGAGCGCTTTCCGGGGATTGTGCCCGGCGAACTTCGCTTGTTCGTCGGGACCCCAGGTGGGCAGCGGATTGGGGTGGACCTCGGTTTGGTCATCGCAGGAGAGACGCGGCGGGTCGACGTTCGCATCGCGCCTAGTCAGCCCCTGGTGGTCGAGGTCATCGACCATAAGGGCCGAGCGGTCGAGGGCATTGAGCTGAGCTACCTTTCAACCGCCGGCGACAATCGGTCGCTCGGAGTGGGGGTGGCACGTACGGGTTCGGGCGGGCGACACGCAATCGAAGATGCGTTCGCAGGACCTTGGATTGTGGAGGTGCCCTCCGCGCCCTATGGCAAGGCCCGACAGAACGTGGAGCATCCGCAGCCCGGCGGTGGCCCGGTGGTGCTTCAGCTGTCCGCGCTCGGCAGTGTCCGCGGTCGGTTGCGATCTTACGAGGGCTTTGACTTCTCAAGCGTCGAGCTCTGGGTGGTGCTCGATGATCACATGAACAGTCTGCGTTGGAGGCAAGAGCACGGGGAGGAGCTGAAGGTGGATTCGGATGGCCGGTTCCTGCTGACTGGCCTGCCCATCGGCGGTGCTCAGTTCGCGCTCTTTCACGATGGGCTTCCTAGGAGCGCGGGAATGGCCGGCAATGGGGTGTTCCTTCGGGAAACCGAGATCGTCGAGGGCGATCAGGACTGGGAACTGGACCTGGCACCGCTTCTGCGTGCTTCTTGCGAGGTGAGCTTGGACGGCAAGGCACAGATCGGGTTGCGGGTGGCGCTCCTCAACGAAGGGATGATGAACGCGATCACTAGCGCAGCGTTTCCCGTCCAGCCACCATCTAGGATGGTGCCGTTGGACGAGGATGGGCGCGCCCTGGTGCGGGACCTCAAGCCCAGAACGCTTCATACGGTGGTTGCTGTTGATCCGGTCGACAAGTGGGCCGTGCCGATAGGCGAGGTGCGCACCAAGGCCTATGGCGACGACGTTCGTATCGAGTGCTCGTTGCAGCTGGTCGAGCGCGAGGTCCTGGTTCGCAACGCCAAGGGCAAGCCCCTACCCCATGTCGAGTTTGGCTGGTCCTGCCAGGGCTTGGCGCCGACCGGAGCCCGAGCAGAGGCCGACGCAGAGGGAAAGTTCATGCTGCGTATGCCGCCGGGCATGTACAGCTTGTTCCGCACGGGTCAGGACCGCCCGACTCTCGCTTCTTTTGTCTGGGAGGCTGGGAACGGGCCGCTGGTGATCGATCTAGCGTCAAAGAGGTGAGGGATCTCAAATTCGCGTCCGATTGCTGTCAAATAGGGGCGTATCTGAGAGAAACGACATCTGCTCCAATCCATGACCATGCTCCACCAGGCTCGCACCCTGACGCTCCCGCTGCTCCTGCTCTTCGGGGGGGTATTCCTTTTGGCCTTGCCCCTGCACGCGGCTGTTCAAAACGATGAGGTCGAGGTGCGCGGGCGCGTCCTATTGCCGGATGGTTCCCCGGCCGTCGGTACCAAACTTGAACTCACCGTTCACCCGACCCAACAGCAAGCGAGGGGGGGGGCATCTCTGGCACTGTCGGTCACGGCGGATGAAGCGGGGCGATTCTCCATACGCTATGCCCCCGAAGAGGGCGTTGAGTGCATGCTCACCGCCGAATTGTCCGGGTACTCTACGCTGACCTGGGATTGGGCAGGGCACCCCAAGGACGGCCTGAAGTTGCTGGCGGAGCGAAGCTTTGCGGAGCCTCTTTTCATCACTGGTTCGATCCTCGACGCGAATGGCGAGCTGCAGATCGAGGGTTGGTCGGTGTTCGCATTCACAGACGCCGCGGTTATCTTCCGAAATGCAAGCCAGGTCAGGAATTTCGAGCCGGATCCAGCCACCGGAGTCTTCCGCATCGGTCCGTTGGATCCGGGCACGTACGGCCTGGGCGCGAGCAGTGAACTAGGTGGCTTAATCCAACACGGCAGCGTTCACGTGAAGGCCGGAAAGCAGGCCAAGGTGCTCTTGCGCTTTGAGGGCCGTCTGGCGGATCGTAACAGCATCACGATTCTAACTGCTTCGACGGGGGTCATTGGCCCTCGACTCAATGGACCCTTTCCGAGTGAGCTCGGCGTCGAGGAACACCCCTACCTCTTCCTGTTGGACGGAAAGGGTGAGGTCTTGGCAGAGGCCAGCCAAACCAAGGGCGTGTCCCGAGGCTATTGGTCGTTTGAGAATGTACCCCCTGGGGAGTACGCGGTGGAGTTGCGGCATCCGTTGTTCGAACCCGTACGCATCGAGGGTGTGAGCACGGGGAGCAAGGAGACGATCCAGCTGGTCGGCAACGCCGCGATTGAGCTTGCGGTGACGAGCAGCGAGGGGGTTGCTCTCAGGGATTACCACGTTGGCATCCGCTATCCCACCAGTGACTCCCTGGTCCACCTAACAACCCCCCTGGTCGGACCCACCACGACGTCAGCAGGGGATCAGCTGTTCGATGGGATTGTGGCGGGCCGAATCAGCCTAAGCGTCGAAGCCGCGACGGGGGAGCAGCGGGACGTGGAGATGGGTCTGTTGTTGCCCGGGGAGACTCGCAGGGTCGAGGTACGGCTGGCGGCCGTGGTTCCCATGGAGGTGCAGGTGCTCGACCCGGATGGGTTGCCGCTGGAAGGGGCGGTACTGGAGTGCACGAGAGGGGAATTCGGGGACTCTGCCATCACGCGTGTCTACCGATCGAGCGCGAACCTGGCGAAAAGCGGTGGCGATGAAGCGGTGGAAGAACCGCTGACGACCGGCGCCGACGGACGCTGCGTCCTTCGCGACCTGATCCCCGGACAATGGAGCATACGGGTCCAATCGCAGGACTTCGGTACGGTCAGCCGAACCGTGGAGCACTTAGAGGCAGATACAGGGCCAGTGGTGATCCGACTGCCCCGTGTGGCCCGTCTCGAAGGCCGACTGCGCTGCAGGGAGGGCTTCGACTTTAGCGCCGTCGAGGTGCTGGTTTGGCACGAGGGATCATCCGGAATCGATTCCGAAAACACGGCGATCCTGGCCTCGGTCCAGATCGGCCCTGAGGGGCGTTTCAGTGTGCCCGGCCTGCCGCTTGGCAAGGCGAAACTTCTCTTTCAGGCGGAGGGGTTTCCAGAGTCCGGCTCCGTACAACAGGGCGGGTCGATCTTGCGGACTGTCGAGATGACCGGCGGGGTGCAGGAGTGGGAACTGGACCTCGAACCACTCCTGATGGCGGCGTGTCAGGTGAAGTTGAGGCTGGGCGAGGGTTCGTCCGGCGAGATGCGTATTGTGCTGGTTTCGGAGAAACGCATGACGCGCTACGCCAAGAGGCCGGTGGTTCGCAAGCTGCTCGGTAGTGGTGCCATGGTCGAACCCGGGGGTGACGCGAGGGTCACAGGCCTTGTTCCCGCTACGGGCTACACGGTGTTCGCCGTGGGCGCGGACGATGGCTGGGCTGTGGCCGTGGGGCAGGTGAAGACGAAGTCCTACTTCGAGGAAGTGCAGTTTCAGGGCCAATTGCAGCTGGTCGAACGCGAGGTTTCGGTTCGGGGGGCCGGTGGGGAAGGCCTGGCGAACATCGACATTGGCTGGGCTTGCCAGAGGGTGGCGGCGGCCCAAGCAAGAGCGACCACGAACGCAGAAGGGAAATTCACCCTGCGGATGCCGACGGGGTCGTACAGCATCTACCGCGCGGATCAAAGGCGACCTGCGCTCGTGCCGTTTGAGTGGCAGGCGGGAGCGGGGCCCCTTGCAATCGAAATGCCGGAGGATAAATGAGCTTGGCCGATCCGTGTTTCGCTGCAACCAGCCGGACGCGGGAACCTAGAGCCTCCTACCTAGTCATGACCCTTATGAACCGGCCGAAGTCCCTGTCCCTGCAACTGCTGCTCTTGTTCTGCATCGCCAGCGCCCAAGGGGTGCTGGCCCAAGAGGTGGAGACCGTTGTCCTCGGACGAGTGCTGCTACCAGACGGTGCACCCGCGCAGGGTGCGAGCGTGTCCGCGGTGGCCCGCATGCCCAGATCCGGGCGGCGGCTTGGGTCCATTCAGTGGTCCTCCTCCGTGGAATCCGACAGCACAGGACGCTTCTCAATCGCCTATCCCCTGGATCATGGGTTGGAGCTCACGTTGACCGCGGCGTTCGATGACTTCCTGCCGTTGGAATGGGAATGGGAGTGGGAGGGCGAGCCCCGTGATCCGGCGAAGGCGCTTCCGGAGCGTCGCTTTGAACATGCCGTCTACCTCACGGGCTCAATCGTCGGCGAATCAGGAGAGCTGTTGATCGATGGATGGGATGTTTGGGCGCTTCCCGGTGACGACAAGAACAATCATCTCAAGGCCAGCCTACTCCAGATTCGGCCGGATCCAGACACGGGCCGATTCAGCGTCGGTCCCATGGCACCAGGCACTCTCACGGTCCTCGGGGTTCATGAACTTGGAATGGTGACCGATTCCGCGAGGGTGGAAGTGACCATCGATGAACCTGCCCATGTTCTGTTGAAAACGAAGGGGACGGATCCGCTTCGGAGCGTGATCGTTGTGGCTGAGGCCTCCAAGCCGTCGGGTTTCAGCCTCGAGGGACCATTTACCAGCGGTCTCGGCAATCCACAGGGCTGCTACTTGTTCCTGTTCGATGCCAATGGCCAAGTGCTTGCTGAGGCCGAGAGTCAGCGCCTCCTTCAATCGCAAGGTTGGTGCTTCCAAGATGTTCCTCCGGGCGAGTACACCGTGGAGCTTTGGCACCCGCTGTTCGAGCGCGTGCGCATCGATGATGTCCGACCCGGGAAGGTGGAGACGATTCAACTCGTGGGCAGCGCCATCCTTGAGGTCGATGCTCTGGATAGCGAACTGAACCGCCTCGGAGATTTCGACGTAAGCCTGCGCTATGAGATCCAGGGTGATCAGCATCTGCCCTCTGCGCTGCAGCCCATTGGTCCCACACGCGAAGGGGGCAAGCGGTTCGAGGGAATCGTGGCAGGCAAGATGGCTGTCGTAGTTCGGAGCCCTGACGGGGAGCAGGCCGTCGTCGACCTTGGCCTGGTGCAGCCGAATGAGACGCGCCGAGTCGAGGCCCGTCTATCGGCTACGGTGCCGCTGGTGGTTCAGGTCGTCGATTCGAAAGGGCAGCCCATCGTGGGCGCAACACCGGACTTCGACTTTCGTGGTCAAGCCTTTGAAGAGTGGATCGATGTGGACGTCTCGCCGACCGATGGCGATGGACGCTGCGTGATCGAGGGCTTGGCGCCAGGGCTATGGACGATTCTCGCAGACCTTGAGGGCCATGGGGAAGCGGCGCTGACCGTGAAGCATCCCCTGCCCGGCACCGAGCCGGTCGTGATTCAGCTTGTCCCTCTCGGTGCGATCGAGGGACAGCTGCGCTGCCGCGAGGGCTTTGACTTCGAGGGAATTGAAATCACCGTCCGGTCCGAAGGAGCTCCCGGAAGTAGGGCCTGGAACCGGCGTCCAGGCAAAGATCCCAGGATCCGGGCAGACGGACGCTTTCGGATTGACGATCTGCCCGTTGGACAAGCCAACCTCGCAGTCCAGTTCAGTCCGCGGTCCGGCTATTCCCGTCCAAAGGGCAAGCGCCCCATCAGCCGCGTTGTCGATGTGGTCGGAGGCGAACAGGATTGGGTGCTCGATCTCGAACCTCTCATCGCGGCCTCATGCGAGGTCAGCTGCACGCTGGATGGCGAATCCGATCAAGGGATGCGCGTGGTGCTGGTGGCTGAAGACCGTTTGAGGCGCAGCGTCGATGAGGGAACGATCTACAAGCTCGTCGGTAGCAAGGGAAGCCTGAGCGAGGGGGGCCTTGTGACCTTCTCAGACCTGGATCCTGCAGCGACCTATGGGGCATTCGCCGTCAGCGGGAACAATGACTGGGCTGCAGCGCTGGGTAAGGTGCAGGCCAAGTCGTACCTTGAACCGGCGCATCTCGACCGCACGCTCAACCTGGTGGAGCGTGAGGTTTTGCTCCGTCGCGCAGGCGATGGAGACTGGGCAGGCACCGAGTTCGGCTGGGCTTGCCAGGGAGTGGCGCCCTTGGGAGCCAAGGCGAAGGCGAGCGCGGAGTCGACGTTGGCGCTACGCATGCCGCCGGGCAAGTACAGTCTGTACCGCACCGGGGCCAAACATGCCAAGCAGGTCGCGTTCGAATGGCAGGCCGGGGATGGCCTACTGGAGATCGAGGTTCCGGGGGACGAATGAGATACGCCTTGATCCTATTGCTGTGTCTGGCTTCCTCGGCTTGGGGGCAGGAGAAGGAGACCGCCGCTGTCCGCGGCAAACTCCTGCTGGCGGATGGGTCGCCGGCGGTAGGCGCATCGGTTGTGCTCTCGCTTGAGATCCTGAAGACCGCAGGTGAGGGAGGTCGACCTGCGCAGAAGATGCCGAACCATGCAAGCGCTTCGGTGGGTGCGGACGGGTCCTTCTTGCTGCGCTGCAGTGCGGAGTCAGTGGGGATCTACGAGCTTGAGGCAAGCCTCGGGCCAGAGGAAATCAAGAGCTGGACCTGGATCGGCATGGAGGCAGGTGAGGAGAAAGACCTCGGCAGCCGGACCTTTGCGGCAAGGTGCTTCGTGGACGGGCATTTGGAAACAGAGGATGGCGAGGTCCTGGTAGCCAACTGGAGGATCGTTGGTGTTCACGAGCAGCTCACGCAGTTCAGCGGCACAGCCTCGAGCCATAGCGCAACGGTGGATCAGGCCACGGGGCGCTTTCGTCTCGGGCCCTTTCGCCAGGGAGAAGTGACGGTCAGCGCCAAGCTTCCCGGCCAGGCGGAATGCAAGAGCCAGGTGGTGACCCTGTCGCCTTCGAAGGCCGCCTACGTGGTGCTCAAGCTCGAGGGGCAGCATCCAACGGAGCGGCTGCGTTTCACGGCTCGCTGCGAGCGCTTTCCCAGCTGTCGACTCGATCATACACCTGGCTTAGATGGGCCAGGGCTCGTGCTCGTAGATGCCGAGGGGAATGCAGAGGCAAAGGCCGTTCGCAGCCGGTCGGGGGTCTATGACTGGGAGATCGAAACCACAGGGCCCGGTGAGTACGTGGCGGAGGTTCGTCATCCCGCGTTTGCACCGCTACGACTGGAGGGCCTGCGTGGTGGTCCGACCTACAAGGTCGATCTGGAGGGATCGGCGGCTCTGAGGCTTGAGGTGATCAACCAGCGGGGTGGTTCCCTGCTGGGCTGCAGAGCGACAGTGAGCTATCCGTCGATCCGAGGTCGCACGAGCCGTCAGTACAGCAGCAAGTATGACCCAGGGCAGCCGGGCTGGTTGTTGGATGGGCTTATCCCTGGCGACCTTCGACTCCTTGTGGTGGCGCCTTGGGGCGAGACGCGGGTCAAGGCGATCCCAGATCTCGCGCCCGGTGAGACGAGGGAGGTGCGCCTGGTTTTCATAGCGCCCCGTGCGATCGACATCGTCGTCGAGGAACTCGACGGCACCCCAGCGGTGGAAGTGCCCGTTGTGTTTGGCCGCGGCGGTGCGGAGGGTTTGTACGAGCCATTCAGCCGGGGCCAGAATCCGAGGAGAAAGACGTCGCAGCTGGCCTGGACAGATTCCGAGGGGCGCATTCGCATCGAAGATGGACTGGCGGGGGAGTGGACAGTACGGGCCTTCTCAAGCGCGTTTGCTTTTGCCGAGCTGAGCTTCGAACACGGCCCCGAAGGCGACCAGATCCGGCGGCTCCGCCTGCCCGAGGTTGGCAGCATCGAAGGGCGTCTCATGACTGAGGGACCGTTCGACTTCACGGTTCTCTCGGTCTATCCCGCGCCGACGGAGGACATGGGCCGCGATTCGCTGGCGCGCCGTTTGGGGCTGGAGCTGCCCGTAGTTCGCCCAGATGGGACGTTTCGAGTGGATGGAGTCCCTGTCGGCCCAATCGAGCTACTCATCCTCCCGGACGGGGGCGGGCGTGAGTTGGCCAATCGCAAGAAGGCACTGCTCAGCACGGAGATCGACGTTCAACCGGGCGTCCAGTCTTTCCAGGCTCTGCTCCCTGGACCGTTGGACGCAACCCTGACGGTGGCGCTGCGGGGCATGCCGGGGGAGACGGATGGGCTGCGTGTGGTGGCGCTGGAAGAGCCCACGGACGAACAGGACTTGTCTGCTGTGCGCTACCTTGAGCTGGACGCAGGGTTCCGTACCAGCGATGGCGAGGTTCGCCTGGAGGGCCTGCGGCCGCTCGTGGAACACCGGTTCTTCGTGATCAACGAAAAGGCCCGCTGGATCGGCTTCGGGCAAAAGGTGAAGGCCCTGGCTCCGCGCAAGGTATGGGCCGTCAACAAGGCGCTCCAGCTGGTCACCCACACGGTTGAGGTGACCGATTCCCACGGTGAGCCTCTGCCGGATACCGAGGTCGGGTGGGCCTGCCGCGGCTGGTCGACGTATCGCTGCCGGGGGCTTACCGACTCGCTGGGACGGATCGAGCTCACCATGCCGGTTGGCTCCTATGGCCTCTTTCTGCCCGGTGATGAGAAGTCGCAGGCAACCTACTTTGCATGGGCCGCGGGCGAGAGCCCCGAGACGATCGAACTCCAAGAGGCCCAATGAGAAGACGCTGGGTGATTCCGCTGCTCATGCCGCTCTGGGCGTCAATGGGTCAGGGCCAGGACTCTTCGAGTTCCGTATTGCGCGGGCGTGTGCTGCAGTCCGATGGTTCCCCGGCCGTCGGGGCGGTGGTACGTGGTTTGGTGCGGAGCGTCGAACTGAAAGATGGTCGGCTCGGTTGGATGGACTTGCCGCATCCGGAACCCGGTCGGGTGGGAGCCGACGGCAGCTATTCGCTGAAGTTCTTAGCCAACGAGAGTGCGAACTACACGGTCGAGTTCCAGCTAGCCGGCCACATCGATCAGGTCCAGCATTGGACGGGGCTCACGCCGGACGAGCCCAAAGAGATCGACGTTCAGATGGAGGCGGCTTGTTTCCTGACAGGCCACCTTGAGTCGACCGAAGGCAACCTGCTGGTCGATGGGTGGACGATCACCGGGATTTCGACGGTCTTGCCAGAACAGGGCGAATCCCCAGTGTCCCATGCCGTCGCCGTGGATCCTGCGACGGGGCTCTTTCGCTTAGGACCGTACCCCGTCGGATTCGTTCAGCTCCAAGCTCGGACCAGGGACAAGCGCATGACCCGCCAGAGGTTGATTCAGGTGGAGCCAAAGGGGCAGGGCAGTGTCGTCTTGCGGGTGGAGGACCTGGAGGTCCATCGGGTGCTGCGTTTCCTAGCGTTCAATGCCCAATACCCTTTTCTTGGTCTGGACGGTGTCGCGCCGGCGCCTGGAATGGAGGCTGGAGATGGGCTGGTGTTGGTGGACGGGAGTGGGAACGTGGTCGCCTCGGCAACCAAGCGGGCATCGGGACGGGATGAGTGGGAAATTGGCCCCGTGGATTTGGGGGAGTACAGCGTCGAGGTGCGTCACCCCGCGTTTCAGCCCGTGCGACTAGATTCCGTGTCTCCAGGCTCGCTCTACCCGATCGTTCTCAAGGGTTCTGCGGCCCTGGAGCTCGAGGTCGTCGATCAATACGGTTCCCACCTGACCCACTACGGGGTCCTGGCAGACTGCGGGAAAGGCGTGCGGCTCGCGTCGCACACCTTCACCAGCATTGGCGATCCTGCGCCAGCGGAAGGTCGCATCGATGGCCTGATGCCCGGAGATGTTCGCGTGATCGTCACGCCGGCTTGGGGGCGTCCAAAGAGCGTCGTAGTGAAGGACCTCCAGCCGGGAGAGACCCGCCAGCTACGCATCGGGCTGCTGGCTCCCGGTCTACTCCAAGTGGCGGTCGAAACACCGTCCAGTGAGCCCGCACCCGGGGCGGAAGTGCACTACACGAGGAAGGGCCTGAGGCAGCTCTACACGGTTGAGGAGCACGATGGTCGGCTGATGCACATCCCCAAGCGCTTTGCGATTGCGGACGAGCTCGGGATCGCGCGGATTCAAAACGCTTCGCCGGACGACTGGACCTTTCGGGTTTGGGCCTCTCCCTTCGCCTTTAGCGAGCGGACCAATGCCCATACGCTCGAGTCGCGAATGCCCGTCAAGCTACGCCTGCCGGTCACGGGACGGTTGGAGGGGAAGCTGTTCTACACCGGTCCTTTCGACCTGACCAATCTGTGCGTGTTCGTGTACGCCGCGGATCAGGCCGATGCCTTCAGGTACATGCGCCGGGGCATGCAGGACCTGCCGTGGGTGCGGGCTGACGGGTCTTTCGCGATTCAAGGCGCTCCGACCGGCCGCGTGCAGCTCGAGATCCTCGTCGGTGACCGCAGCCCCAACCCGGGTTTCCGAGGCGATCCGTTCTATTCGGAGCTGATAGAGGTCAATCCGGGGACAACCAACGTCACGGTCGACCTCCAAGACACCCTGCAGGCGAGCCTGCGCGTTGTGCCGTTGTCGGCCGGCGGCGACAAGCTGGGGAACGTGGACGTATTCGTCGTCGCCAGCAAGCTGGCATCCGTCGAAGACCGTGCCAGCCTGGCCGCTGGAAGAGTGGCCGAGCTCGCTGGTCCAAAAGTCATCGGCGGCGGGAGGGACTTGGTGGTCCGCGGCCTGGTGCCGCTGCTTGAGCATCGCCTCCTGCTGGTCGACAGGGACGGCCACTGGCTTGCGGATGGCGGCCCCATCGATGGCATCGATCCCGGCGAGGAGGGGTATGCGGAACTGGTCATCAGTCCGCTGGAGGGCGTGGTGCACGTGCAGGACGAGCACGGGAAAGAGCTCGCGGGTGTAGAGATCGGCTGGTCTTGCCGGGGCTGGACGGATCCGCGCTGCAAGGGGACCACGGACGCTCAGGGACGCCTACACTTGATCCTTCCTTCGGGGTCCTACGGCCTCTACCGCTCCTCGCAAACCCCTCAACCTGCGGCGACGTTTCACTGGAAAGAGCGAAGCGCTGAAGATCTCCCTCTCGTCGTCCAATTGCCGCCAGGCAACTAACCTCGACGTTCCATGTTCGTTCGAATGCCATGCTGATTCGCAGCGAGGTTCGGCCGCCGGTCCCGGGGGAGGTTCTGATCAGGTTCGCGTACGGGAATCGGACTCGTAGCTAGGCTGCAATGGACATGGGCAAGGCACTGATTGGCTTCTTCTGCGTGTGCGCGCTACTTGTGCTGCTCGTCCAACAGGGTGGGGAGAGGCCAGAGCCGCTGGATCTCTCGCGGTCTGCGGAGGTAGAGCAGGTGGTCGAGGCCAGCACTCTGGTAGGGGCACCGGACGCGGAGTATGCGGCCCCAACAAGTTGGCAACGAAGGGTGGTCAGCGGCAGTGGTCGGCTGCGGGTGGTGCACGCGGAGGGCCTGGGTGGAATGCAGGGCTGCAGGCTGCGCATCAATGGGGGCGAAGAGCTGGTGACGGATGGTGATGGTGCCGTGCCCGAGCGGAAGTGGCCGGTGGGGAGCGTGCTCTCCTGTGAGGTTGATGTGGATGGCGATGGAGACACCGACGAAACGTTGACTCACCGGGTTGGCGGGGGCGACGAGCCCCTTGCGATCGGAGGCTGGGCGACGTTTGAGTTTCAGCAGGCGCCGCAAAATCGAGCGGCCTACCCCCTGGATTCTGTGGGCTGGTCGAAGCGCTTCGGTCCCCTGAAAGAAGTCGGTGGCGTGCAGAAACCCCGTGAGCCAATGCGGGGATCATCGAGGCCGTGGGTCCGAATTCCGGCGCAGCATCTGTCCCTGCGTTCGGATTGGTTGGTGGTCGCGCGGTCAGGCGCGATCGTCGATTTTGAGCACATGCTGCAACGCTATGGCCTGCAGGTGATCCAGGTGAACATGGTGCCTGTCGGTTCGTTGCGGGTGAACTTTGTAGGGGGCGAGCCGTTGAACCTGAAAGGGAGCCTGCACTGGCTGGGTCCCGCCGGAGAAGCGCCCAAGATCGACGAGCCGAGGTGGAACACAGCGAGCGGCCTGGCCCAGTGGCGAAAGCTACCGATTGGGCCCTACGAGCTCCGCCTCACAAGCCTGATCCATGAACCTTGGCGCGGCCGGCTGCAGATCGAGATCGGTCGAAACGAGCAGTGGGTTGGTCTGGCTCAAGGACGCGGGCACACGATCACGTGCACGGTCGATGCTCCACCGGACGATCCGCAGTTCCTGGAGAAGCTACCCCAGATTCAGCTGGTTCTCAGCGAGGGCGCGGATCGTTGGGTTTCGGTCGTCCTCAAGCCGTTGGATGTCGATTCTCCACTCGGTCAGATCACATACCAAGGTCCATCCATTCGGGAGGGGAAATGGACGGTGGAGCGCAGGCATTTTCCGGGCCACGACCTGCTGCTCGAGCGGCAGGAATGGAGTGGGCAAACCTTGCGTCTTAGGCGTAGAAGCGCCCAGGGCGAAGGGTCAAGCCGTTAGTAGGCCAACGCTGATGGCGCGCGGTTCTTTTCGGGCAAGTTGCGATACAGCACCGATGGGAAGGTGAAGTACCAACCGGATCGAAAGCGCTAGCCCCTCGCTCCATGGGCCTAGGTTTGGCCGGCGTAGCGCTCGCGTTCGTGCGCTTCCGTAGCGCTACGCAAATGGGCGAGACTGGCCGGATTGAGTTCGTCGAGTCCTGCGCGCTCAAGGATCTCACGAGGGGTTTCGCCAGGCAGGGGCGTGATCTTGACGCGGGCAAGGGCTGCGCGGTACTCACGTACCGGGGCGGGATCCTGCATTCGCCGGCGGCGGCGCAGGACGAGCAAGCTGCCGAAGAGGGCCAACACGCCCGTGGTTGCCAGGGGGTGGCTGCGGACACCAGCTAAGCCGCGGCCAGGCAGGGTGCGTGCCCAGGCGAAGAGCTGCGCCCTGGCTTCTTCATCGAAGCCGGTGATGGCATTCCAGGCCGAGCGGACCGCGGCGCCGGCGCGGGCGAAGAGCCCGGGCTTGGTTTCGGCCAGGAACGCGGCGGGGGTCGGGTCGACGCTCATCCAGCCGGCGGTGGGGTCGTAGACCTCGACCCAGGCGTGGGCGTCGCTCATCTTGAGCGTCAGCGTACCGCTGGCGGGGTCCCAGCTGTCGCCGCGGTAGCCCGTGGCGATGCGACAGGGGATGCCCATGCTGCGCAGCATCGTGGCGAGGGCTGAGGAGAACAGCTCGCAGTGCCCGCCCCCTTCGGCGTCGAGGAACTCGGCTAGCGAGTTGGGAGCGTCGGGGCTACCGGGGGGCAGGTAGCTGTAGTGGTCACGCAGGTGATTGACCACGCGCTGGACGATGCGGTACTGATCAGTGCCGTTGAGGTCGGGGACGATCTCTTCTGCGAGGAGGCGGGCTGCGTCGAGGCTTCGGGTGTTGGGAAGCTCGACATAGGGGCGCAGGGCCCGTGGAACGCGGCCTTCATACGAACCACCGGGTTCAGGCGCGGGACCGGCGTCGAGCAGCAATTCGTAACTCAGAGCTCCCTTTCCGGCGCTTCCGAACAAGCCGCCCGGCTGCAGCTCTAGGTCGCCGGCCTCTGCCGGCTTCACCGCGTAGGTGGTGGCCGGAACGAAGGCGTGCTGGGTTGCGGGGTCTAGGCGCTGAACGCTGACCTGAACCACAGGTTGGGGAGCGTCGCCCCGTAGGGCATAGCCACTGTAGATCGATACCCAGTCTGGCTCCACAGACTCACTCCGGCGCAGCACGCGCGGATGTAGGGGCTCCCAGCCGCTTCCTTCGGTGATGCCCAGCAGAGCCCCGCGCCACAGACTGGTAACCTGTGACTGTTGCCCATCGAGGACTTGGACTTTCAAGGCCGGGCGGTTGTCGACGCCTGCCGACTTCCGGCGCCGGTGGGACAGCATGTCGGTGAAGCCGATCGATGCGCTGGCGTCGTCTTGGGACGTGAAGTCGAGCTGGCCGTGGAAGAAGGCCTTGCGCTCGAAATCGCGGGGCCAGAAGACGAAGACGAGCAGGCTCAAGCTCAGCAGAGCACCGGAGCGTTTGGCACCGTCGCGAAGCAGCTTTCCCGTGGCGCGGGGTCCTGGCTCCTGTCCGTTGCCCGTGGCCGCGAGCAGCTCCAGGCCCATGATGAACGGCGGTACAAACGCGAGGAACAATAGGCCAAAGGTCGAGCCGCGGTTGATGTAGCCAGCGACGACCGCGATGAGAAACGCGTTGAAGAACAGCAGGTCCGGTCGTTGATCCAACCGCAGGTTGTTCAGCAGGTGGACCTGGCAGAGCACGGCGAGGATCAGGCCGTACTCCAGCACGTTGCCCAGGTCGCCGCGTGTGACCGACCAGATCAGGACCCCGAAAATGCCCATGACGAGCAGGTTCCAGGCGGTCAAGTAGGCGCGCATGCCCGCGAAGCGCTGAAGCAGGGGCGCGGCAAGGGTCAGGGCGTAGAGTGGAATCAGCGCGTGCAGGCCCGCGGCCTCGGTCATCTGGACGAAGACGAGGTTCAGCAAGACGAGCGCCTGGGTGCAGGCGCGCAGGGCTTTGGCGCTAGACATGGCTGCTCTCCCTGGGCAAGCGCGCGACGGAAGGCGAAGCGGCGGGGGGCGGCGGGCCGTTGGCGGGGAGGGACTGGGCCTCAGCGAGGAAGCGCAGCGCCTCGGACCACTGGAGGTGCCCGTCGCCGTAGTTGGCGGATAGGTCCTGGGTGTGTAGACGCAGGGTCTCCTTGTTGGTGTGGCCGAGCTGAACGAGGGCGCTGATGGTCGAGAGGGCTTGCTCAAGATCCGCCGACTCGCAGCGACGGTCGAGCACGACCTCCAGGCCTTGGGCGGTACCAGCCTCCCATTCTTGGATGACGAGGCGCCCTCGACGCGCGCTGGCCCGCCAGTGAATCGCACGCACCTCGTCGCCCTGGCGGTGATCCCGCAGACCGCCTGGCTGAAGATCTCCCGCCACCGACTCCGATGTGCCAAGAAGATCACCCAGGGTTTGGGAGGTGCTGTGTCCGTCCGCGTACTCGGTGGGGGCCGGGTACACGAGCAATGGCGTCGGCGGAGCGATGTCCGTCATAGCGCGGAAGAGCCCGGCGGGGTGGGTGGATTCGACCCAGGCGCGTTTGGCGGCGTACGCGCCCCGGGGCATGGGCGGCCCCTGGACGGCTAGGTTTGCCTGTCCTTCCAGTAGATCCACGCGGCCCTCCAGGATTTGGCCACCCTCCAGCTCGATCTTGACGGTGATGCCAAAGCGCGGACGACCATCCGCCGTGACCCGGGCGGGCACGCGGACTTCGGCACCCGACACGACGGGCTTGAATTCACCCAGTTCAAGCGTCACATCGCGCACGTTGCGACGGGTGCTGAGCAGGCTGGAGGCGCCGAGCAGCGTCAGAAAGCCCAGGAGCAGGAAGAAGGGGTTCGAGTAGGGGGTTGCGTAGAACGCGCCAAGGATGACGACGTAGAACGCGAGGCCCTGCAGCCCGAAGAGCGTGAGGCGCACGGCTACAGTTCGACGGGCGTCTCGGCGACAACCTCTTCGACGATGGAACGCGCATCACCGCCGCCCTTGAGGAACACACGATGGCCGAGCGCCGGGCCGGCAAGGGCCTTTAGGTCGTCAGGGATGACGTAGCTACGGCCCTGGAGCAGCGCGTAGGCGCGGGCGGCATGGACCCAGGAGATCGCGGCGCGCGGGCTGATGCCGAGCAGGATCGAAGCATGGCAGCGAGTGGCGGCAACCACGCTGTAGACGTACTCGGTCACCGGCTCACCGACTTCGATACCGGGCACCTGGGCCATCAGATCGATGAGCTGATCGCGGTTGAGGACAGGCTCGAGGTCCGCGAGTGTCTTCTCGGAGGAGGCTCCGGCGTACAGCGCGCGCTCGGCGTCGGCTTCGGGGTAGCCAAGTTCGACCCGCACGAGGAAGCGATCCAGGGCGGCCTCGGGGATCGGGAACGTGCCGTGGAACTCGATTGGGTTGCGAGTGGCCAGGATCGTGAAGGGCTGGCCGAGCGCCATCGGCTGGCCGTCGACCGAAACGCTGCCCTCTTCCATGGCCTCGAGTAGGCACGACAGCGTGCGTGAGGACGTGCGGTTCACCTCATCGGCCAGCACAACGTTGGCGAATAGGGGGCCGGGCACGAACTCGAAGCGGCTTTCGTGGCTACGCCAAATCGAAGATCCGACGATGTCCGAGGGCATCAGGTCGTTGGTGAACTGGATGCGCTTGAAGTCGCAGTCCAGCGAGCGCGCGATTGCCCGGCTCAAGACTGTCTTGCCGGTGCCTGGGATGCCCTCGATCAGGGCGTGGCCCTGGGCGAGCAGGGCGACCAGGATCGGATCGAGCACGCTGTCGGGCACCGAGACCACCTGGCGCACGTTGCGCTTCAGCGTCTGGGCGCTGCTCGAAGCAAGGGTGGCGGCGTTCGACGACTGACTGGCTGACTTTGAGAATTGCATAGGACCGGTGGGGGCTTGGATCCCCTATCGGAAGGCCCCTGTTGGATTCGGCAGGGATTTCGCCCGCCTGCTGAGCGGGGTCGCCGGCTTGTCGCCCAGCATTGGCCTCAGGGCCCCCTGGGCGTGCCACATGCCTCAGGCTGCGTCGTTGGCCTGCGTGGCCGAAGCTAGGATGACCGTAAGGGATCACTCGGCAGCACCACTCGAGAGACTCCGGTGCGCTTGGATCTCTCTTGCCTCGCGCTAGCCAGGGAGGGCGCCGCATATGGCCATGGGCTAGCCGCGCGGCAGCGGGCTGGGCGGCATGCCGAAGTCCTCGACCGCGCGCATGGGGGACAGGTCCTCGTACGCGTTTGGGGGCTTTGCTCCAGAGAGATCCTGGGTGACGTATCCCGGCGCATGCACGCAATCGCCCTCGGCTAGAATCCCGGTCCCCATCATGCCGATTCCCACTGGCCAATCGCTTTCGTTCTATCAGGTCCTCGGTCCACTGGGGACCGGAGGTATGGGCGAGGTATACCGTGCACGAGACACCCGCCTCGACCGGGAGGTGGCGATCAAAGTCCTGCCCGACGAATTCACCAAGGATGATGAGCGACTGTTTCGCTTCGAACGGGAAGCCAAGTCGTTGGCGGCCCTGAATCACACCAACATCGGTGGAATCTACGGTGTTGACCAGGACGATGATGTGTTCTTCCTCGTTCTTGAGCTCGTGCCCGGGGATGATCTCTCCACGCGGATTGCGCATGGCGCTATGCCGATGGACGAGGCCCTCGATCTCTGTCGCCAGATCGCGGATGGCCTGGAGGTGGCCCACGAATCGGGCGTCATCCATCGGGATCTGAAACCCGCCAACATCCGTGTGACGCCGCAGGGCGTGGTCAAGATTCTCGATTTCGGTCTGGCCAAGCCAACGGTGCTCAAGGCCACACGGGATCTGGGTTCTTCGGTCGAGGCCGAACGGCTCGAAGCCACCGAGGACGGAGTCATCCTTGGCACGCCCGCCTACATGAGCCCCGAGCAGGCCCGCGGCAAACTCGTTGATCGGCGAACCGACATCTGGGCGTTCGGCTGCGTTCTGTATGAATGCCTGTCGGGCAAACGGACCTTTGACGGTGAGTCGTTTGCGGACGTTGCCGCTTCGATTGTCGAATCCGAACCCGACCTTTCCGCGCTGCCGCCCGTCCCTCCCTACATCAAGCCACTCCTGCAACGGTGCCTTGCCAAAGATCCAAGGCAGCGCTTGCGCGACATCGGAGAAGCTCGGATTCAGCTGGAGCGTGGCGGTGAGAGCGATCCAGTTGGGCCAAGCTCATCTGCCGTGCAGCCGGCGCCAGCGAAACTCATTGCTGCTGCACTCGTCTGCCTGCTTGCAGGGGCCGCCCTAGCGTGGGGACTTCTCCGGAACGCCCTAGGCGGAAGCCAATTCGATGAGAAGCCGCGGCCCAAGCAGTCCGTACACCTCTCGATCCCTGCCAGAACGAACGACTATTCTGCGATTGAATGGCCCAGTATTTCACCCGATGGCGAAACGATGCTCGTCAATGCGAAGTCAAGGGACAGCGGGGAGTGGTCGTTTTGGCTCAGACGCCTCGACTCCTTTGAGATCGAGAGGGTGCCAGAGTTGGACCTCGCGAGGAAGGTGTTCTGGACGACTGACTCCAATGCCATCGGCTACGAGCTCGACGGCCAGTTGCACCTGTTGCCCCTCGACAGTCGTGTTCCCCGTGCGCTTCCGGTGGAGAGCTTTCGCTCAGCTGCTTCGTCCCCGTCTGGCGCCATCGTCTACGGGGAGCAGGAGGGTCCCCTATGGTATCTGCCACCGGACGCTACAGAGGCGCAACCACTGACCAAGCTTGATCTTGACGCTGGCGAACGCTGGCACGAGCCGCCGACGTTTCTGAAGGATGGCGACCGCTTCGTGTTCCTCGCAGTGGTTCGCCGCGATGGGCGGCCGAGCGGGATGCATCGCCTGTATTCTGGTGCCCTCTCCACAGGAGAAGTGACGTTGATTGGCGAGCTCCCAACCAGTCCCTACTGGTCGGAACGGGATGAGCTCATCTACGCACACGATGGGTGGGTGCGCAGCGTTCCGTTCGATGCCGAGACCATGACGATCTCAGGGACCCCTAGAACGTTGGCAGACGGAGTCCTCACCTTTTCATCGACGGGCTTCGCGCACCTGTCGGTGGCGCGCAATGGCAGCTTCGCTTTCCAGGGGGCCTACGATCGGGATGAGATTCTATGGGTGGACAAGAGCGGATTAGATCTCGAACACGTTGTCGGGCCCGGATCTTACGGGCTCGGATTCGCACTCTCGCCCGATGGGGAATCGCTCGCTGTGTGTACCTCGGACACGAGGACTCGCTTCAGTGACATCTGGATCTACGGGCTCGAGCGAGACACTCGGCTCAATCTCACCAAGGGGTACTCCGCCTGGGCCGGCTTCCCCTGCTGGGCACCCGACAGTCAGTCGTTGTACTTCGCGAGCGATGCGCGAGGGTACCCAGACATCGTGAGCATTCCGCTGAACACACCAGGCCAAGGAACCATCGTGTGGGGACAGGATCACTCTCAGTTTCCGCTCGAGTTCATGCCGGGTTCGACGGACCTGTTGGCCGCATCGCAGAGCGGTGGTCTCTGGATCATCTCCCCAACAGGGGAGGCGCAACCAATCGAGATGCCGGCGGTGAATCGGGATGCCTTTCTTACCCTGAAGCACTCGCCGGATGGTCGGTTTGTTGCCTACTCATCCGAGAACAGCGGGCGACGGGAGGTCTACCTGCACGAGCGAGCGGACAGGATGCGCACGGTTCAAATCTCCGTCAGTGGGGGGGAGAGCCCGGAGTGGAGTGCGGATGGCCACACGCTGTACTTCCTCCGGGGCGACCACGAACTCTGGGAGGTTGACCTCAGCTCGGAAGAAGATCTGGAGTCTCCGACTCCCCGTCGTCTCTTCCAATCCCAACGTGCCATCAAGAAGTTCGCACCCAGCAAGGACAGCGAGCGCTTTCTCATCTACCACACAAGCGAAGACACCTCAGGCATCTCTGTCGTCTTGCGCTAGGAGGCTGCCTTGCCAAGGGTCGATCGGTGGCAAGGGCTATTGCAAAGCCACGATCCGTGGATCTGCGGGCACAAATCGTGCCGGGATTCCCTGCAACCGACTGTGGGCTGCGAGGGTTGTCCTCTTGGCAGCGCGGAGCGGACCAGGGAACGAGCGCTCCGGGGACCGATGCGCTTTGAAGTACGCAGAGGTCCCCAGCTGCTGATGAAGAAGTGGGAGCCGGAGCCTTCCGGGGCTCCAGGCCCGCGACCTTGTTGGAGAGGTCGCGGGCCCTTTTCCGTCGCGCAGCAGCGCCTAGAGGGATCCCGAGTGGGCTGGATCCCGCTCAGTTCCCAGGCGGGCCGCCGGCGACGATTTCGCCGATCAGGGCGCTCGCTGCGCGGGCTATCTGGCCATAGAAGCCGTCGTGATCGGCGGCCGAGGCCAGGGCGCGCTGGCCCCACTCGAGGTGGTGGGTGCGCAGGTGCTCGGCCGTGTCTGCGCCGGCGGTGTGCCGGTTGGCGTCCGCCCAGAGCTGCAGGATCGAGCCCAGGTGGTCGACCGCCGAGCCACGGGCGCCAAGCCGGTCGAAGTCCAGGCCTGCGGCCTTGGCGTGCCTGCGGATGCAGGCTGCGGGCTCCCCTTCAAAGCTGCCCGTATCCCACACCGACTGGACCGGCGGAGCGCCGGGGTCGGGCTGCAGGAACAGGGCGAAGAAGTCCGCAGCGAGCTCGTCGAGCTCGGCGGCGTCGGTGGCCCCTGCCGCCGGCACCTCGATGCCGAGGGAGGCCAGGGCGGCGGCCACTTCGGGCTCCTGCAGGCGCGCAAGGCGGTCTGCATCGAGTTCGAAGAGCAGCAGGTCACCGAAGAGCTCAGCCGCGTGGCTGAGCTCCAGGTTGGAAGCGTCCAGGGTCACGTTCAGACCTTCTCGACGTCGACGACGGTGTCGTGGAAGGCCTGCTGGCCGGAGATCGGGTCGGGCGAGATCGCCAGGATCCTGTTCTGCGCCCAGCCGTTGCCGCGATTGCGCTGCCAAGCCTTGGGGTCGCCGCCGGACTCGTCTTCCCACCACATGTTGCGCTCCCAATCGGGGTCGCGCATGCCCTTGAGGTCCATGCCGGCGGACTGGCTGCCCACGTCCGCCTTCTTGCCCCGGGCCACGTTGGTGTATTCCCAGTGGCCGACCGAGTTCGAGATCGCGATTGCGCGCGGATGGATGGCCTTGGTGATCACCACCGGCAGCTCGAGCACATCATCGATCGGACCTTCACCGAGCCGTAGGTTCGGGGCCATGCGGTTCAGGTACTTGGACCGGTAGCCGCGCAGCCGCACGAAGTCTCCATCGGCGAGCCCGAAGCGTGCCGCGGTGTCGGGGTGCATCCAGGCGGGGTTCGAGTGCACGATCTCCGAGCACCACTTCAGGTTGGCCGTCCGCCCGTGGTTGTGCACGTTCCACTTGAACGAGGTCATCACGAGCTGATTGTCCTTCAGCTCCTGGTGCTCTGAGATGGGCTCGTACTTGGGCCAGGGATAGAGGTCGTACTCGTTGCCCTTGTGGTAGTCGGGGCGGTTCTTGCCCTTGGAGTTTGCCAGCTTGGTGAGTTCGGTCGTGTCCTCGTTTCGACCGGTCTTGGCCACGAACTCGGACACGACTTCAAACTTGCGGCTTGGCGTCTTGAAGCCACGGATCGGCTTGCCGTCGACAACGATGCCGATGCCCTTGCCGTCCTTGGTGTAGATGCCGGTGCTTTCGTCGAGGATCGCGCCCTCGAGGTCGGCCTCGGACAGCGGCCGCATGTAGGGCTCGAAGTAGGGCTCCTGGTCGGGGTCTTCGAAGGCGCCGACCTCCTCCAGGAACTCCATCGGAGAGCTGTAGCGCGAGTCGTCGTAGGGGACGTCCTTCGTCCACTCGGCCATGTAGTTCTCGACCGTGCGCTCGGGGTAGTGCGCTTCCATCCCGTCGCCGATGCGGCGCGCGAGCTCGGGGAAGATCTCGCGGATGTCCTTGGCCTCGCCGAGCGCGTCGATCATCGGACGGCGCATCGAGAGGTAGGGCTTCAGGTTGTACGCGCCGCGCGCGTCCACGTCCCAGCGCTCCATGTACGTAGCCCAAGGCAGGACCATGTCGGCGAACGACGCGGTCTCGCTGAAGAAGGGGTTCACGCAGACGTGGAAGCCGATCTTGGATTCGTCCAGCATCACGTTGCGCGTGACGTTGGTCTCCGGCCAGGTCAACGGCGAGTCGAGGTTGTACGACATGTACACCTTGATCTTCGCGCGGTCCTGGGCGAGGTAGTGGTAGACGATCTCGCCCACGCGCATCGTGTTCCAGACGTTCGCCAGCGCGAACTCCGGCGGGTCGGCCAGCAGGGACGCGACCTTGGGCTTGGGCGCCATCTTCGGCGGTGCGAAGCGCTTGGTGTCCACGCCACCGGTGTACATCCAGCACCAGCCGCCGTGCTTACCGACGCTGCCGACGAGGCCGTTGAGCAGCCCGATCGCCCGGTCGTTCCAGTAGCCGTTCACGTGCGCGGACGATCCGCGGTTGCACATGGTCGTGGCTTCCGGAGCAGCCGCTGCGAATTCGCGTGCGATGCGGGCGATGTCGTCCGCGGGGACGCTCGAGATCGTCTCTGCCCAGGCGGGTGTGTAGTCCGCCAGCTGCGCGGCGAGTTCCTCGATGGAGCAGTTGAACCAGGTCCCAACGAACTTCTCGTCGTAGAGCTTCTCGGTGATGATGACGTGGGCCATCGCCAGCGCGATCGCGCCGTCGGTGCCTGGCATCGGCATGTAGAACTCGTCGGAGTTCCCCGCCGTGTTCGACATGCGCACGTCGAAGGTCACCAGCTTGGCGCCGTTCTGGAAGCGGCCGCGCTGCAGGCGCTGGGCGCCGGCGATGTGGCCTTGGTGCGCCTCGAACATGTTGGAGCCGAAGTTCAGCACGTACTTGGCGTGCTCGTAGTCGCCCAGGTCCCAGTCGGACTCGAACAGGTAGGTCAGGTTGGCCGCGCGGCGCGCCGCTGAGCACAGACCGCGGTGGTTGAGCTGGGTGTTCGTTCCGAAGGCCCGCAGGAAGGCCGCGATCGCGTCCTTGGTTCGGCTGCGGCCCTGATGGAAGGCGAACTCCTCGGGCCGTCCGCTCTGGCGCACCTCCCGCAAGCGGTCGGCCAACTCGTCGTAGGCCTCGTCCCATGTGATGCGCTTCCAGCGGCCGTCGCCGCGCTCGCCCACGCGGCGGATCGGGAAGAGCAGGCGCTCGGGGTGGTACTGGTGGTTCAGCGCCGACTGGCCGCGGGCACACAGCTTGCCCTGGCTGTTGGGATCCGCGGGGTTGCCCTCGACCTTGATGATGCGCTCGTCCTTGACGATGCCGGTGATGCCGCAGACCGTCGAGCACAGCTGGCACATGCCGTGCACGCGATCGACGTCCGCGTACTTATCGGGGTCGGGGAAACTCACCTTGCGGTTCGGGCCCGGCAGGAGACACACGCCGGGGGCCTTGGCCTCGTAGGGAACTCCCGCGCGGCGCTGCCAGACGGCGGCGTTCTCCTCGTCGGTGGGCGTGCGCGGAGCGGTCGCCGTTCCCTGGCTCGAATCCTGGGCTCTCCCGCCGGCACTCTTGCCCCGGCGGAATGCCCCCTCGCCGCTGGTGCAGCCCGCGCCAGCTCCCGCGGCCAGCAGGCCGCCAAGTCGGAGAAAGCCGCGACGGTTGGGTCGTTGGGCGCTCACTGCTGACCTCCCTTGGCTTCCGCGTCGTGCTCGTCCTCTCGAGCGGCGAGCATCTCGTCCACGGGGTGCGCGACGCGCTCATGGGGCGGCGTACCTTCCTTCCATTCGTAGACCGAGTAGGCATCGGGGTGATAGCTCTGGCCCTTGCCCGGGATCTTCGTTTCCCAGGTGTCCATGGGGTGATCCTTGTCGGTCACAAACCACATGCGGGGCTCGGTCTTTTCTTCCTCCCGCAGGCGCTCAGCGCGCAGGCCGGTGGGCTCATCCGCGTCGATGGCGGCGAGCGCGATCGATGCCCTGGACTCGGGATCGTTCAGATCGCCGAAGAAGAGCGCCTCGCTGGGGCAGGTCGACTCGCAGGCCGGCGTCATGTCGTGCTCGATGCGGTGCGTGCAGTTGTGGCACTTGACCGCCTGGTTGGCGACCGGGTCGATGTAGATCGCGCCGTAGGGGCAGGCTTCCTTGCAGGCGGCGTGCCCGCTGCACTTGTCGTAGTTGACCTGCACCGAGCCGCCGGGACCCTTGTGCATCGCGCCACAGGGGCAGGCTTTGATGCAGGGGGCGTCCTCGCAGTGGTGACAGGCCATGGGCACCATGATGCGCGCCTGGGAACCGCCTTCCTTTTCGTGATCGTGGTAGATCGTCTGGCGGATGAAGCTACCCAGGGGCACATCGTTCTCGGCCTTGCAGGCGACTTCGCAGGCGTGGCAGCCGAAGCACTTGCGGGTGTCGACAACCCAGCCGTACTTCTTGCCGTCGTCGGGCGCCTTCATGCGATCCTCCCAAACCTCACGGGGCAAGAAGAGGCTGTCGTCCTGCGCGGGCTCCAGAGCTTCGGCGCCGAGCGCACCAGCGCCCAGGCCTCCGGCGAGGCTGCCCGCGAGCAAGTCGCGGCGATTGACGCCATTCCCGGACGGACATGCGGGCGAGGTGGCGGGTTCTGGATTGGCGGGATCGGGGCCGGATTGGTGATCTTGGGACATGTGGTCGCAAACAAGACTGCGGCGAAAGCGAAGAACGGCCGACTACCTTCTGTGATGCGCCGGAAGGCGTCAATCAGCAGATTGGCTCAGACTTTCGATTCGCTGTTTGGCGTCCAGTTGTGAAACTCGGGATCGGCAAATTCGAGCCGCTTGGACATGACCCGAAGGGCCTCTTCGCTCGCGTCCATCCCGAGGGCATGGCGACCCTGGCGAACGGCCGATTCGAGGGTGGTACCGCTGCCCGCGAAGCAGTCCAGCACTGTATCCCCAGGGTTCGAGTGCACCGCGACGATGCGGTTGATCACCCCCAGCGGCTTCTGCGTGGGGTAGCCCGTGCGCTCCTTGCCCGTGGGACTGACGATCGTGTGCCACCACGTATCGGTGGGCGTCTTGCCGCGCTTCGCCTTCTCGGCCGTCACCAGGCCGGGGGCCATGTAAGGAATGCGATCGATGTCGTCGTATCGATACGTGAATCGCTTTGCATCCTTGGTGTACCAGAGGATGTTGTCGTGCTTGGCTGGCCAGCGCTTCTTCGACCTCGCGCCGTAGTCGTAGGCCCAGATGATTTCATTCTGGAAACAGTCGCGTCCAAAGATTGCGTCGCACAAAACCTTGGCGTAGTGGACCTCGCGGTAGTCCAGGTGCAGAAAGAAGCTGCCCGTGGGAGCCAGCACCCTCGATAGCTCGACCAGGCGGGGCTCGAGGAAGGCGAGGAAGTCGTCGAACGAGTCCGCGAAGGAGCGCGAGCCCAGTGCAACGGTCTTGTAGCGCTTTCCCTGAAAGCCGGTCCGCTTGCTGTCCTCGTCGCGCACGCTCTTGGTGCGCGTGCGCGTTTGGACCCTGCCCGTATTGAAGGGCGGGTCGATGTACACAAGGTCCACCGATCCGTCCGCCAGCGCGGGCAGCAGTGCGAGATTGTCCCCGAGGTGGATGTCGAGAGACGGAGGCGGGGGCTCGCCGCTTTCGTCCCCGAACAGGCTCATCAGCTCGTCTTGACGGCGCCGGCCAGGTGATCGACCAGGTCCATCTTGGTGACGATGCCGTGCAGGGCGTCGTGGTCGTCGACGACGAGGCCGACCGACTCACGCGCGAAGCAATCTAGAAGCGACGCGGCCGGATCTTCGACGTGCACCGTTTCGACCTTGCGGATCATGACCTCGGCGACAGCGCTGGACAGGCTGGCCGAGCCTTCCACGATGCGGCCCAGCAGGTCCGACTCGGTCACGATGCCGACGAGCTTGCCGTCTTCGATGACGGGCAGCTGACTGATGCCCACTTCTTTCATGCGCATCACGCTATCGGCGACGGTGTCGGCGCCACTGGCGGTGATGAGATTGCGCTTGGGAAGACGCTTGAGGACGTCGCCCACGGAGTCCGTAGCCCAGCCGCGGTCGATGTAGTTGTGCTGGCGCATCCATGAGTCGTCGACGAACTTCGTCATGTAGTTGCGCACGGAGTCGGGCAGGACGACCACGAACTTCTTGCCCTGGCCCTCACGCTTGGCGATCTGGAGGGCGGCCCACATGGCGGTTCCGCAGGAACCACCGCAAAGCAGGCCTTCCTGGCGCATGAGCTGGCGCGCCATAAGGAAAGACTCGCGGTCCTCGGTCTTGACCCACTCGTCGACAATGCCGCGGTCCAGGACGTCGGGGATGAAGTCGTAGCCGATGCCCTCGACCTTGTAGGAGCCGACGGGCTCGGGGCCGGCGAGGATCGAGCCGACGGGGTCGGCGCCGATGATCTTGACGTTCGGCATGTCCTCCTTCAGGCGCTTGGCGATGCCGGTGATCGTGCCGCCGGTGCCCGCGCCGGCAACCAGGTAGTCGAAGTCGCCGCCGGTTTGCTCCAAGATCTCCTCGGCCGTCCCGTGGTAGTGGGCCAGCGGATTGTCCGGGTTGGAGTACTGATCGAGGATGTGCGCGTTGGGGAGGATCTTGACCAGCTGGTTGGCCACCCCGATGTGGCTCTCGGGCGAGTCGAAGGCGGCCTCGGTGGGGGTGCGGATGATCTCCGCGCCGAGCGCCTCGAGGACCACCTGCTTCTCGCGGCTCATCTTCTCGGGCATGGTGATGACCATGCGGTAGCCGCGCACGGCGGCGGCCAGCGCCATGCCGATGCCCGTGTTGCCGCTCGTCGGCTCGATGAGAGTGTCGCCGGGCTTGATGCGGCCGGATTTCTCGGCCTCGAGCACCATGCGCTTGCCGATGCGGTCCTTGACCGAGCCTCCGGCGTTCATGAACTCGCACTTGGCGAAGAACGTGGCGCCCGTCTCCTTACCGACGCGTTGGAGCTGCACGAGGGGCGTGCTGCCGATGGCGTCTAGGATGGTTTGATAGGTCTGAGTGCGCGGCGGCGCGGCGTGATCGGTGGTGGCCATAGCCTGCACAGTCTACTCAAGGCTTCCGCCCGGGGGCCCCGCTAGATAGGTGCCGCTGGGACCAAGTTGCACGGGCAGGACGGCGATTCGGGTCCCCTTGCCCTCGTCCTTGGGGGACGCTGTGCAGGCGCCTGTTTGGACGGAGTAGGACCACAGGTGCCAGGGGCAGGTCACTTCGTCGCCCTGGACGGTGCCCTGGAAGAGGGGCCCGAGCATGTGGGGGCAGAAGCACTCCGCAGCGTGGACCTGGGCCGCGGGGTCGTCCTTGGGGCCGGTTGGATAGAGGGCGAATTCTCCCCAGGGGGCCCGGAAGGGCTGGGGTCTGCCCTCGGCCAGGTCCTCGGGCCGGATTCCCGTGTCGTGCGGCAGGTGGTCGCGGGGCATGGAGACAACGTTACCAAGTGGCTAGCCTGGGGGGCTGTGAGCACCAACACGCAAGTCATCGTCGTGCCCGAGGCCGAGCGGGAGCCCCTCAGGGAGCGCCTTGGCCAGGGGGCTTTTGAATGGCGCCAGCCACCCCACTCCGAGTTCGGGGTCAAGGGGGAGGGCGTCGTGGTCACCCTGTACCGCTCGGGCAAGCTCGTCGTCCAAGGGGCCGACCCCGAAGCGTTCCTCGTGCGCTACGGCGTTCAAGGGGACGCGGCGGCTGGGAAATCGTCCTCATCCTCGAAGGCGGCCTCGGAGGAAGGGGACGCCATCGCCCAAACGCTGGTCACGACCGTGGGGTCGGACGAGACGGGCAAGGGCGACTTCTTTGGGCCGCTGGTCGTCGCTGCGGTGCGCATCGAGCCCGAGCAGGCCGAGGGCCTCAGCGCGGAGGGGGTCACCGACTCCAAGAAGATCACCGACAAGAGTGCCCTACGCCTCGGCGCGCTGATTCGTGGGGCGCTGCCCTGCGCGGTCGTGCGGCTGGACCCGGCGGACTACAACGCGCGCTATCCCAAGTACAAGGGGCTCAACCCGCTGCTGGCGGATCTGCACGCGGAGGCGATCGGTGAGCTCGTCCAGCCCGGGATGCGGGTCGTCGTCGACAAGTTCGCGGCCGACTCGGTGATGCGCAAGGCCCTGGGGGACCTCGACGTCGAGCTGGTGCAGGCGGCCCGGGCGGAGCGCAATGCGGCGGTGGCCGCGGCCTCGATCGTCGCGCGCGCGGAGTTCCTGCTGGCCCTGGACGAGCTGGGGGAAACGGTGGGACAGTCGTTGCACAAGGGCGCGGGCGCTCCGGTGGACAAGGTCGGGGTGAAGCTCGTGCGCGAGCACGGCCATGACGTGCTCGAGACCGTCGCCAAGCTGCACTTCAAGAACACGAACAAGATCATGGCCCGGCTAGGCTGACCCCATTTTGGCCAAAAAGCCCGCTGCCCTGGAGCTCCTGCCCGTCGAGGGCACGGGCAATCGCTTTCTGCTGCTCGACGGCATGCGCGGACCCGTGCCCGACAATCCGGGCGGGCTGGCCTTGGCCCTGTGTCGGGCGGGAAGCGGTCCGGCGTTTCGGCCCGACGGGCTCCTGGTCCTGCAGCGGCCCAGCCCCGAGGGGGCGCCGGCGCTGGTGCGCATGGTGCTCTACAACGCCGACGGGTCTCGGCCTGAGGCCTGCGGCAATGGTCTGCGGTGCATCGCGCGCGTGGCTGTGCAGCGCAGGCATGCCCCGGCCGGCGAGTTTCGGGTCGAAACGGATGCGGGGATTCGCCGCGTGCGTGTGGAGGCCGGCGAGGGCCCGGTGACGGTTGAGATGGGTCCGGCGGAGGTGGCAGCAGAGCCAGAGACGTTGATGCTGGCGGGTCCCGACGGCGAGTTGAGCGGGACGCGGGTGAGCATGGGCAATCCGCACTTCGTGCTCAGTCCGGAGGCCTGGACTGACGAAAGAGTCGCGCGGATCGGGGCCCAAATCGCGACGCACGACGCGTTTCCCGACGGAGTCAACGTGGGGTTCCCCACCGAGCGCTCCGACGGCGGCATCGATTTGCGGGTGTTCGAGCGCGGTGTGGGCGAGACCAGGGCCTGCGGTACGGGCGCGTGCGCGGCTGTCGCTGTCGCTGGTCGGCTTGGACAGCCGGGGCAGGGCGGTCCGGACCGGGTCCATCTGGCGGGTGGGATCTTGGACGTGGAGCGCGACGAGGCCGGTGTCCTTTGGCTGACCGGCGCCGTGAACGTCGGGGGATAAGGTGGCGAGAAAGTCGGGGTGGGACGGGTTACGATGAAGAGTCACCCATGGGCTTCCTCGTTCCGATCTTGCTCGCCGCGGGCGTGCTAGCCCTGGGGCAGACGGAGAAGATCAGTGGCCTGGAGCTGCCGGCCGCCGTTCCGCTCCTGGCGGCGCTGCCCTACGCGCTCGCTGAAATCACGCGCCGGCGTGCGATGAAGGGCTCGTTCCGGGTAGCCGCGATGCTCTCCCGGTTCAGCAGCCTCGGCGGCGTGCTGGCCTACTGGTTTGCGGTTTGGGGTCTGGGGTGGCTGCAGAGCGTGCGGCGCTGGACGGGGCAGCCCCTGGGCTTGGACGACTGGCCCCAGGCGGGGTTGCTGCTGGCCTTCGCGCCGTTCGTCGTGTTCCAGCTGGGGGCGATCGACGCCGAGGTGCGCACGACCCAGCCGCCAGGCCCGGGGCGGCGTCGTTCCTTCGTCTTTCAGGGCCGCATGTTCCTATCGGCCCTGACACCGCTCGCGCTCTACGTCCTGGTCTCGGTGTTCATCGGCCTCAGCCCCTGGGTGCAGGCCCATGTGGAGTGGGTTGATCTGATCGGCGCAATCTTCGTCGCGGGTCTTCTTGCGGTGCTAGGCACGTTCCTGCCCAGCATTCTGCGCAATACCTGGGAAACGGTGCCGTTGCCAGCGGGGCCCCAGCGGACGCTATTCGAAGTGGTCTCGTCGAAGGCGGACTTCACCGCGCGTGAAGTGCTGCTGTGGAAGACGGGCAACACCATGGCCAACGCTGCGATCGTGGGGATGACGCCGGGCAGGCGTGTGGTGCTGCTCTCCGACTACTTGCTGGGCATGCTCGACCCGCGCCAGCTTGCGACGGTGTTTGGGCACGAGATCGGTCACTCCAAGCGTCATCACGTGGCGGTGTTTCTGGGCTGGGCGCTGTTCTTCTTCCTTGGCGCGGATCTGCTGGTGCGCTGGATATTCGATGGCGACGAACTCCTTGGCACCGCGGTCCTGCTCGGCGCCCTGGTCCTCTGGTACGTGACCTTCGGCTGGCTGTCCCGGCGCTTCGAGCTCGAAGCCGACCTCTACAGCATGCAGCTCACCGGCGACCCCGAAGCCCTCATCGGCGCCCTCGAGCGCGTCGGAGGTCATTCCCGGGATACCTCCGGCTGGCGGCACTTTAGCACCCGCGACCGCGTGCGCTTCTTGCACCGCGCAGCGTTCGACGAAGTCTTCCGGCTGCGCTTCATTCGCCGCATCCGTCTGTTGGGTCGCGCCGGCCTGATCCTCGGTTTCCTCGTCTGCGCCGGCCAACTTTGGGCGCGCGCCGGCAGCTGGTCCGAGGACCGCCTGCGCGTGCAGCTCGCGCTCGGCGACTACGGCGCGGTCGCGGAGCAGGCCGCCGAGATCGAGGAGGACTACCCCGAGTACTTAGAGCTCGCCCGCCTTGGCGTTCAAGTCGAGGACGAGCTGAAGTCCAAGCCCGGCGCAGCAGCCTTCGAGGACCGTCTGACCACGGCCCTAGGTGCCCAAGACTTCGAAGCCGCCCGCCGCTGGGCAGACCTCGCCGCACTCCGCGGCCGCCGCGACCTGATCCCGGTCGCCAACTGGCTCGCCGACACTACAGAACCCGGCGATGATGGCCCGCCCGAAGTCTCCGACCTGCCCGAGCCCTGGCGCACAAGGGCCACCGGGAAGCAGTAGGCGATTCAGGCCTCGAGCAGGGCGTCGGCAGCTGTTCGGACCGGGCTGCCGCACTCGGCAGTCGCCGAGGAGGTTGTTGGAGGTCTTCGCCTTGGCCGGGCCGGGGCGGGCGGTTCCCAGGGTCCGAAGGACGATTGCTAGACTCCTCACCCGATGAAGGATGTCGAAGCACTCCACACGGCTGCGCGCCGGTACTGCATCGAGCGGCACAAGTACTGGAGAGAACTTTACGGGGATCTCCAGAAGGGTCGCGAGCATCCAAGGTCCTCTGGGTACACGGCCAAGGACCTGGACACGTTTCCCCGCTACCTAGTGATGGACGCGATTCGAGTCGAGATCGAGGGCTTCGTTCCGGGGGACTTTCCATCCTGTGAAGATGCCCTTGAAATGCTCGTCACGGCGATTGCTACGGCAGATTCGGCGTCCACCATCTCCGACGAGAAAGTCACAAAGAGGGCGATCGAGGAGGAGCGCGAGCGCGCGGTCGCGTATCTCCGTAAGCTCGGACCGAGCGATCTCGCCACGATCGAGGCTCTCCCTTACCGTCGCACACTTGGCCAACGCGAAGCCAAGGAGCTCCAGACTCGCCTGCGCGACGAATGGGGCGTTACCGGCTACTGGTACCCCTTGGAAGAGATCGAGCGTACCGACGCAGAAGCGTTTCGGGATCAGCACTTCCTCGACGAGGGCGCGGACGGGCACCTCCGTCGAGCACTCGAGCAGCGTGGTGTCGAGAAGGTCTACGCATTACGTGAGTGGGAGCCCCACTGGGAGGGCGGCCCGGAGTGTGTGGACTGCATCGACTACGGTGCTGAGACGTTCTGGTTCGACAACAACCTAGACTGGATCGTGTACGTGTCGCATGAGGGCTCGATTGCTGTCGGCGGCTGGCTCTTGTCTGAACTGCAAGCGTCTTGGCCGGATTGGCGCGACCACCTCTGGACCATGCCGTTCTAACAGTGGTCACCGTCGGAGAGAGGCCACACCGATTCGGGCTTCTCTCTCCACGCTGCAGTCCGCATCGATGGCACGGACCGAGGCGCGCTAGAGCACCTGTGCCGCCACGCAACGCGCCCTCCCCTGGCCCAGGGCCGCCTCCAGCTGCGCGAGGACGGCAAGGTCATCTGGCATCTCCGCCGCCCATGGAGAGACGGCACCCAGGCCTTTGTCTTAGACCTCCTCACTTTCCTGGTGCCCGAGTCCCGAGTCTCAGCTGGGCGTAGCTCCTGCTGCGTGTGTTCGGGGAAGACGTGCTGCGCTGCCCCGGCTGCGTAGGCCGGAGGCACATGATCTCCTCGATCGCAGAGCCAGAAACGACCAGGCGCATCCTGACCCACCTGGGTTTGCGGGCAGAGCCTTACGGGTGCGAGCCAGCGCGTCCACCGCCGCAGACGGAGCTGGACTGGTCGTAGGCCGAGGGGGTCCGCTCATTGAGCTGCCAGGGACTACGGATGTGAGTCTGTCTCCGTGATGGGGGATGGGCCTAGGTTTCGTAAGAGCGGGTTCGGGGGAAGCAGGCCTAGGAGCAGTGGGGGAGAGAATTCAGGGCTGCCAAGCCGCGATTGGCGAGCTGGGGTGACCCGAGGCCCTGTTGAGGGCGGCGGACCGCTCCCGTCGGGGGGATGAGGGGCACTGGGATCCGTTCCTCCGTACCACTAACCTACTCACAACTCATCGCTTGGAACTCCTTTCCCCTAAGCTGGCCATCGAATCGCCATGAGCTATGACCTCTTCCTCCAACCGGCTGGCAGCAAGCCATGCGCCGCTCACGAGTTTGCAGAGTACTTCGCAGACCGGCCCCACTACACACTCAAGCACGGTCAGGCTTGGTACGAGAATGAGGACACTGGCGTGTACTTCTCCATCGAATTGTGCGAGGAGGAGGCCGGGGAAGGAGCCTGGGCTTCATTCAACATGAATTTCTTCCGCCCGCACGTTTTCGCACTGGAGGCGGTGCCGGAGCTAGAGGCGCTGGTCAAAGGGCTGGACCTTGCGGTGTGGTACCCGGATTCAGACTCAGAGGTGGGCCGTTTCGAGGCGTTCGACGCAGAGAGGTTTCGGAAGAGCTGGTCCGTTGGAAACGAATTTGCCTTCAGAGCGATGAGGCAGCAGGGGCTGGAAAAACCGGTTGTGCCATCCGCAGTCGTGGAAGCGACTTGGCGTTGGAATCATGCGCGGGGCCGTCTTCAGAAACGCCTTGGAGAGGACCTGTTCGTACCAAAGATCATGTTCATCGAGGGCGAGGACGGGCCGTGCACAGCCTCGGTTTGGGACGACGCGATTCCCTGTCTGTTACCCGTGACGGACGAGGTCATCCTGTACCGAGTGGAGACCGCGCCCCGGCGGCGACTCAAGCGGCAGCGGGGCTTGGCCCAAGTGTCATGGGCCGAGCTAGAGCCCATCTTGGGTGGGTACGAAGAGAAGAGCGCGCTGCACCCGCATCGCGTGCTCAACTACGCCCACCCCCCGGAGAAGCTCCTGCGCTTCTTCCGCGCTCAGCCGATCCTTGCGGAGGTTCGTACGGGCTTGAAGCTGGACGATATTCTCAGCGGGTGAGCTACACCCTATCGCCCTGCCATTTGCTGGGTACGCCCATCCTGAAAAGTACCGAGCCCGCCACAGATTCAACAGATTAGGAGCAACTGGCTTGGCCAGTTACTGAAGTGTGCAATCCGAGGTAGATCCCGGGATTGAGGGGCCACCCGCTGGCGCGATTACTCCAGGGGACCTCGTTGCCGTTTATCCGCTCAGTCTGTACCGGGCTTGGTACCTGCTTCGCTCCGGCAAATAGTGTATCGGTTGTTCTGTAAACCCCATTCGCCTCTCCTCGCTCTCGGTCCCCTGTTTGCAATCGAGGAGGTGCCCGTCACCAATAGGCGGGCCGTATTCACGGGGTGAAGGTTGGGGAGGGTGCCGAGCCACTACAGATTGAACGGATAGACAGAAATGGTTTGGTCCACAGGAGCAAAGACCAAGATTTGGCTAGGCATACTGCGACCGGCGCTGACACCCGAACCCAAGGAAGAGGAAGTGGCGGAAACGTACCTCGATTCCGGCAATCCGATCGATGCGAGGCGGGGTCGGTACCTCTTGCACCTCCTTCCACGCTCGAGCAAATCCATGTTAGCGAGCGAGTTCAGGTAGGGGGTTGTCGCAGGTAGTGGATGAAGAACTTGGTCGCTACTGTGCCGCGGCGAATGGTGCCAATTTGATTTGGCCGCCTGCATTCTAGGGAGATCGTTCCCTCGGGAGGCCAGCACCAACCGATCGCTCTCCTACATGAAACGTACTCTACCTCTATTGGCTTTGCTCCTGCCTCTGGCACCTATGCCCGCTGTCGCTCAGTTCTTCACTCAAAAGGTGGTTGCGCCCGACGGTGCTTCTGGCGACCGATTTGGAAGTGCGATCTCTCAGAACTCGGAGTGGCTCGTCGTCGCCGCTCCCGAGGCGGACACCCCCGGACTTGTCGACTCTGGCGCGGTCTATGTCTACCGGCGGGTGGGCACGGTCTGGACTTTCCATACCAAGCTCACGAGCCCGAACGCGGAGAATGGCGGACAATTCGGCTTCTCCGTCGACACTCAGCGCTCCCTGAGCAGCACAACCCCACGCGCGATCGTAGTGGGCGCCAAGTTCGAGGACGCCGCAGGTCCGGACAGCGGAGCGGTCCATGTCTTTTGGTACTCGGAGGCTAGTGACACCTGGAACCTCTTCGCTTCGCCGATTCCTCCCGGGGTTGGACCCGGAGATAATTACGGACAATCCGTCCAGATCGTTCGTTACTTCTCCGGGGCAAACATAGTGGCCGCCAGCGCCATGCGTGACGACGATAGGGGGAACAACGCTGGCGCCGTCTATGTGTTTCAGGACACATCCAGCTTCTTTTTTAAGTACTTCGCGAGCGACGCGGAGGCAGGCGATTTGTTTGGCGTCTCGGTCAGCTTGCGCGATACGAACCGCATGCTTGTTGGCTCCATCTTCGAGGACACCAACGGCAATAGTGCGGGTGCTGCCTACCTGTGGGACTCGGCCTTTCTAGCAACCTCGAACCCTGCCGATGAGGACGTCAAGCTACTGGCTCCAGACGGTGCCCCGGACGACTTTTTCGGTGTCAGCGTGGCTCTGTCGTACGACGGCATCGTCATCGGAGCCGAAGGGGACGACGACAATGGCAGCTTCAGTGGCTCGGTTTACGTCTGGGAGTATTCCACTGGATCCGGCGTTGGGTCCCTCATCAAGCGTACGGCTCCCGGTGGTGCGCAGAATGACGACTTGGGATTCCAGGTCAGCGCCGACGAAAGCGGCTGGGTCGCAGGGATGCGCGCCAGCTCAGCCCAGGCCGTCCTTGGCGGCGGAAGTATCCGCGCTTTTGGAGGCGGCTCCTTGGCGAATTTGGTGCCAACTACGCTCTTCCCCCCCGACATCGAGAATTTTGATGCCGCTGGTAGCGCGGTGTACACGAACGGCCAGTTCCTGTTCATCGGCAGTCCCCAGGACGATGACCTGGGGAATAACTCCGGATCGGTCAACGCCTTCTACCAGTCCTTTGTGGACTGTAACGGCAACGGCAGCCATGACCACCTGGAGATGGCACTTGGTCAGGCCTCTGACTGCGACTCCAACGGAGTCATCGACAGTTGCGACATTGCCGTCGGCAACGCAGAGGACTGCAACGCGAACGGCGTTCCGGATTCCTGCGATCTTGCCTTTGGCACGAGCGAGGACTGCAACCAGAATCAAGTCCTCGACGAGTGCGAGACTGACAATGACTGCAACGGCAACATGATCCCGGACGCATGTGACATCTCGTCAGGGATCAGCCAGGACTGCAACGAGAACGGGGTGCCCGACGACTGCGATATCGCCCAGGGAATTTCGTTGGACGCCGATGCCAACGGGATCCCTGACGAGTGTGAGGTGCTGGGTCAGATTTACTGTGCTCCAGCCGTACCCAATTCGACCGGCGAGTACGCCAAGATCGGCGCGGGCGGCAGCAATCAGGTGGCCCTGAACGCATTCGTCCTCACTCTGGAGGATCTGCCTACCAACCAGTTCGGGTTCTTCCTGACAAGCCAGACCGAAGGCATCATCTTCCCGAGCGGCTCGGATGGCATCCTATGCCTGACGGGCACGACTGGACGCTTCAACCGGAGCGGGGAGATTTGGAACTCGGGCGCAGCCGGCACGGCCGCCCTGGTGGTCGATCTCACCGACTTCCCGCCCCCTGTGCTCAGCATGGTGCAGCCAGGTCAAACATGGCGATTCCAGGCATGGTACCGGGACAACTCACCGGGCGTCGTGAGTAATAACTTCTCAGACGCGGTCCGGGTGCTGTTCCAGTGATGCGTATGGACCTGTCAAGTGTCCGCCGGTTCGGCTTCTTAGGAGATTATGTCTAGCTAGCCTTGGCGGGTCTATTTCGCGGCCCCTTGCGTCGTCCCCTCGTCATCAGGAGCGATGCAAGTGGCTGCGCTCTTTGGCAGGCTCCCTAGGTGTTTGGCGTGTCTTGGTGAGGAAGTGCCGCGCCGGTCTCGCATTGATCTTCCTGGTTGGGGGCCCTGTTCTAGCCGTGGCCGATCCCGCTGAGGTAACCCCTTCATGGTTTTGAAGCGTAACTGGGTGATCGGGGCGGCAGTAACATGCGATCCTGCCCATATGCTGGTGCCGCGCGAGATTCGGACTCCCTGGGCTTCTTGTAGCTCCTTGGATGGCTGCGGTCTTGGGCGCTATAGGGAGCAACTGAGAGTGACCCACCGGGGCACCGGGGACCGTACCCTTGCAGGCATGGCGGGATGTAGGGATGGGCACTAGAGGCGCGGCCGAAAACGCGCCAATGGGTTGATTCGCGGGCGCTCCGATTGGTTTCCTGGTCGACAGGTAACGACCATGCTTGGAAAGCGCCCCCCTCAACGCGAGCTCTTCCGCCCCGACAGCCTCTTGCTGGACCAGGTTGGACGGAGTTCCTTCTACGCCTACCTGTCCAAAGAGGCTCCCCGCCTTTTCAAGGACAGCTCCTTCAAGGACTTCTACGGGGAGGGGGGCCGTCCGAACGTGCCACCCTCGCAGCTCTGCATCCTGATGGTCCTCCAAACGAAGGAGGGCGTGTCTGATCAGGAGGCGATCGATCGGACGTCCTTCGATATCCGCTGGAAGGTGGCCCTTGGTCTAGAGATCGAGGAGAAGCTCTGCGCGAAGAGCACCCTACAGCTCTTTCGCAGCAAGCTGCTGCTCGACGAGCGCTACCTGATCCTCTTCGAGGCCGGCGTCCAAGAGTGCCGCCGGCAGGGTCAAGCAAAGTCGAAGGACCTCGAGGTCGCGATCGATACGACGCCCATCATTGGCCATGGTGCGGTCAAGGACACCTACAACTTGGTTTCGGATGGAGTCCAGCGCGTAGTCGAGGAGGCGGTCCGGCTGAAGGGATGGGACAAGGACCAGCTCATCGAGGAGAAGCAGCTGGAAGGGCACTTTGGGTCTAGCTTCAAAGGCGAAGCGCACCTGGACTGGTCTGATCGAGAAGAGCGCAGTGCACTCTTGGCGCGGCTCGTCGCCGATGCCCGAAAGGCAATCGAGATTGCGCGGCGAGGGCTCAAGGGATACGCCAAGGTCGAGCCCAAGACCTTCAAGCTGCGTGAGGCGCAGACACTCCTAAAGAGCCTCTTTTCGCAGGATATCGACGAATCTCCGCCGGATGGAGGCGGCCCCAAAATCCGTCAGGGGACCTCACGCGATCGAGTGATCTCGACTACCGATCCCGACATGCGGCATGGTCACAAGAGCCACTCCAAGGGAATCGATGGCTACAAGGGATCCGTGGTCGCAGACAGCAAAGACGGTGTCGTACTCGCCACCGATGCGCGGCGCGCCAACGTGGCCGATCATGTGGATGCAGATGTGTTGATCGAGGCAGCGGCGGAGGCGGCGAACGCGCCCGTAGTACGAGTGCTTGGCGACACGGCCTACGGCAACACGGAGACGCGCAATAAGCTCACGGAGACGGGCATCAAGGTCGTAGCGAAAGCGCCGCCGGCAAACTCCAAAGGCGGTACCTACCGAAGAACGGACTTTGACATCGACGACAAACTCGGCGTCGCAACCTGCCCTGCAGGGAAGGAGTCCGTTCGTAGGTCGCCGCAGAGAGGCCACGAAGGTGGCTGGAACTCCACTACTCTCGGAAGGATTGCACGCCGTGCGCGCTGCGCGAACTGTGCACGAAGTCTGAGGCCCTCGCCCGTACGGTGATAGATAGTCCACAGGCCAGGGAGCTGGATCGACACCGGAAGGCGCAGAAGACACCGGGATTCAAGAAGGCCTACAGGAGGCGCATCGCAGTCGAGCACGCCATCGGTCGAATGCGTGCGAAAGGTATGGCAAGGCGAGGTACTTTGGCCTGGCCAAAGTCGCGATGCAGGTCGCAATGGCCGCCATGGTGGCCAACCTGGGCCTGGCGGCGGTGTGTCGAGGCCTTGAACGCGTGGTGGGGTGGACATCCGCCAACAACGGCTCAGGGGATCGGTTCACTCGGATTCCTCAAGCCACCCCAGCCCCTGTGTAGGCCAATTCTCCTGGGCCCCTTCTCGGCCGGGCCTCTAGGTCGAAGCCCAAAGTAAGCGCCCGCATTCCTGCTACGCTCGATTCGGTTCGGATCTTCGACTGTCAGGATGTAACGCAGAGCGGTGTGCAGCCCGACCCTGTTGACCTGGCGCAGCAACACGGTCTCTGGATACACATCCTTCGCTAGCCGCTCGAGCTCCTTGTCGAGCGCTGTGATCTGTGTAGCAACGCCTTCGAGGGTATCTACGATCGGGTCCAGCGCGCAGCGAAGCTCCCCTGGAATCTGCTCGCGTACCCATCCATGGAAGTTGGCAGCACTACGCGATCCGATCATTTCCCCAAACGACTTCAGCATCCCGCGCACGTGGTTGATCAGAGATGTCCGAGTCGCAATGAGCATGTCGCGTGACCGCGCCTTGGCCAGATCGGTGCGAGTCGATTTCTGCCGGTGCTGAATGGGGTGCAACAGCGTCACGTCCATACGGGCCACGCGTGCGAGCTGCTCAGCGTCTACCTCGTCGCTCTTCGATTCGTTCTCGTAGATCATTCTCAGGCGGCGGGCGTTGGC
>CAYWNK010000002.1:0-107027 GCA_964459495.1 uncultured Planctomycetaceae bacterium
GCCCTCCCCTGGGCGCAGTGGCGATCGACCGGTCAGATTGAGGTGGTCGGTCAGGCGCATCAGCGAGGGCACCTGCCACTCCGGGCGCATCCCGCCCGCGGCGTTGGTCAGCACCAGGCTGCGAACCCCCAGCTGCGCCGCCGCGCGGACGCTGCGGGTGGCCTCCTCGGCAGACCAGCCCTCGTACAGATGGACCCGGCCCTGCTGGACGAGCACCGGCACGCCTTCGAGGCGCCCCACCACAAAACGCCCGGCGTGGCCGGGTACCGCGGAACGGGGCATGCCCGCCAAGTCCCCGAACGGCAGGGGTCGCGCCTCTTCCAGGGAATCCGCCATCGCCCCAAGGCCCGAACCCAGCACCAGCATCACCTCGATGCCCTCGATCCCGGCGCCGGCCATGCTCGTCGCCAGCTGATCCTCGGGTCGCGCTCCGGACCGCGCCCCCGCGCTACCCGCCATCAAAGGAACATCCCCGCCACGGTCGCCGTCATCCAGGACGCGAACGCGCCCCCGAGCATGGCCCGCATGGCCAGGCGAGAGATCTCGCCACGACGTTCCGGTGCCAACGGCGCGATGCCGCCGATCTGGATACCGATCGACGAGAAGTTCGCGAACCCACACAGGGCGTAGGCAGCCATGCTCATCGAGCGCTCGGACATCCCGCCGCTCGCCTGGAGCTCCGCCATCGCTCCGAACGCGATGAACTCGTTCACCGCGACCTTGGTACCCAGCAGCGTTCCGAACGACTGGCAGTCGCTCCACTCCACGCCCATCATCCAGGCGACCGGCGAGAAGACCCAGCCGAACAGGCGCGCGAGGGAAAGCTCCGCGCCCGCGACCGTGACTAGGCCAAGACCCGCGTCCACAAGCGCGACGATCGACACGAACGCCACCAGCATCGCCAGCACGTTCAGATACAGCTTCAGGCCATCCGACGTACCGGCGGCGGCCGCGTCGAGCACGTTGACCGGCTTGTCGCCGTCGTCGTCCAGCATCTGGACCTCACCCGCGGTTCGCGAGACCTCGGTCTCAGGCACCAGAATCTTGGCGAGCACGAAGGCCGCCGGTGCGGACATGAAGCTGGCCGCCAAGAGATGCCCCGCAAACTCGGGCCCCAGGATGCCGATGTAGACGGCGAGCACCGAGCCCGCGATGGTCGCAAAGCCGCCCGTCATCAGCGCCATCAGCTCCGAGCGGGTCATCGTCGACACGTAGGGACGCACGACCAGGGGCGCCTCGGTCTGCCCCACGAAAACGTTCGCAGCCATGGCCAGGGACTCGGCGCCCGACACCCGCAGCAACTTCGACATCACCACGGCCAACAGCCAGATGATGCGCTGCATGATCCCCAGGTAGTAGAGGATCGCCATCAGCGCAGAGAAGTACAGGATCGTCGGCAGCGCCTTGAAGGCAAAGGAGACGATGCCGATCGACAGACCCTTGTTCTCGGCGTGCTGGAATGGGAAGCCCTGAAAGTACGCCACCTCCGCGGGGGGCGGCATGGAGCCATTCGCGAGCGGCGTCTGGACCTCGGCAACCTGGAAGCCGGTCAGCAGGTCGCCAAAGACCATGCGGGCGCCCTGTTCCCCGAAGGACAGGATGGTGGTCGCGAACACCGACATGCTGTCGAGTACGGAACGCCCGACCCCGGTTTTGAGGACCAGAATGGCCAGCACGATCTGCATGGCTAGGCCGCCCAGGATCACCCGCAGGTTGACCCGGCTCCGATTGCTGGACAAGAGCCAAGCTAGGCCGCAGAAGAAGGCTAGGCCCATCGATGCGCGCAGGACGTTCATAGGGGGGACAGTTTAGCCGGATCGCTCCTCTGGGTCCTCAAGTTCACAGACTGCCGGACCCCGGGCTGCCGCGGGCGCCGATTCAGCGTTCCGATGTAGCTCCCACTGAAGGGTCCGGCTTATTGCTACAAGGGTCCCTGTGGACAAGAGACAAAAGCGAGCAAAGCGGGCGAAAGAGCGCAAGGCAGCACAGGGCCGCGCTCAGGCAAGTGCATCCCGGGTCGATCCGGCGGCAATCGAGCAGGCCCTGAAGAGTTCCCACGCCGACCTGCGCGCCGGCAAGCTCGAGCGCGCAGAGAAGGCGCTGCGCCGCGCCCTGAAGGCGGCGCCGGGGGAAACACGACTGGTGGCCAACCTGCTCAACGTGCTTGAGAACCAGGGCCGGCACGTGGAGTCCCTGGCGACCGCTGAACGCTGTGTGAAGCTCAATCCGGATTCCAGCGACGCACACAACAACCTGGGCGCGCTGCGCAAATTCGAGGGCCAGCTCGACGAGGCAGCAGCGAGCTTCCGGCGTGCCGTAGAGCTCGGACCGCGCCATGCAGAGGCCTGGCGCAACCTCGGCAGCGTCCAGCCCTACACCGATCCCCAGCACCCCGACTTCGCCGCGATGGAGCAGGCGCTCGGATCCCTGCCCGCCCGGGGGCCCCTGCAGGTCAGCCTGCACTTTGCCCTCGGCCGGGGGCTGGAACAGGTCGGCCGCTTCGACGAGGCCTTCGAGCATTACGCCTCGGGCAACCGCCACCACCGCTCCCGAATGTCCTACCGGAAAGACGCGTTCGAACAGGTCGTCGACCGGACGATCGACGTCCAAGACGCCGCCTTCCTGGGCGGCACGTCCATGGCCCCGACCTCTGCCGGCGAGGCCCCGATCCTGGTGGTCGGCATGCCACGTTCAGGCTCGACTCTGGTGGAACAGATCCTCAGCAGCCATCCGGCGGTCGAGGGCGCCGGCGAGGTCCCCGATCTTCCGCAGGTCCTGCGTCCCTACAGCGAAGACCCCACCGAGCTGCCCAACATCCTCGCCGGACTCGACTCCACTGAGCATGCCGCGATCGGCCAGCGCTATGCCGCGCGCCTGCGCGCCCGTGCACAGGGCGCGGAGCGCGTCGTCGACAAGTACCTGACCAACTTCCTGCACGCCGGCATTCTGCACCGGGCTCTGCCCAGCGCCCGCATCGTCCATTGTCGCCGGGGCCGCAGGGACAACGGCTTCGCGTGCTTCGCCACTCTGTTCACAACCAGCGTCCCTTTCGTCTATCAGCTGGACGAGATCGCCCATGCCATGGACCAGCATGACCGCATGCTGGCCCACTGGATCGAACACATCCCGGGCTATGTCCTCGAGGTCTCCTATGAGGACCTGGTGCGGGACCAAGAGGCCCAAACCCGGCGTCTGCTAGAGTTTGCAGGCCTCCCCTGGGATGAGGCCTGCCTAGGGTTCCACGCGACCCGGCGGCGGGTGACTTCGGCCAGCGCCGCCCAGGTGCGCCAACCGCTCTACACCCATTCGATCGGGAGAGCCGAGCCCTTCGCCAGGTGGCTTGACCCGCTGGCTTGTTAGCCCGGGCGACCAGCGGCTTGGCGGTAGGCCGACACGATCATCATGTAGGACACCGGGAAGCTGATCAGGAGGCCGACCCCGAGCGCGAACACGCCGAGCATGCCGATGATCCCAGCCACGATGCTGAGCAGGATCATGCGACCCCAGACCGGCCCCGTGATGCCCCAGGAGGCCTTCAGCGCATCGATCGCAGGGAGTTCCTGATCGACGAGGAAAAGAAAGGCAAACGAGAGCCGGGACATGATCAGCACGCTGAATGCCAAGCTGACCAACGATCCGATCCACTCGAGGAAGAAGCTGCCGGTGAGTGACCCGACGAAGCTGACCGAGTTCCCGAGCAGACCGAGCCCAAACAGGCAGAGGCCCAGCACCAGGCTCGGCGCGAGCTTCTTCTTGTAGTCGTTGAAGCCCGAGAAAATGTCGGAGAACTCCGGGCGTTCGTCATGCACGTTGAGGGCAAAGCGGGTCCCGCCCCAGGCCATCACAGGCACGACCAGGAGGATCCCGATAATCGTGAAGTAGCTGAGCATCGTCACGATGAATGAAACGAACGCCGCACCGAGGATCAGGCCTAGGTAGGCCAGCGTCCGGTTCCAACCGTCGGACAGGCATTTCTCCAGCAGGAAGGTCCCGGATCCCTTGAGGGGATCGAGCTTGTCGTCAGGAGCTACGTTCGATTCGGGTGCGCTGTAGGGATTGTCAGTCATGGTCTTCAGGGGGACGAAACGGCTGAGCAGTAGAGGGGCGTGGAGCACCCCGCGATACCGAAAAAACCTCAGCTCAGCCGTTTGCCCAGCAGTGGCCCCGGCGGGGGGCCCTGCAGTCTGATCGATTCGCTGAGCAGCGCCAAGGCCAGGTCCAGGCCCGAACCCGCGTGATGAACCTCGGCGAGGACCTCTCCCGCCCTGACTGTGTCCCCCGCGAAGCACTTCCAAACCACGCCTACGCCCGGATCGATCAAGTCTCCGGGCGCGACTCGGCCCCCGCCCAATGCAGCGACCGCATACCCGACTTGCCGGCAGTCGGAGAACCCGAGCACGCCGCTGCCTGGGGCCACAAAATCCACCTTCTTAGGGGCCACCGGCAGGCGCTGAGGCTCGTCGACGACGCCTGGGTCTCCGCCCTGGGCGGCCAGCATGGCCTGGAAGACCCGAGCCGCCTGGCCGTCGTCGAGAGCCTCCGCGATGCGCCGGGCACCTTCGTCCGCCCCCCCGCATAGCCCTCCCGCCAACAACAGATCCCCGCCCAGCGCCAGCACCAGCTCACGCAGGTCCGCTGGACCGCCGCCATGCAAGCACTCGATCGACTCGACAACCTCTAGGGAATGGCCCACCGCCGCCCCCAGCGGGGCCTCCATCGAGCTCATGCGCGCGACAGCCCGCAGCCCGAACCCACGGGCCAGGTCCAGCATTGTGCGCGCCAGCTCCTCCCCCTTGGCCGGATCTGGCAAGAACGCTCCGGTCCCGAACTTCACGTCCAGCACGAGAGCGTCCAGGCCTTCGCAGATCTTCTTAGAGAGAATCGAGCTGGCGATCAGGGGAATGGACTCGACCAGGTCGGTCGCATCACGCAGGGCATAGAGTCTGCCGTCGACGGGAACCAGGTCCGCCGTTTGAGCGGCGATCCCGCAGCCGACTTCACCGACTTGCCGCTGCAGATCCTCCAGGCTCAGAGCCGTCCGCAGCCCGGGCACGGCCTCGAGCTTGTCCAGCGTACCGCCGGTATGCCCGAGTCCACGGCCCGAGATCATGGGCACGCGTGCACCACAGGCCGCAAGCGCAGGCGCTAGCGGCAGCGAGACCTTGTCACCAATGCCCCCGGTGGAGTGCTTGTCGAGAACGGGTCGTCCATCGTCGGGCCAAGCGAGCACCGGACTCCCCAGCAACATCCCGCGTGTCCAAGCGACCAGCTCATCCGGCTCCATGCCGCGCAGGTAGATCGCCATCAAAAGCGCGCTGACGAGGGTCTCCGGCACATCCCCGGCCAGGTAGCCCCCAAAGAACTCCTCGACCTGATCCGGTTCTAGCGCGCGGCCGTCACGTTTGGCCCGCAGCATCCGTCGGTAGTCCATGGCTCGGAGTCTAGCCCCAGAACCCACGCGATCCTCCCCGCTACCCGCAAACCGAACGAAGGGCCTAGGTCCGCCCTCCGCCGCCACGCGGTGAGTGGCCGCTATCGACGTGTGTGCTTGAAATTCTGCAGCAACCGGAGCGCGTAGCCGATGCCTTCCCCAGCGGGCTCACTGACAGCCATCATGAAGTCGGAGAAGGCCTCGTGCTCCCGGACGATCTCATCCGAGCTGATGAATCCCATTCGCCAGTCGCCGAATTCCCGCTTCTCGATAGGACGATCCAGCATGTGGATCATGCCCCTGTGCCTGGGGTCCCGCCCGATGCGCGCCAGGGTTGCCGCGACTCTGCCGCGTTCCCCCTCAAGCACCTGGATGAAGTTGCCGTCGTGGAACAACAGCATTCCCGACAGGCCGCTCTCTTCGTTCTTGAGGCGGGATTGCACCAGGATCCCCTGGATGTCGTCCTGCGACAGGTCGAAGGCAGCTGAGCTGACGTATACGGATTGAGACTCCATGGGCCAGGACTTCTCATCGGCGGTACATCCGCTGGCCTGGAACCGAAGCTCGCAACCCGGTCAATTCCGAGAATCGACACCTGGATAGGAGCCCCAGGACCGTTTTGGGGCAGCCCGGGAGCGGCTGCTTCATATCGGTGCAACGAAGGTCGATCCCTCTAGTGAACAGACTTCGGTTCAAGCCCACGCTTCCCATGCACAGCCAGCACAACCCGACCCCTGACCTCCGGCCCCAAGACCCTGGGGCCCAGCCCAACCTTGAGCTGACCGTGGTCATTCCCACCCATGGGCGCACGGACAAGCTGGCCAAGCTTCTCGACCGCATCGAGCAGCAGACCCTGGACAGGGACCGGTTCGAGTGCTTTGTCGTCGACGATGGCAGCCCCGAGCCGGTGCATGTCGATTCATCGCGCTACAGCTTCAAGCTGACCCTGATGCGCTGCAACCAAGGTGGTCCCGGACACGCTCGCAATCAGGCGCTGCCCTACTCCCGTGGTCGCTACACCCTCTACCTGAACGACGACTCCGTCCCGGCACTGGACCTGCTCGAACAGCACCTTGCCGCCCACGCGCGGAGCTCCGAGAAGACGGTTGTGCTCGGCACCTTCCCCTTCACGGTCGATGCCATGAAGAGCACGTTCGTGCAGGTGCTCGCCGAAACGGACCTTCTGTTCACGTTCACCAATCTACCCGCCAACCAAGACCTCAACTGGCGCTACTTCTGGACCTGCAATCTGTCTGTGTCCACCGAGGGCCTCCGGCAGGTAGACGGCTTTGACGCCAAGCTTTTTTCAGAGCCCATCGTCGAGGACGTGGAAATCGGATACCGCCTGGAGAAGCACGGCTATATGGTCCGGCATTTTCCAAGCTGTAAGGCTGAGCACGACCATCGCTTGGAGCCCCTGGGCTATTTCGACCGCATGGAAAGGCTCGGCTTTTTCCTCACGCGGATGTGGGCCAAGCACAACGACCCCACCATCCTCTGGTCGCGTGACGACAACCAACTGGAAAGCCTGATCTTCGAGTCTCTCGACGGGGGTGAACAAAAACTGCGGGCCGTGGACAGCATGATTCGAGCGCTGGAGATCATCGAAAATGAGGCTGCCGGCAGGAAGCTGGACCCGCAGACCATCGAGAACGTGCGGAGTGTTGTCGCCAAGGTCGGACTGGGGCCCTGGCAGCACGGCATCCACCACGCCATCACCGGAGTGGACGCACGGGCACTCGCGAAGAGTGGCCCTCCCAAGGGCAAGCTCACCACCCTCGTGATGGTGTCCTACAACGCCCTGGCGACCACTCGGAACTGCATTGATTCCCTGCGCCGAACCGCTGATCCCTCCTACCCGACCGAACTCATCGTGGTCGACAACGGCTCGACCGACGGCAGCGCCGAGTGGCTCTCCTCGCAGCCCGATGTCCGCCTCATCGCGAACGGCAGCAACGTCGGAGCTCCCGCTGCCCGCAACCAGGCCCTCGCCCAGGGATATGGCGACTATGTGTGCTTTGTCGACAACGATATTGTCGTCACGCAGGGCTGGCTGGAACGCGCCCAATACCACGCGGCAGCCGATCCCAGGGTGGGTTGCGTCTGCTTCGTAGCCCAACGCGCGTCCAAAGACCAGGTCGTCGAATACGACGGCGACGGCTCTGAGGCCCAGCTCGAGGCCTTTGCCTCAGAACGATTGAAGGACTACCACCGCCAAGGCAAGGAGACGAGCCTGTTCGCCTCGTTTGGCGTGCTGGTCAAAAGCGCCGTAATCGACACCATCGGAGGCTTCGATGTGGCGTTCTCCCCCTGGGGCTTCGAGGACGATGACTTCTCCATGCGCAGCCTGCGCGCCGGCTTTCGCAACCGAGTAGCCCTCGATGTCTTCGTTTACCACGCCCCCTACCTGGACGCGAGCAAGCAAAAGAGGCACGTGGACCACCTGTATGCCAACTGGGAGACCTTCTCGCGCAAGTGGGGCCCCGCGAACGCCCCCGTTCCCGAGATCTTCGACTACGACGCTCTTGAGCTGGCCAAAGCAGCAACCGAGTCCAAAGTCGCGCTCTACTGCCATCTGGTGGCTCCGGAGCAGGAGCCCGACCCCGCGCCTGTCGGAGCCGTTGCCCCTGCCGCAGCCGCCCCCATGGTGGCCGTGCCCGAATCAGCTGACAGCGGTCCCGTGGCGCGCGCGATCGCGAGCCTGCAGAACCTCGACCTCGAGGCAATCGAGCAGTGTGGTCCCGGTGGCCCCGAGCTCGCGGCGCTGGCCGCAGAGCAGCTGAACCAGCTGCTCAACCCACCGGCGGCGGTGAGCCCAACTCTGACCCCCGAGCCCATGGCCCTGCGCACCGATGCCCAGCAACGCTTCCTAGCCTGGCCGCGCTATGACGTCGACGCGGAGCTCGAAACGCTACTCGGCGAGTACGGACCTGTCCTGTGCACAAGCGACAGCGTCTGCCTATGCCTACGCCATGACCCCGCCGTGGATGTGCCTCTCGGAGATGCGATCGAGCGCCTGCAAAGCGTCTATACCAGGGTCCTCGGCGACCGCGAGCTCGAGGTTCTGGTCGTCGATGACCCCCTCGGACTGGATCAGCTTCCGGCGCTGGGACAGGCCGTGCTAGCCACGATCGAACTCACCCCCGAAGACCCCCGCCGCAACGCCTTCCTACGCGGCACGGGCGCAGCCCGCGTGAACAGCGCGGGCGCGCTTGCCTCGACGATCTAGCCCAAGGGAGCCGGCGTCCCAAACGCACGCTCAACCCACTCTCCGACCGCGGCAAAGCTCGGGCCCGTGCCCAGGTCCCTGGGCTTGTCGAGGCCCGGGCCGCTGACCAGCAACGGCACATACTCCCTGGTGTGATCGGTGGTCTGCGTGAACGTCGGGTCGTTGCCGTGGTCGGCCGTCATCACGATCAGGTCGTCCGGCCGCAGCAGGCCTTCGAGCTCGGCGAGCTGCACGTCGAACGCCTCCAGCGCCCGCCGGTAGCCCACCGGGTCGCGGCGATGCCCGTAGTGGGAGTCGAAGTCCACCAGGTTCACGAACACCAGACCGTGGTCGAGCTCGGCCGCCAGCCGCAGGGTGTGGGCCATCCCGTCATCGTTGCCCTCGGAGTGCACCGAGTGGGTGACCCCGCGGCCACAGAACAGGTCGTGGATCTTGCCGACCCCATGAACCGGCACGCCCTGAGCGACCAAGCGGTCGAGCACCGTCTCCCCAGGAGGCTCGATGCCGAAGTCTCGCCGATCGTAGGTGCGCTCGAAGGCCCCGGGTTCTCCGATGAAGGGCCGCGCGATCACGCGACCAATCTTCAAGGGGTCGAGCTGCACGCGAGCTTCCTCGCAGACCGCGATCAGTCGCTCCAGGCCGAAATGCTCAGCGTGGGCCGCCACCTGGAACACGCTGTCACCACTCGTGTAGACAATCGGCTTGCCCGAAGCGATGTGCTCGGGCCCATAGCGCTCGATCACCACCGTACCCGAGGCCGCGTGATTCGCCAGCCAACCGGGCAGGTCGCAGGCCTTCGCCCAGGACTCCAGTACGTCGTCCGGGAAGCCATCGGGAAACAGGGGGAAGGCCCAGTCCAGCGGGCAGCCCATCATCTCCCAGTGACCGGTCGGCGTGTCCTTGCCGGCGGACACCTCCGCCAGTCGGCCGTAGGCGCCCTCCGGTCGTTCGACCCGGCGCACCCTGGACACACCCTCGATGTGGCCGAGTCCCAGGGCCTCGAGCCGTGGGCAGTTCAAACCGCCCGAGGCCTGCACCAGGTTGTCGAGGGTGTGCGCACCGAGGTCCCCGAAGCGCTCGGCATCCGGGGCTGCACCCACGCCGAGGCCATCGAGAACGATGAGAAAAACCCGCGTCACGGGTGGCTTACTTGCGCCCCTGTGCGATCAGCTTTTCAACCTCGGCTTCCATTTCCTCCACCCACTCCTCACCAAAGTCGCGCTCGAGCAGATCGCGCTCGGAGAACTCCCAGCGCCCGGAGTTGGGGTCGAAATCGAACTGGTAGTCGTGGTCGCTGCCGTCATCTTCGGTGATGACGACCTGGACGATGTTGTTCTCGGCGTCGAGGTTGGCGGTGTAGGAGGCCATGGACGGTTGGGGTTCTGATGGGAGTGCCGTGCGCTAACCCAGCGCGCGGGATTGCCGGTAGAGTAGCGATCGCGCTGGGGTCTGGAAGTCCCCGTCCGGATCCATGGTTCAACGTTCTCCCGATTTCCAGCCCCAGGAGGGCTCAGGCCACGGCGGCACGGCCCCCTGGGCGCGAAGGGGGCCCTGGGTCCAGAGGGGATGGCTCTGCCTGCTCGCCCTCGTCCTATGTGGCTGCTCCAGCTGGCGCGAGGTACGGCGATTCGACAGTTGGACCCTGTATGAGACCGCCGGGGATCCGCTCCAGGTCGAGCTGTGGCAGCAGGCCTTCGAGCCGGCTGTGCTGGCGATCGAATCCCTGTTCGGCCCCTTCGCGAGACCCGTCGCCGTCCACGCCTGGTCGGGCGCCGTGGGAATCGACGGCAAGCAGCACAAGGTCCTGGTCGGTTCCAGCGACGCCGGGACCCGCGACGTGCCGGGAATCGGGCCTGCCCGGGTGCAGGCCTGGCACGCCCGCGGCAAGGGTTTTGGCAGCCGCAGCGGGATCTTCATCGCCGCCCCGGAGACGGGGACCGCCGTGCATGAACTGGTCCACGCCCACTACGCCGAACGGGGAGAGGTGCTGCCGCTGTGGTTCGAAGAGGGCGTCGCCACTTTGGTCGGCGACGGCGCGATGTGGGAAGGCGAATGGGTCGTGGACGGCATGGCCTACTGGCCGCTCCGCGAGCTGCGCAAGAACCGTCCCGATGACGCAGCGCTCGAAACCCTGCTCGCGGTGCGTGCCGGAAAATCCGACAGCGTCGCCCAGAACGTCGCCGTCCACTTCCTGGGCTGGGCGGTCGTCTTCGACCTCTACCGGGAAACCGGCAGCCTCGACTGGCGCGTGTGGTACGAGCGCTTCGACTTCGAGCGCCCCCTCCAGGACGCCCGGCGGCGCATGGATCGTACCCTCGATGCGAACACCGAGTTCCAGTGGCTCGAACGCCTCAAATCCGCCGATCCCGCCCGGCGTCTGGCCACGTCCCGGGGCGTCTGGAAAGTGCGCAGCGATGAAGTGGCGAATCTGCTGCTGGACGCGCTGGAGGAAGAGAGCCATCCCGACGTGCGCGTGGCCCTGGCTCTCAACCTGCTGGCGGGGACCGGCAACACCAGCGCTCGGGGCGGGACCCGCCGACGCATCCGGAGATTGGTTTCGCCCGTCTTTGAAAGCGTCGAGCTCGAAAGCCCCGTGGAGCGCCGCGCGATGCGCTCGCTCTATCGCGCCTACCTGGGCAGCCTCGAAGAGGACATCAGCGAAGCTCTGGATGCCCTGGGCCGGTTTTGGAGCGAGTGAGACTCTGTTGACATCCCGTTGACAGCAGACGGCTAGCGCTTGCTAGCCTAAACCCTGTGGGTGGAAACCAATCGATGCGCTCGCGTGGGCCGGGACGCGAGGTCGCCCTGGTCGGCCTCGCGCTGCTGACTGCGAGCGCGCTGGCTTGGGCCGCCTGGCTGGTGGGGCAAGCCCCCGACGAGCTCGCCGAGGCCGAGGTCGCGAGCACCGCCCGGGTTGTGGTTCAAGACCTGGCGAGCCAGTGGAATGCACTGCGGGAATCCGACTCGTTCCGGGACCTGTCGAATGGCCAGCTGGAAGCGCTCCTCTCCGATCGGTCGCCGCCGCCGGTGCTCGTCGAGACGCCGGTCGCCGCCCCCGACAAGCCACGCGCCTTCCTGACCCTGCTGAACGAAGGCCGGCGCCTCGCGATCGCTGGCTCCTGGACAGAAGCGCTGGCGGCCTACGAAGAGGCCCAGGCCGCGGGCCCCACGGCTGCGGACCAGCCGGCGCTGCTGCTGCTGGCGCTGCGCCTGGCCCATGGAACCGGAGAGAGCGCACGCACGCTGGCCGCCTGGGACCAGCTAGCGGATGAGGTGCCCTGGACGCTGACGAGAGGAGGCCGGCCGCTGCGGCTGATCGGGGGCTGGATCGCGCTGGACGCGCTTGATGAGCAACGCGAACAGGCCTTCTTCCGCGACCTTGCAGGGCCAGGCGCTGAGGCGATCCTGGCGGCCGATTCCCCTGCGGACCGCGTGAACCTGAAGATCGATGGCTGGGTTCTACAGCCGAACCCGGACCTGGCCGCCACCCTCGATGTGTGCGCTGGGCTCTGGCCCGAACAGACGGCCAGGCTCCGCGCCGGGGCGGCGATGCGCGGCAAGATCGCCCGCACGGCCGCGCGCGACATGGACAGGATCACAGCCGGCGCGGCAACGTCCAGCTGGTCGTTCGCCACGAGCCCCCTGGGGCTCGCCGGCGTGCGCTTGGACCACGACCCCTTCCTCGTGGGGGAAGCAGAGCTCCCCGCCCGCCTGGACGATCTCCTGCCTGCGCCGGACGGCTTTCGCCTCGGTGTCGAGGGGTCCCCGCCGCCCAGTGGTGAGGCCCTGCTGGATCCCGTTTCACTCAGTGGCAATGGCCCCCGCGTCGCGCTCTACCACAGCGACCCACAGCGGCTCTTGCGCGCCGGGGTCCAGCGGCGCCGGTTCACCGCGTGGTCCTTGCTGGCGCTCGCTGCCGGCTGCGTGGGCGCGGCCCTGGTCGCCGCGCGCGCGATGCGCAAGGAACGCCGCGTCGCCGAGCTGCGCAGCACCTTCGTCGCCGGCATCTCCCACGACCTTCGCACGCCGCTCGCGTCGATCCTGTTGATGGCCGAGAACATGCAGAGCGGGCGCGTGGGGCCCGAGCGCATCGTCGACTACTCCGGCGCGATCGCAGGCGAGGCGGAGAGGCTGCGGCGGCGCGTCGACGACGTGCTGGACTTCGCCCGCATCGAGCGCGGCGAAGCGCCCCGCGCCCAGCGTGAGGACGTCCCCTGCAAAGACCTCGTGGCCGAGATCCTGACGACCCTCGAGATGCAGGCCAAGCAGGCGGATTTCGCGTTCCTCGGCATGGCGAACGAGCTGCCGACCAGCGCCCAACTGGACCCGGACGGCCTGCGCCGCATCGCCGGCAATCTCGTGCAGAACGCGCTGCGCCACAGCCGCGGCACCGAGGTCGAAGTGCGCTTCCGGGGCTGCACCGACGGGCTCGAATTGGTGGTCGAGGACGACGGCGTCGGCATCCCCACGTCCCAGCGCCAGCGCGTCCTCAGCCCCTTTGAGCGCCTGGAAACCGGCGGCCACCACAAAGGTGGAACCGGCCTCGGTCTCGCGATCGTGAATGGCCTGGTTCAAGCCCACGGGGGCAGTCTACGGATCGACCCCGGACCCACCGGTAGCGGCACGCGCTTCACCGTGCACCTCCCCAGCGACGAACAGACCACATGACCGCCCTACGCATCCTTGTGATCGAAGACGAAGCGCCCTTGCGGATGGCGCTCGTGGACGCCCTAGTCGCCGAGGGCTTCGAGGCCCTGGAGGCCGGGGACGGCGACAGGGGTCTAGCCCTGGCCCTGAAGGAGGGCCCGGATCTGATTCTGCTCGACCTGATGCTGCCCGGCCGCGACGGCTTCAGCGTGCTGCGCGCCCTGCGCGAGGATCGACTGGCTTCACACGTCATTATTCTCTCCGCCAGGGGCGAGGAATGGGATCGCGTGCAGGGTTTTGAGTACGGCGCCGATGACTACGTGGTCAAGCCCTTCTCGATGCGCGAGCTACTGCTGCGGATTCGTGCCCTCGAGCGCCGCGAATCCGGCGGTGCGCCAGGCATCCAAGACGAGAGCGGCAAGGTGCGCATCGGTGCCGCGGCCGTGGATTTCGCCGCCTACTGCGTCACCCGGGGGGGCGAGCGCATGGGCCTGTCCCGCCGCGAGCTCGAGCTGCTGCGCTACTTCCTGACCCACGAGGGCGAAACGCTCGACCGGCTGCGGATCCTGTCCGATGTCTGGGGTCCCAACGAGACCCCGACCACGCGCACGATCGACACCCACGTACTGAAGCTGCGCAAGAAGCTCGAGCTGGACCCCGCCGATCCCCAGCACCTGATCACCGTGCACGGGGTGGGCTACCGCTTCAATCGCCGATAGAGCGCCCCCATTGCCGCAAGGCCGCCTGTGTTGACAAGGCGTTGACAAGCCCGCGCAGCGGCCGTGACAAGCTCCTCCGAGCCCAGGCGTACAACGGTCGACAGGGATGGAGAACGCGCTCCACCCCGCGAACCGAACCACTTGGAGGAATTGAACATGCTCGCTTCTCTACTCGCTCTCGCCGCCACCCCCTGGGTGTCGATTGCCCCGGCCAGCCTGCCCGCATCGGCGGAGGCCCACGCGGCCCTGCAGGACACCGCTCCCAAGAAGACACTCAGCGCCGACGAGGTCGCCGCGCGCCTCAAGGGCGTCGAAGCCAAGGTCAGTCAGGCCGAGCTGCTGCTCTCCGAGCTAGGCAAGGCTGAGCAGGCGCAGGCCGCGGCCCGCGAAGCAGGACTGCTACTGAAACCGCTGTTGAACGACAAGGCGCTCGAGCCCCTCACCAAGGGTTTGACTCTCCGGATCCTGGCGATCACGGGGGATCCGGCCAGAGGCTCCGAGGACGGAGAGAACGGCGGCCTGGGATCCGCCGACGTGCCGTTGGGTGCAAGGGCAGCCGGGCGCTCTGGGTCCAATGCCGACATCGACGGCCAGGTGGAAGTCGCGATTCATACCGGGAACGTTGCGTTCCTTCACCAACTCGGAGCGCGCAGCGTACCGGGGCTCGTCGCCTTCCTGGATAGCCGAGAAGACGAGTACTGCGCGGATATCAGCAAAGATCCCCTGACGATCTTGCTGACGGTCGCTCCTCGCCAAGCCGACGCCTTTGTGATGAGACGCATGCAGGAAGGCTCGCTCTCGGTCCTGTTCAAGCTGCGCTTTGCGCGTGCGGTGGAGAGTGCCTTCCCCTTCGGGTTTGCCGCCAGCTGGAAGAGCGCGACACCCGGCGCGGGGGACTCAACGCTGCCCAACCTGCTGTCGCTATGCGATCAGATGGTGACCGATGCCGAGTATCGTGAGCCGATTACCTTTGCGCTCTATGGCGTTGCATCGCACGGGATCTTCCTGCCCGGAATGCGGGCAGCGATACGGGATGAGTTGGCGTCGCCAGCCGGTCTTTCGGAAAACGTGTCGAGGTGGATATCCAACAATTCAGCTGAGAGCATCCGCGATCTACTCCTTGAGAACTTCCTGCCTCCCGACGCCCGGACCCGCAATTTGGTTCACCGGGCACTGCTAAAGATGCCCAGCAACGCTGGCATTTACGGGGCAGTTCTCGCAGGTGAGGTAGTTGAACGTCTCAATGGTCTCAACTGGCTCGTTGAGCGCAGAGTGTTGGACCTGCCCGGGACTCCCGGCGCGCAAGGGGAGCGCACGCAGTACTGGCTGCCGCCCCTCGGCGACGGGGCCGCCGCCTACGTCGATGCCCTGCTGCGGGACCCGAATCCTGAGGTGCGCAGAAACGTGACCAAGGATCTCTACCTGCTTGGTCGTGACGATGAGGAGCTGGTGATTCCCGCGCTTCCCGAGTACGAAGTGGAGACCACGACGATCGGCGCGAGCAGCCTCGACCTGCCGCTAGCGACCGAGACGCTGATGGCCCTGGTCGCTGACGAAGACGTTCTCGTCCGCGTCGGTCTCGCCGATTGCGCCGGATTGCTGCCCTGGGAGCAACAACAGCCGGTTCTCGCCGCCTTGGCCGTAGATCCGGATTCGAATGTGCGCCTGTCTGCACGCATAGGCCTCAGCAATCTCGCCTGGTATCAGCATCCGGAAGACTGCACGAAGATCCTGCGCTCGAGCTTTGCCATGGAATCGGACCCGCGGATCCTCGGCGGATTGTTGCCTCGGTATAGCAACAAGTTCAATCTGGCATCGCGGAGTCCGGAGGGCCTCGAAGCACTCCTGAACTGGGCAGTGGATACGCAGGACAAGGCTCTGCTTGAGAACGCCCTGGCCCAGACCGGCCAGCCGCGCGAGATGCTCAAGACAGTGAGCCCGGAGACCTGGGCGCGAGCCTTGATCGCCTTCGCCGATTCGTACGCCGATCACCCCAACTTCAGTCCTGGGACCAGCCTCCAATTCTCTCTCCGCACATTGCCCACAGACCGCCAGGGCCCTGCCGCCAACGCGATCCTGGATGTGCTCACCCAAACGCCCGCCCCCTCCCTCTTCGCCCAAGTGTTCGCACTCCACGCGATCCCTGGTTCGGGCGACGATCGGATCCCGAAGGCCATTGCGACGTTCCTAAGTACGCCGGAGGGGGTGACCCTCGCCGACATGCAGAGAATGGACGGCTCGAAGATCGGTCAAAGCATGATCAAACGCTTCCCCGCAGCGGTCCGCGCCCAAGCGGGAGAAGCACTGCTGAAGGTGCCCGGAGCCGCCCAGGACACCATCGACCGCGCTTTCCACCAAATGGGGCAGATGCTCCCCATCACCCCAGAAATCGCTGCGGCTGTCGTCGCTGACCCGGCTCACCTCGAGGGCAGCGGCGCTCTCGCCGGCCGTGTGGCGAGCTGGATGGCAAACCACTCAGACGCGGTCGACGGCCCTTGGCTCAGCGCCCTGGTCGACCATCCAAACTGCGGTGAGGAGGCCCTCAAGGCGATCGGCCACCTGCGCGACCCGGACATGCTGCCGGTCATCGCCAAGGTCATCGTAGGCCCTGCCGGGCACCCCCACTACTCCGCCGCAACCGATGCTCTCAAGGGCTTCCTGTCCGACGAATCGGCCAAGTTGCTGCTGATCGCCGCCCGCAAGACGCCATCCGAAGACCAGCGCACCTGGTGCCTAGCCCAGGTCGAGAAGGTTGCCGCGCTGCAGGACGCCGAGGAGCGTTGGGCTTCACGCGGGATTAAGCGCGCCACCCGGGAGGCCACAGTCGGTAAGCTGATGGCCCTGATCGGCTCCCAGGACAAGGCCGTGCGCATCGAAGCCGTGCGAGGGCTTGCCACGTGGGAAGCGGTGGAGGCCATGCCCGAGCTCATCGGGCTCCTGGCTGCCCCCGACGCCGACGTGGCCCAAGCCGCTCGTGAGGCGCTGGACCGGCTCAACGGCCGGTAGCCGAAGTGGGCCGGGGACTCCGCCGCCGGCCTACTTTTCCCTTCCTTCACGTTGCCGCCTCCTCGGGGCGAGGGATGACTCCACCCGCCGCCCAAGTGCGGCGAGCTCAGGGGTAGCAACGAACGAGTGGAACTCCAACGAGACGGGCAGGGAGAGCTTGCTCGTCGTCGTTGGGTTCACGTCCCGATACCAGGACTGGAAGTGTCAGCTGTCGCCCGGCATTGCTGCCGAGGTGGGCGTCGTCGGAATCCCGTTCAGGTCAATGTCGAGCGCAGAGGTCCCCGTGCTGTTCGGCTCAGCCATGCAGTAGCCCGTGCCTAGGGAATCTCGGGTCAAGCCAGCAGGTTGTCGGTCCCGTCGAGCTCAACACGGTTCAGCAGGAAGCGTCCGTCGGGGCTGGCGTGAAAGGCGTGCTCGCCGCCGAAGATGTCCGTAGTCTCGCCGCCCTGGTAAATGCTGCTGCTCTTCCGCAGGAACGGCTCAGAACCGCGCATGATGAGCTTCTCCCCTAGGGCGGTGTCCACCCGCACCCGGTAGATCGGATCGCCGGCCTCGATCAAGAACTGGTTGTCGTAGCCAAGGCCGAATACAACGGAGTTCGAGCCCCTCCTCCCTGCGGGCTTCGGGTCGACGGCCCTCAGCATTGACCTCCATGGGCTGGTCGACGTGGGCGACTGCGCGCTACTCGACGGGAATCATGGTTACTTTGATTCTCCTGCGCTTCCTATCGCGGATGGTGACCTGCCTCTCAACAGGCTCGTAGCCCAGCGCTGTCAGCTGCACCGTATAGTCTCCGACAGCGATCCGCTCCGTCGCACGTAGGATGGTGCCGAACGGAATCCCGGGGTCGGGCCCCTGATGACTCATGTAGATCGGACCCTGAGTGGGGAAGGTCAAGTTGAGATCGTCGCTGCCATCTGCCGGGATGAGCTTCACGGCGACACCGCCGGAAAGGGTCCCGTCTCTCATTCTCGCAATCAATTCCTGTCGCTCGGTCACTTCCTTGAAGGGGCCTCGCGGCCCTGTCGCTTTGATCTCCACCGCGAGCGAGCCGGCCGCGCGAAGCTCAAGGGACTCGACCCGAGACTCGCCGGGGACAAGCTGGAGCTTCACCTGGACGGGCGCATAGCGCGGAAACCGTTTCTCCTTCACTTGAAGGAAGAAATCGCCGGGCGGCAGCTGCATCGTTAGGGGGACGTCGCTTGACCTTTTGATCTCAGCTTCCCGGATGGGGTATCCCGAGTGATCCCTCACGGTGACCCACAGGTCAGCCCCAGCAGGCTCCCCACCGGGTGCACGGCAGATCAGCTGGAGCGATGCGGCCTCTACGGGCGCCCCCAGCCGGAGCACGACTTCCTCTTGGTACTCGGTGATCCCCAGGCGCACCGTACGATCCACAGGAACCTGGGTGAATGAGTAGACCCTCAGCACGTAATCACGATCAGGCTCTAGCTGGGCGATGAGGTAGTCGCCACTTGAGGTAGACCACAAGGCCTGCCTAGGCTCGCCGAACTCCAAGACCTGGGGATAGCAGCAGACCAAGACCCGATTCGAAAGCGACGGAATGTAAATCGGGTCGTGACCGAAGATCTCCACCGGCGCGCCACGTTCATCCACCACCTTGATGAAAAGGGCATGGCGCTCGATGGTGTAGGTCTGGGGTCCTGAACCGGTCGCTACCTGCTCGGCTAGCTGCTGAGGCTCCCTCAAGTTCGAGCGATCCCACCCAAGGAGCCGGTAGTCCCCAGGCTCGAGACCCGTGATGCGGAACTCGCCGTCCGCATTCGTTTGAGCCGTGCCGATGGCACAGCCATCACCGCGCTCATGGTCAAGCCGTTGATTTGTAGTGAGGTCCGTCGCCTTGTCGATACGAGTATGGATCGCTCGAACACCATGGTCCTGGACCGGAGCGCCACCTGGGTCGACCAATCGCCCGGTCAGTGTTCCGGACCCTGCGAGGTTGAGCTCGATCGCCTCCGCAGTCGCGGACTCCTGTGACCACTCCACAATGGTCCAGGCCGTGCCGATCCCACTGACCCGTGCCGTGACCCCATACCTTCCCGGTTGATCGACCTTGATTGAGTAGTGCCCTGCCTGGAGGGTGTCGGCACGCTCCTTCCAGCGCCACGTGCCAGCCTCAGTCTCGTAGAGGAGGAGAACCTCGGATGCACGGAGCTCGCCTCCGTGACGAGTCACGACACGCAGGTTTCCGCCACGTCGCAGACGCACTCCCTTCTCTACCCGCTCCGGGAGTGGCATCGACAGCCCTAACCCGCGGAGATTCTGTTGAAAGCCGGGCTCCACGGGGCGAGCGTGGATCGAGATCGCGGCAGCCTGGCGGCTGCCGCGATCCCCGTCCGCCTGCGCATCCTCAAGGTCATCGCACCAGTCCTCTGGGACCATGAGCGTGGTGGTGAGAATTCCTTCCGCGTCTGTGGTTGCCCGGACAGCGCTTGTCCCGCCCCCATGGAAAGGGGCATCAGCGGATCCCGGCCCCCCCCTCGCCAACCAAACCGACATCGCGACGTGGGCGATAGGCCTTGTCTCCCCACGAGCAACCACCTCAAACACCGTGAGGCGCACGGCGAGGGGAATTCCAGGCTGTGCAGCCGCCGGGTCGGAAGCGTCACCGTCAAGGGCAAGCTCCAGCTGAGAGCGTACAGCCCTGGTGCCGGACTCCTCTAGCGTCGCTGGGGGGGGAGAGGGCCCCGTCGGCCCATCGCCTTTCGAAGCAGGAGGTCCTGACAGTGCAGTCAACTCCGCCGCCTGGGGCAGGCTCATTCGCCAGACGAGGCCAACAATAGCGGCCGCTGCCACAAGCGTAAGAAGAAGAGAACGAGCGACCATAGGGCTTTGACGGGGGTCGAAGGGCGCAATCTTCAGTCGGGGCTCTCAAGATCGATGGCTCTGTGCCTCGCCTGCTGGCTGCTACCGCCGGTCCCCTTCAGGCGCCCCGCCAGATCCTCCACCGCCCCCATGGCGGTCACAAAGGCCTGGTGCGGAGACTCATAGGGACTGAAGTACGCGTGCACGTCGCCGTCGGATTCGTGCACGTGCTTGGTCGACATGTAGTAGGTGTGGTCGGACGTGGTGAGCTTGCGCCAGAGCTGGTAGAGCTCCCCACCCGCTGCGTGCGCGAGGGGCGCGAGATTCCAGATTGCATCGAACGCGCCGCGCTGCATCTCGTTGCCCAGCCAGGCCGAAAGGTCGCGCTCGGCGTCGGCCCAGGAGATCGGACGCGGGTACTCAAGCTCGGCGACCGGCGCGTGGGCCTGCGCCACCTCGGCGGGCGTGGCAAAGTCGAGATTCGCGTGCTCGAGCACGTAGCCCGGCAGCGCGCGCAGGAACTCGAAGATACCGGTGTCCACGTCCTGGTGCTCCCCGAAGGTCTCGTAGTCCATGAACAGGCCCAGGAAGGGTGTGTCCCCAGGCACACGGCTCAGCCAGTCGGCGAAGGTATCGGCCATCAGCGGGTACGACTCCCAGCTTTGGTTGCTGAAGCGGAACGCGATGTCGTCCGAAAAGCCATAGGACCGCAGCAGCAGAGCGAGGGACTCACAGCCCTTCGGCCGGTACACCCGGCCCGCCGAGCGCCAACCCAGCAGCGGGTCCGCCCCTTCCCCAACAAGCGCCGTGAAACCCATGCCCTCCACCAGGGCAGCCATGGACTCATCGAGAATGAGCTCGGTGTTGCGGAAGCTCGTTGGACGCACGCCGAAGAGCCGCTCCAGGTCCGTGACGTGATCGGTCACCTGGCGCCGAAACTCCGCGGGGTTCGCCAGCGCGGCGAGGCTGTGGTGGCTGGTCTCGGCGAGCAGTTCGACGCTACCCGTATCGAAGAGCGCACGAAAACTATCGAGCACTTCGGGCACCCAGGCCTCGAACTGACTCAGCGCGGTCCCCGAGATCGAGAAACTGCAGCGAAAGCGGCCTTCCGATCGTTCGATCGCGTCGAGCAGCACTGCGTTGCCGGGCAGGTAGCAGCGCTCCGCTACGCGCTCCATCACCAGCCTGTTCAGGCCGTCATCAAAGTAGGCGGCCTCGGGTGGCGCCATGGGATCGATGCTGCGGTTCAGCCGGTAGGGCTGGTGAACCTGAAAGTAGAAGCAGACCGATGTCATGGAGAGTCCGCGCGAGGAACGGTGTGTAGGGGATCCTGGACGAACCGCTAGGGTAAGGAAAAGCGAGCTATGGATCCCGGCTGGGACCCTTGGCCCCTGCGTCGTGAAGATGCCGAGCTCACGTGCCGCAAGCGCTCACAGCGCAGGGGCCACGGAGACAAGCTGGAATCCGCCCCGCCATTCCACCACAGCCAGCCTAGAGAAAGTCTACCCCCACGGCGTCCGAGAAGTTGCTCGTTGCGGCAGGGTTCACGTCCCGATACCAAGCCTGAAAGAAGTAGCTCTGCCCAGCGAGAATCGCGAATGGGCCCATGGCACCGGGGGAGTCGGTCAGGTCGATCGTAAGCCCAATGGCCCCAAACGCCCCGCTGTCTTGGACCTCGCCAGCCCTTGAGTAACGGCCAACCGCGCCACCGAGGCAGAGGTTCCCCTGGCTACCGCCCGCCATGGGTACAAAGGCCGAGTTGCTGCCATTGAGGAAGAAACCTGCCTGATCCGTGGGCAATCCGTTCACATGCAGCGTCGTTGCATTGTTCTCCACCAACCGCGAACCGGCGGTCAGGATGCTCGCCGGGACTCCGCTGCTGTTGCTGACCGCGGGCGAGCAGATCGATTCCCCGAGGTTCAAGCCCGGAGGAGCGTCTAGATAGGCGATCCAGCCGCGGCTTTCGCCCTCGGGATCAAACCCATTACCGGTGATGACATTGCCGTCGAAGGAGACCGCACTGGGCACAACGAGGCACCAATCCTCCAAACCAACGGCCCCGCGGGCGGCGAGGTAGTCCTTCAACACAAGCGTTCCCAAGTCCGCCGTCCAAATCCAAGGCTCGATCCCAACGCAGTTGTCCCCCGTCGCCGCAGTACCTACGACCACCGTACCCGCTCCGTCCATGGCCCAAGGCGCACTGCCCACGTGCCCATCGACTGTGCCCAGTGCAGTCACCCCTTGGGCGCTCCAAAGAACAGGCGCTCCATCGGCATCCCTTCCGGCGATGATCGATCCATCCCAACTGATGGCCACTGGAGCCTTCAGAGCGTAGTTGCTGTCGCTCCCTCCGATCCTTTGCAAGCCGCCTGCTTCCGTCCAGAGAAAGATCTCGATGCCGTTGGCGGAAATGCTCTGTCCCAACACCGTGGACCCGTCGCCACTGACGATCCGGGCTGCAGTGGAGTTCTGGTAGGAACGAAGCGGTCCACCCGCGCCAAGCCCGACCATGCCCTCGCCTTCGATCCAGACGAATGCCTCGCTGTCGAGCCTCGAGCTGGGGCTCATCCCGACCACAACCGTTCCGTCTTGGCTGATTCCGAGCGGAGTGCTCGAGTCACCACCTAAGAGATCACCGAGGAATTGGATGCCCGTCGTGGCGTCCCAGAGAAACCCAGCGCTTGAGGATCCGGCCATGGGAAGCGTGCCGATGACGCGGGATCCAGTTCCATCCATACCATTGACCCCAACGTTGGCGGGGGTGCCCAAGGAGGAACCCACCAGTTCGACTCCCCGGTCCGCGCCCCACTCATTTGCCACGAACTGATTGCCGGGAAAATGGCTCTCCCCGTAGCCCTGGGTCCCATCGGCTGAGAGGTGGTGGAGCCTCGAGATCCCCACGCTATCCGGTACGTCGCCAAGGGGGACGAACACGGTTTGAGCAATGGCCGCAGGGGCGAGGGCGGCGACGGACGCGAGCCGGATGAGACGGTGTATGCGGTCTCCTGTACAGAAACTGGCAGGGTGGATCCGGGTAGCGAGCGAAGCCACCCGAATACGAAGCAGGACCTTCAACCTACACACAAGCTCAAATTTGTGGGCACGCACAGGGTGGAATGACCCCTTCGCCCCGCCGCATCGGTGGCTCCATAGCCCAGTCAACTCTCACGGGAAGGTGGTAGATCCACTAAGCTGGGAGAAGACATCCCGAGTAAGGCCTGCCGGATCTGCCAATCGATGAACCTGACGCAAGAGCTCAAGGACACCCTCACCTTCGTGTTGGCGGGCGGTCGCGGTGAGCGGCTCAAGCCGCTCACAACGACCCGGGCCAAGCCTGCGGTGCCCTTTGGTGGTGCGTATCGAATCATCGACTTCACCCTGACGAACTGCATTCACTCAGGACTACGGCGAATCTATGTACTGACCCAGTACCAGGCTTTCTCCTTGGAAGAGCATTTGCGCCTCGCCTGGAACTTCCTGCCTAGACGCCTGGCTCAGTTCATCGCACCGCGCCCGCCCCAGCACCACGGCAGCGGCCGCTGGTACGAGGGAACCGCCGATGCGATCGCCCACAACCTGGAGCTGATGCAAAAGGAGCAGCCGCGCCACGTGTTGATCCTATCGGGCGATCACATCTACAAGATGGATTACGGCGCGATGCTGACCCAGCACGTCGAGAGCGGCGCGGCCTGCACGATCGGCGCCGTCGAGATTCCAGCCGAGGAGTCCGACCGCTTCGGCATCCTCGAGGTCGATCGCGGCGGCTCGGTGGTTGGCTTCCAGGAAAAGCCCCCGGCTGGAACCGAAATCCCCGGCAAACCCGGCACCTGCCTCGGCTCGATGGGAATCTACATCTTTGAGGCCAAGGAGCTCGCCGATCGCCTGCGCGCCGACGCTGAGCTCGGCTCCAATTCCGATCACGACTTCGGCAAAGACATTCTGCCCGCCATGGTCGAGGACGGCGCCGAGGTCCGCACCCACGCCTTCACATCCGCCGGCAGCGAAGCGGTCGAGACCCCCTATTGGCGCGACGTCGGCACCATCGACGCCTACTACGACGCCAACCTGGACCTGTGCAGCGTCACCCCCGAGTTCAACCTCTACGACCAGACCTGGCCCATCTACACGCTCTGGCACAACGACCCTCCGGCCAAGACCGTCTTCGACGGCAGCGACGGGCGCAAAGTGGAGGTCGTCGATTCGATGCTCTGCAATGGCTCGATCGTCTCAGGCTCGAAGATCAAGAACTCGATCCTGTCCAACCGCGTGTACACCGGCGAGGACGCGGTGATCGACCGATGCATCCTCGGCGGCGGCGTCGAGGTCGGTGACGGTGCGCGCCTCACCAAGGTCATCGTCGACAAGTGGGTCAACGTCCCGGCCGGCACGGTGATCGGCGAAGACCCCGTTGAGGACGCCAAGCGCTTCAAAGTCAGCCCCAACGGCGTCACCGTCGTCCCGACTGGCTTCGAGTTCGAGCCTTCATAGAACCCCGGCCAGCGGGCTGCGTTCCCCTTGGCTGGATGGTCGAAAGAAGGAGCAATGCCAGGCTCGCGGTCCTCGTGACGATTGCCGTATGGCTCGGGCTCGCCTGCGTGGCTTTCCCCGAGACGTTCCTCTTCCTGTGGCCCGCACCGCCCGCGGAAGAGCAGTCCCCGCTCCCCGAATGCGTTGCGCTGACCCTGTACCGGGCAGACGAGCTGGAGGTCTATTGGGACCCAGACAGCAACTCGATGCCGCCGTATGATCGGAAGCAGCGGGCGGCTGCTGGATTGATCTCTACTGTGAGCGTTGGCGACTTGGAGATGCTCTATACCGCCAAGGCGACCGTTTCCGGCGAGGAGAAGCGCCGGCTGCTCAGCCTCATTCAGATCGGCCACGCCCCTGCCCCTGAAGGCAAGATCTACAGTGCGCACTGGGACCGGCGCTACGCCGTAGGCGCCACGCATGCCTCCGAATCCGCTCTCGTCCTCCTTGAATTCACGGCCCAGCGCATGTCCTCCGCCCATACCACGATGGAGGCGAAGGAATGGGTCAACATCGACGACACCGCACAGGCTGAGCTAGCCCGCTTGTTTTCAGACTAGCCCGGGCTAGGTCCGCCGCTCAGGGCGCCGCCCGTTCGCTGGGCGTATCCGCCGCCACCTCGTCGAGGCGTTCTTCCAGGAACTGCGGCAGCATGCGCCGCCACGTCGGCCAATCGTGGTCCCATTCATCGCCCCACTCGTCGACGCGATTGGGAATGCCGCGCTTGCCGAGCACATCGGCTACGGCCCAGCTCTCGGCCGGGTCTTCCCAGCGACCGGTGCCGTGGGCCAGCAGAATGAAGCGCTCGCGCAGCTTGACGAGATCGGCGTGCTTCTCGTCCATGCCCGGGACGAAGTGCAGCGGCGACGAGAAGTACCAGGCCTCGTCCATACCGCCGTCGAGGAACTTGGAAAGCTCGTAGGTACCCGACAGGCAGAAAGCCTGACTGAACAGGCTGGGGTGGCGACAAATCGAGGCGAGTGCATTGTAGGCGCCGATCGACGCGCCGGTGGCAATGATCTCCAGGGGCTCACCGCCGCAGTCCTCGTAGATGGCGGGCACGAGCTCTTCGGCCACGAAGCCGTCGAAGCCCGCTTGAGCGTTGGTGGCCACGGGCGGCTTGTTGTTCTCTTTGAGCCAAACCTGACCGGGCACCGAGTCGACCGAGTACAGCTTGATGCGGCCAGCTTCGAGCAGTGGCGCCAGTGCGTCGACCATGAGGAAGCGCTCGACCTCCTCGGCATCACCCGCCGCGGTCGGGAAGAACAAGACCGGCACTCCTGTCTCACCCCAGCGCACCACCTGAACTTCGCGGCCGACGCGTTCGGAATACCAGCGGGTGGATAGACGGCTCATCGGGCTGCTCCTGCCGACTCCTCGGCGCGCCAGGTTTGAATCGCGGACCAGAAGCGATCCGTGAACTCATCGATTTCGTGCTCGGGGTAGAGCGCCTCGACCTTCGCGCGCACGGCGCTGCGGGCCTCGTCGCCGCCAAAGTACTCCCACGCCACCTCTTCAAGGGGCCCCAGGTGCTTGTCGCAAAACTCCTCGAAGGCCGCCGTGTCGAAGCGTTCGGCCGCGACACGCCCATACTGGGCCAGCTTGCTCTCGTAACTCGCTTCGTTGTCCGCGATGCGGAAGTAGGGATCCCAGTCCAGCGTTCGCCGAAATGTGCGCTTCGTCGCCGCGCAAAACAGGGCCCAACGCAGCTTGGCCAGCACCAGCCAGGGAAAGTGGCGATGGAGCGACGTGACCTGGGAGTCGGGGCAAGGGTTCGCGAAATCGATCGGGCTCCAAAGCTTGCCGTCCCCCAGGCACTCACAAGAATTGAAGTCCCAGCCGAAGAACGAGTTGATGGTGAGCGTGACCGTGCGCAGGTGCTCCAATTGCGCCTCGGTCAGGTGGTCGAAGGTGTCGGTGTAGCGGCCGTGCAGCGGCGCTTCGGGATCGTACGACACGACCCGAACCTGGGGGCCGACCGCCACGCAGCGCACAAAGTGGTCGTAGGGCACAACCCCCTTTTGGAGATGCATCAGCATCTTGCCCGACTCGTCGTAGGCCTTGTTGAGCGCGTCCCCGTCGTCGACCTTGCTCACCCCGACCCAGCCGCCGCCGTCGTAGGGCTTCATGAAGAGCGGGTAGCCCACCTTGTCGCCCACCTCCTTCAGGTCGAAGAGCTTCGCGTAGCGGTCCAGGGTCGGTTGCAGGTCCGGCTTCTCGTCGTACTCCTTCGGCGGAACCATCCACGTCTCGGGGACAGGCATGCCTAGCCGCGTCATCGCGCAGTAGCTGGTCTGTTTTTCCATCGACTGGACCGACCAGGGGTTGTTGAAGACGTAGACGTCGTCCATCAACACGACCTTCTTGATCCACTCGCGGGTATTGGCGTGCCAGTGGGTCAGGCGATCGATGACCAGGTCGTAACGACCGTTACTCTCGAGCTTGAAGGGCTCGAGGTTGACGCGCTTGACCTCGAACCGGACGTCCTCGCCGCCCACGCGCAGGGTTGGGTTCCAGCGCTCAAGAATGTCCTCGAAGCACTTCGGCCAGCACAGGTCTGCCCCGAGGGACAGGCCGATTCGACGGGTGGTGGTTGCCATGGGTAGGCACCATCCTATTCGATCCCCGCCAGGGCAGTGGCTTCGTTCCGATGCAGCAGCCTGCTCAACCCACGCGCCAGCCTTGGCGGCCCGTGAGGAGTTGGCCCTGAAAGGTGAGAGGTCGGCGCGAGTGGGAACCCTTAGATTCAGGGGTTGGTAGTCGGAGTGGAACCCACTCGCGCCATGTTCCTCTACGACCCCAAGGGTCGAAAGGGACAGAGTTCCACGGGAAACCCGGCAAGTTTTTTCCGCCCGGGCCGCCGACCTACTCGTAGACCATCCAGAGGGGCCCCGCGAACAGCCAGGTGAGGCCCTCGCGCAGGCGGTCGCGCCAGTTCTCCCAGTTGTGGCCGTCCTGGGCCTCCACGAGCCGCACGTCGCTGCCCACCCCCTGCAGAACGGGCAGCATCGAGCGGTTGTAGTAGATCAGCGACTCGTAGGTCCCGCAGGACAGGAAGATCTGTTCAGGGGCGCTGGGCTCGGCCCGGAAGGCGTTCACAAACTCGACCACGGGGTCAAAGAGCGGCCCCCGGTCATGGTCGCCGATGTCGGTGAAGGCAAACGAGCCCGACTGAAGAAGCAGCTTGCCGAAGACCCCAGGCCGCACCCAGCTGGTGTGCAAACTGGCCACGGCCCCGAACGAGGCCCCTAGCAGGGCCCGGTCCTGGGGTCCCTCGAGCAGGGGGAACTCGTTCTCGAGCAGCGGGACGAGCTCGTCGGCGAGAAAGCGGGCGTGCTTCTCGTCCGCGGCATACTCCACAACCCGGTTCGGCGACTGGGTCATCGCCACGACCATCGGAGGGATCTCCAGCCGGTGGATCAGATTGTCCAGGATGTTTTTCAAGCTGGCGAAGCGCAGGTAGTCCAAGCCGTCGTGCACCACCAGCAGCGGGTAGCGCCGCGTCTCACGGAAGCGCGCCGGCAGGTAGATCGATAGCGGTCGCACGTCACCAAAGACGTCCGAGCGCAGACGACGCTCGACGACCTCGCCCCGGCGCGTGCCCGGGTGTTCTTCGGCCCATTCCGGGTCGAGGTACCCGAAGCCGGTAGCCACGGAGTTTGCGCCGAACGGATCCTGGGCCAGGTTGGGGTTGAGCGGATCCTGGACCAGCCGATGCTCTTCCCCGCGCACGACCTCGACCTTGTACTCCACCCGGGCCTCGTGCTGGATCTCGATCTCCAGCAGCCACAGGTCGGTGCCCGGCACACGCTCGAATGGGTGCGCGGACTCCAGCGCATAGATCCAGTGGTGCAGCAGCACCTGGTCGGCCTCGGCCACGTGGGCGAAGAGCGCACGGCCGTTTTCCAGCACCGGAAAGGGCTGGGCCCCCAACCGCTGCTGGAAAAGGCGCGGATCCTCGCGCACGGCGTCTTGCAGCCCAGCGCGCACGTCGGCCATCGAGGGGGTCTCCCCGGCCCGGGTCAGATCGATCGAGTTCATGCGAGCGATGCGGCCTCCACCGCTCCGTCAGGCCGCAGCACGCGGCACGCTTCGGGCACGCTCCAGTCGTCTCGACCTTCAAAGCCGCTCACCTGTTCGCCGCCATCCAGGCACACGCAGAGGTCCGGCGCGAAGCGGCGCGCGAAAAGCGCGACCCGCGCCGGGTCGTCGAGTCGCAGTCGCTGGGATGCACTAGGCAGCGGAAGCACGCCCCGCACCAGCCCAAGGCCCGGCGAAAGCACCTCCGCATCGCCCGGTCCCTGGGGCGGACTGTCGTGGAACAGCACGATGCGCTGCCCCATCACCATTGCCCCCCCCGACCAGGCGACGATCGGCAGCGATTCGGCCAGGTCCAGCACGCGAAACAGTCGCAGGCGGTTCAACAGGATCGCCACGTGCCCGCCTGCCACGAGCAGCGCACCAGCACGCTCGAGTACGCCGCGCAGCTCGTCCATGTGCCGTTGGAGCGATGGCCTGCGGGTCACGTCCAGTCGCTCCGCAATCTCGCTGTCAAGGGCAGCGACCCGGGCCAGATGATGGGCGTCGAGGTGCTGAACGCCCGCCACCGCATCGGCGATCTCGGGCTCGTAGAGCTCAGGCTGGCCGTCCGCCGCCAACAGCTCACGGCACGCTTCGAGCTGCCCGGCCAAGCGCAAGCGATAGAGGTTCTGCAGCACACGCAGCCGGTCGTAGCGCTCGTGCAGCACCGTGCGCACCTCGATGTCGGATCGAAAGACCGCCTCGGAGCGCCGGAACAGCCCGAGATTGAGAGCGCGGCTACGCACACTCTCGTGCAGCTCCTCGTCCTCGCCATCGCGTTCCTCCCAGCCGGCTGTCACCAGCGCCAGGGGACCGTCGACCGCGAGATCGTCAAGCGCGCCGAGGACGTTGCCGTCATCGATCTGCGGCCCCAGGAGCAGAACCCTGCGCTGGGCCGGTGCCACTTGCTGACTCATCCGCCCGCGACGACGCGCACCTCTCCCACCAGTCGATCGGCGATGTGCCGGGTCACGCCCAGATCGGGATGTCGCGCGACGATCCAGCCGTCGCCGGTCACGACCTTGCGCCAGTCCTGACGTGGAGCGCCCACCGGTACGAGGTCGAGAACCGGCAAGCAGTCGCCGTGCTCAGCAAGAATCGGATCGAGCCCCTCGATGGCCGTGATGCGCGGGCCGTCGCCCGTCGCACGCTTGAACACCAGCGCGGCGTTGTAGTGCTTGGTCGTGTCCTGGGACAGGCGCCCGTAGCACACCGCCTCCGCCCAGCCGGTGAACAGGTCGATATCCGCCGAAAGATTCATGCCGTGGGTCAGGCGTCCGCCAGGGGAGCGCGCTCCAATTTCACCGAAGATCGCCTCGCCGGCCGCGTTGCGGAACCATTCCATGTGCGTGAAGCCCGTGCGATAGCCCAACGCCGCGAGCACCTTGCGGCCGAGCTCCACGCCGACTTTGATTTCAGGCGCCTCCAGGTCCGACAGACAAATGGCCTGCTGGCTCACCCAGGGGTTGAGGCGCGTGAAGAGCGGCTTCGGTCGATACCAGGTGACGTTCTCAAAGAGCACTCGGCCGTCGGCGCACACCGTGTCGTAGGTGTACTCCTCTCCTTCGATGTATTCCTCGACGGACACCTCGGGCACATGCCCGATCGCGCTCAGGACCGCGTCGAGCTCTTCGTCCGAACGCGCCGTGTACGTGTCCGCCGAACCCGCACCATCGATGGGCTTGACGATGATCGGCCAGCCGATCTTCTCGGCTGCCGTCCGCACCTCGTCGGCGCTCTGCGCTCGGTAGTGATGCGGAGTCCGAATCCCCGCCGCGTCGAGGGCCATCTTCATGACTTCCTTGTCGCGGAACGCGTTGGCCTGCTCGACCGACGTGCCGTCGATTCCCAAGCGCTCGCGCAGCCGCGCGGCGAGCATCACGCCGGGCTCCCACAGGCATTCGACGCGGTCCAGACTGACGCCGTTGGTCTGCAGCCAGTCGGTCACACGCTGGATCGTGTGCTCTTCCTCCCACAGGTTTGGAAGACCGATGTAGGCCGAGAGCGATTCGCGCACCATTGGCTCCAGGGCGTCCTTTGCCTGGTCTCCAACGCCGATCACCTGGGCACCCACTTCGGCGAGACCCCGGGTGAAGTACTTCATGTCGGCCGGGAAGCCCGGCGAAATCATCAGCACTTTCATGAGGGATCTCCCATGCGTACCCGGAGGGTAGAGACGACTTTGCGGAGGCCTTCGGCGACCACCTCGGTATCGGGGTGACGAAGGATCACGTAGCCCTCGCCCTCGTAGCTGCTCGCCTTGGGTTGGCCTGCCTGGGGCAGTTTCGCCTCGATCACCAGATCACCGAGCTCGCGCTGAATCTCTTCGATGCCCTCGACTTGAGTCACCCGACCTGCGCCCTGCCCGCGCAGGTACGCGGCGCCGGCGGCGTAGGAACGTTCCGGCGGGTCAAAGCGCTCGAAGATGCTGACCTCGGCCCAGGCCGAGTAGAAATCGCGGTCGTGGGCGTAGCTGAGCAGGCTGGTGATCTGTGCCCCCGGCGGGCGCGCCCCGACCTCGGAGATCGCGATGGTCCCATCGGCCCGGCGAAACCACTCCATGTGGCTCATGCCGCTGACCATCCCGAGGGCGCTGAGCGCCTTGGGTCCCGCCTCGCGAATCCCATCGAACTCAGGGCCAGCGATGCTGCGCGGCAGCATCACCGTCCACTGGATCCATGGGGTCTCCATAACCTGCAGCGGTGTCGGCGCGTAGGTCGAGATGGAGTGGAAGCGATGCTCGCCGCCCACCGAGATCGTGTCGAAGGAGAACTCTTCGCCCTGGACGAATTCTTCGAGCAGCAGCGGTCGCTCGGGCGAGCAAGGGTGACTGCGCAACCATTGTTCGAGCTGGGACACCTCCTCGACGCGGAAGGTGTCGACGCCGCCGGCCCCCGCGGGCGGCTTCGCCACGAGCGGCAGGAGCTGCGAAGCGAAGTCGAGAGCCTGCCCAGGGCTGGTCGCCAGGCAGTGACGGGCACAGGGCAGGTCGCTCGCCCGCAGCACGTCCTTCATGTGGGCCTTGTCGCGGAAGTTGCGGGCCTCGCCCGCGTCCATACCGCGGATCCCCAGGCGCTCGCGCACCGCGCCCAGCGTCTCCTGCAGGGGCTCCAGGATGCCGATCACCGCATCCACCTCACCGCCGAGATCGGGTGCGAGGCGCCGGATGCCGGCCTCGAGCTGGTCGGGGTCGATTGCGTTGCCGACCCGCTGGAACCCCGCGATGCGCTCCCGCTCGGCTCCGGAGAGCTTGCCCATCCAGGCCTCAGGAGCCTCCTGGGCCACGATGCCCAGGGTGACCCCAGGCAGGCTCGCAGCGGCGCGCACGAAGCGCATTGTGCTTTCGAGAGAGTAGGGAGCGACAAAAACAACCGATGTCATGACCGGACCATGATAGGCCCCTTGGCCCGGGCGGGGATACCAGCGTTCCCGGATAGCCTGCGCTGGCGAGTAGACTGGGGCCAACAATGCCCGCCCTGAAGATTGCCCTCGTCTCTTCCGAAGTCGCTCCCTTCGCCAAGACCGGCGGGCTAGCCGATGTGGTGGCCGCCCTGGCCCGTGCCCTGCACCGCGCTGGGCACGATGTCCGGGTCTTTCTCCCCCTCTACGGCAAGCTCTCCGGCGGTCCCTACGGCTTCCGGCCGGTGAAGGGCCTGACGGAGAAGACCCTGGATTTCCCCGGGGGCAAGGTCCAGTACGCCGTCCAGACCTCACCCCTTCCAGATTCGACGCCGGACGCGGGTCTCAACCGTGGCAAGACCCTGGAGGTGGAGTTTATCGATGCTCCCGAGCTGTACCATCGCAGCGGGTTCTACACCGACGAGCCCGACGAGCCAGTGCGCTGGGCCACCCTGTGCCGGGCCATGCTCGAGACCTGCCAAAACACCGGCTGGGGACCCGACATCGTGCACGCCAACGACTGGCACGCCGGTCTACTGCCCCTCTACCTCAAGGACTGGTACGGCTGGGACGAGCTCTTCGCCGGGACGCGCTCGCTGCTGTCGATCCATAACATCGGCTACCAGGGCGTTTTCCCGGCCAAGGTCGTCGATCAGCTGGGTCTGCAGGAAGGCCGGGACCGTTTCCATCAGCGGCACCTGGAGGACGGACAAGTGAGCTTCCTAGAGACCGGGCTGATCTACGCGGACTGGGTCTCGACGGTATCGCGCACCTACGCCCGGGAGATCCAAACCGCGGAGTACGGCATGGGCCTGGAGACACTCCTGGAGCAGCGCTCCGATCACCTCACCGGGATCGTCAACGGCATCGACACGGACGAGTGGAATCCGGCAACCGATCCGCTCATCCCCCACCACTTCTCCGCCACCGCCCCCAGCGGCAAGGCCGCCATGAAGCGGGAGCTGCAAAAACGCATGGGCCTCGATCCCGGGCCAGAGGGAATCCGCGGGCCACTGCTGATCGGGATCGTCTCTCGGATGACGGCCCAGAAGGGCTTTGACCTGTTGCCCGACATCCTTCCCGTGCTGCTGCGCGGCGACGACGTACGCATGGTCATCCTGGGCAGCGGCGAGGAGCGCTACGAGAAGTACTTCAGCTGGCTTCAGGAAACCCACCCCGAAAAGGTCGGGTTGCGACTCGGCTATGACAACGAGCTGGCGCACTGGATCGAAGCCGGCTCGGATCTCTTCCTAATGCCCTCGCGCTACGAGCCCTGCGGCCTCAATCAGATGTATAGCCTGCGATACGGCAGCGTGCCGCTGGTGCGTCACACCGGCGGGCTGGCCGACACGGTCGAGCGTTGGGATCATGCGGAACGCAGCGGGACTGGCTTCGTCTTTGGAGAGTTCAGCTCCGAGGCACTGATGGCCACCCTGCGCCACGTCCTTCAGGTCTGGGCTGAACCAACCGCCTGGGACGTGCTCATGCAAAACGGCATGACCAAGGACTTCTCGTGGGACCGCCAAGCCGAACGCTACACGGACCTCTACACCAGCCTTCTCGATTGACCATGCACGTCCTCTTCGTCGAGCCTTCATTCCCTGCCAACCAGCAACAGTTCGTACGCGCGCTCGCCGCGGTGGGAGCGCGCGTGACCGGAATTGGGGAAGCGCCCGCCTCTGCCCTCCCCAGGGACGTCAAGGGCTGGCTCGATGGCTATGAACAGGTGCGTTCGGTGACGGACGGGCAGGCGCTGCTAGAAGCCGTTGAGCGCGTCCAAGCGCGGGAATGGGTCGATCGGCTCGAAGCCACCGTCGAAGCCCACATCATGCCCGTAGCGCACGTACGCGAGGCCTGCTCAATCCCCGGCACGTCGACACGCACAGCCTGGCTGTGTCGCGACAAGCCAGCGATGAAGGACGCCTTGCGCGAGGCGGACATCGCGACGGCCCAGTCCACCGGCGCCGACAACATCGAGGATGCCAAGGCCTTCGCGGCCTCGGTCGGCTACCCCTTGATCGTCAAGCCCCGCGACGGGGCGGGAGCCTCTGCCACCTCACGCGTCGAGAACGATGCCGAGCTTGAGAGCGCGCTCGCCGAGTGCGGTGTTGGACACGGCGCCAGCGCCGCCCTTGAGGAATTCATCGAGGGCCATGAGGGCTTTTGGGACACCCTCGCGGTGAATGGCGAAGTCGCCCACGAATTCGTTTCGCACTACTACCCCGGCGTGCTCGAAGCGATGCGCACGAACTGGATCTCGCCGCAGATTGTGACCACCAACCAGGTGGATACCGAAACCTACGACGAGGTCAAGGGCATGGGGAGGGCCGTCCTGGCGGCCCTGGGGATCGAAACCGCCCCGACGCACATGGAGTGGTTCTTTGGGCCCAAGGGCCTGAAGTTCTCCGAGATCGGCTGCCGCCCGCCTGGCGTGCGCGTCTGGGACATCTATGGCGCAGCCAACGGGATCGACCTGTACCGCGAGTGGGCTCAGCTGCTCGTCCACGGACAAACCGATGCGCGTGCGAGCCGCGAATTTGCGGGCGGCATGATCGCGCTGCGCCCCGACAAGGACGGCGTCATCACCGGCGCCCAGGGGCTCGACCAGGTGCGCCGCGACTACGCCGATTGCATCATCGACGTGCACTGCCCTGCGCCCGGCACCCCTACCCAGTCCGTGGAAGCCGGCTACATGGCCAACGGTTGGATGCGGCTCCGACACCCTGATTTTGACACTCTCCGGCGCATCCTCGACGACATCGGAGAGCGGGTGCAAGTCACCGCCCAGTAGCTGCTGTGGGAATTCTGCGGCGGCGCATTCGGCACCTGCGCCAGATGAAAAGGCAGGCGACCTGGGGTCAGATCGTCAGACGGATACGGCGCCCCCTGCCGCCCCTGCCCTGGTACGACCGAGCCGGCGCCGAAGCGCGGATCGATCAAGGCTGGCCCGGGGCCAACCTGAGCGAGCACGATCGGGAACTGCTGCGGAGCTGGCGGCGCAACGGATTCCTGCAGCTGCCTAGCGTCGTCCCCGAAGGGGCAATCGACCGCATGCGCCAGGACATCGACCGGGCTTGGGAAACCGAAGACCCCCAGATTTGGGTCGAGCACTACTCCACCACCGAGGTCATGGTCGACCGCCTGCGAGGCAGCTGGCGAGCCGAGCCCCACAAGCTGCTCGACGTCCACTGCAGCTCAGAAGCTGCCCGTAGCGTACTCAAGTCCCCGGAGCTGCAGCGCTGGATGCACATCCTGCTCGGCCCGCAAATCGTCGCCTTCCAAAGCTTGGTCTTTGAACGTGGGACGATGCAGGGCATGCACCGCGACACGAATTTTGTCGGCGTGCACCCCGCCTGGCAAATGGTCGCGCTATGGATTGCGCTCGAAGACATCGAGCCAGCCACAGGAGAGCTCGAGTATTTCGTGGGCAGCCACAGGCTCCCCGATCACACCTTCCCCAGCGGCCGGAACTACCTGCTGCCCGAAGAGTCTCTGCCCGCAGGCTACTCCGAGTCCTACGAGGCGCTCGCCGCCGAGCACGGCCTCGAACGCCAGCGCTTCTTGCCCAAGCGCGGCGACGTGCTGATCTGGCACGGGGGTTTGGTCCACGGGGGCCGCGACAGCATCAGGCCCGGCTCCACCCGCCGCAGCTTCGTCGTCCACCTTTGTCCAAGGGGCGGAGTCCCCTACTACGCCACCAATGGCGAATGGGGTCCCTGCCCCACGATTGGGCCTGGCCTTACGGCAGGCTCCGCTTGGCGAGATGAGCGCGACGGCCCGATTGACTACTTTGGCCCTAGGTTTCCCGGGAAATAGCCGTCTTGTGGACTCGTATTCCCCCTCCCCTCCATCCTCTCACCGCTAAATCCCCCCATGCAAGCACGCCACCTCCTCGCTGCCTCGTCCCTCACTCTCCTGGCAGCTGCCCCGGCCTTCGACCGGATCGCTTTCGCGCCCGCGGCTGAGACCACCTTGACCAAGTCGTTTGAGACAACGATAGACATGGCCCTCGACGACCTGATGGTCAACTTCAACGGCCAGGACATGGACCCCGCAATGATGGGCATGGACATGTCTGCGGCCAGCATGACGGCCACGGTCCTGGTCGAGGTCGAGGATACCTACGGCGAGGTCAAGGACGGCCGTCCCATGCAGGTGACCCGCGTGTTCAACACCATCAGCGCGGACTTGGAAGCTGGTGACGGTCAATCCCAAAGCGAAAGCGACGACGATCTCGTAGGCACCACCCTGACGTTCCAGTGGAACGAGGAGACCGGCGAGTACGACCTCTCCGCAGACGATGAGAGTTTGGATCTCGACAAGATCTCCCACGGCGGAGAGGACATGGACCTGCGCGACTTCCTGCCAACCGGCGAGGTGAGTGAAGGGGACTCCTGGCGCCTGGAGGGCAACAAGCTCGTCGGTGTTCTCTGGCCAGGCCTCGACTGGTCGCGCCTTCAGGAGAACGCCGCCGAGAAGATGGCCGAGACCGACATTCCGGCCGAGCTTGAAGAGTTGATGGCCGAACTCGTTAAGAAGGCCACAGTCGAATGCACCTACGCCGGCACCCGCGAGTCCGACGGCGTCAACCTGCAGGTCATCACACTTGGTGGCGAGATGGAGCACGACATGGAGGTCGGCGAGATGATCCTCGAGCTGATCCGCAGCTCCGCGAACGATCGCGACCTGGACATGGACCTCGAGGCCAGCCTGGAGATCGCCGTGCAGCTCAGCGGTGAGCTCCTTTGGAACCCCGCCGCCGGCCACTTCGCCGACTGCGAGATGGACCTCGAACTCGCGTTCCTCTCCTCCATGGACGGCTCTGCCGATATTCAGGGCAACCCGATGGAAGCTAGCGCGGAAATCGAAGCCTCCGGTGTCCTCCGCCGCCGCGCGACAGCTCGTTAAAAGCGGGCGCAGCAAAGCGGGCCAACGAGGGTTACAAGCCCTAGCGCGAAGCAACACGATTCACAGCCAGCTGGTCCCAGGCCGGCTGGGAATCTTGCTCGGATCAGCACCCCAGGGCGGAAACCACAGAGGATGCGTTAGCTACCGATCGGAACAAGATCCAGCAGCAGGCCATCCTGCACGCAACCCGTCCATTCGGCCCCTAGAGCCGATTCTTGGGCGAATTCGGGCCAACGCTCGAGCGCTGCACGCACCCGCCTGGCGATGCGCAGGGCCTGGCCACGAGGCAGGGAAACGCTGGCGGCTAGGTCGCCGAGGTCTACCGTTTCAATGCCGCTGAACTTGCCTGCCAGGCTCATGCGCGCAGCGTTCGAATCGAAGCCCGGGACGGTGCTATAAGAGAATCCGCGAGCGGGCGCGAGGCTCCATTGCCCCCTGCGATTCATCGTGAATGCGAAGTCATCGAAGTGCGCTGCGCGGTCGTGAGCCAGAAGCTGAAAGACGACGCGTGCATACATCTGCTCGACGTCCGGCATGTCCAGACCGAGCCGCTTCGCAACGGAGAACAGCTGCTCGACGCTTTGCTCCGATCGTGGGTCCAGGTGATCCATGGCGCAGAAGCTGTGCACGTGGAGCTTCCCATGGGCGCTTCGATCGATGCGCCGCTTGAGCAGGTGGCGTTGCTCTCTGTACTTGACGATCCGGGTCTCCGCAACATCGATGCCGGCTGCGCGCGCAAGCATGGCGTAGGCGTGACGGAGCGCAGCGGTGTCCCGCGACCCGTCCGTTCCATCCGCGCGGATCTCGAGGGAGTCGAACTCTAGAACACAGGGATCGTGTCCGGCGCGCTGCACGTTTTGGCCAGCGCGCATTTCACCCGTCTGCAGATTGCAATCCACGTACGCGGCAGGAACATCACTGCGCATCGTGCTCGCGACAGAGACGAGCTGCGAGAAGGCCGCGTGCTCATCTTCATCAACTAGCCCGTCGGCCGCGCGTCGACCGTGACGCTGAACGCGATCCACCATCCGCGCAAGTGCAGCAACATCGAGCGGCGCAGTGCGCGCTTCAACGGTGAAGCTCGCTGCGGAAAGCGCCGGCCGAAAACCGAGCGCACCGGTGCCGCGCTCGCCGACCAAGAGCAAGCGTTGAACGGCGTCGATGCTGTTCGGCTCACGGTCTTGCGCGATCAACCACGCGTCGACGAGTGTGGTCGCGAACTTACCCGGCAGGGCGCCCGCGAACAGCCCCGGCAGTCCGGCGTACGCGTCTGTTGCTAAGGCGGGGAACGCATGCACTCCGGCAACGAGCGGCAAATGCAGGGGCGACAGCTGGATCCCACTGGGCAGGAACGCTGGGTCATACTCGAAGCTCGCCACGGGGCTTCCCGGCTCGAGGGCGACGGCGCCGATCCGCGTCCCCCACAGCCAAACCTCGGCCAGACTGGTCATCGTTCGTCCCCCCAGACCCAATGGCCCGGTTCCGGGGGGGCTGGCAGGCGCGGGGCGCGCCGCCGGGCGGCCCGCTTGTTGCCAAGCTGCTCCATGGGGCTGGCATCGAGGGCTGGCACGAGCCCGTCGAAGCCCTGCAGCAGCCCCAGTGCGCGCAGAATCCTCACTAGGCTCCTGGTTTGGCCCCCCGAGCCGGCCTCCAGACGCTCGATCGTGCTTTTGGAGACCCCTGACTCCCGGGCCAACTGGGCCTGGCTCCATGCCCGCCGAAGGCGTTGGGCCTCCAGTCGCAGACCGAGATCCAGCAGCAGCTCATCGTCGGTGCCGGGCTTTAGAGAATCCACTCAAGCAGTATAACTCCGCAGATCTGACGGCAAACAACCTTCGACCAAAGTCGAAGTCATCAGAACTGCTGAGACATCCTGGATCAAAACGGGAATCCACCCCGTCCTCAAAACTGACGAGTCTTCCTAGGCCACCAAAACACAAGCGTCAAAACTGCAGAGTTAGACCAATGGCATTGAATCTTGAAATTCCTGAGTTGGCCACGGGGATGGTCGCGTCAGTTGGACATCCGGCGGACGCTCCGACCCCGCCCCCAGCACCGCCCCCCTTCGCTCCGATGAACCACCGGCACCTCACCTCAGCGCTACTCCTCGTCCTCTTAGCCCCCGTATGCCTTGCCTTGGCCCTAGACCTCCGAGTCGAACCGGACGCCAGCAACGTCACGGCCGGCCGGCTGGAGGGCCTGTGGGAATCGGATAGCGCCGTGGCAGAGCGCATGGGCCTGAAACCCGACACCAGCACCCTCGAATTTCTGCCTGGCGCCGAATTCCTCGCCCAGATACCGGCCAAATTCGTCGAGGCGCTGGCGGAGTTCCATCTCTACGAGTCTGGGACGCTGATTTCCCGCGCCGAAGGCAAGGTTCAGTGGTCGCGCCCCTACCTGCTAACGATCATCCATGGCAACCCACACGTCTTGATGTTCCGCGCCCGCGACGGCGATCCGCTGGGCGACGTTGAATCCGCCAACGTGTTTGTGGCGCCGGGCAAAGAGCACGCCAACGACCTGTTGCTCTTGGGCGGCGACTTCAGCAACCAGCCCTTCCGTCCCTACAGGAGAGTGATCCCCGGCGAACTTGGCGCCACTGAGGACAAGTAGCATGGCGGCGCCGAGCGCAGTCACGATCGAGGATCTCCTCGTGCACGCCGACTGGGTGCAGCGTCTCGCGCACCGGCTGGTGGTCGACGCCGCAAGCGCGGACGACCTGGTGCAACAGACCTGGCTTGTTGCGCTCGAACGCAAGCCCGAACCCATCGGCAACGTGCGCGCTTGGCTGACGCGTGTGGTGTCCAACCTCGCGCGCAGCCAATGGCGATCGACAAGCTCCGCAAGCAGGAGGGAGAGAGCAGTCGCAAGACCCGAAGCACTGCCTTCGACCGAGGCCCTCGTCCAAGAAGCAGTGAGCAGTCGCGAACTCGTCGACCAAGTGCTCGGTCTCGACGAGCGCTACAGGAACGTCATCTTGCTGCGCTACTTTCGCGGCAAGTCGGTCGCGCAGATCGCCAAGGAACTCGATCGCCCCGTCCCCACGATTCGCACCTGGCTCCAGCGCGGCATCGCGCGCCTGCACGGCCAACTCGATCGCGAGTACGGCGACAGGCAGGCCTGGTGCATCGCACTGGCGCCGCTTGCCAGGGGCGCAGCGAAGCAGAGCACTGCGCTACTCGTACCGCTCGCAGTTGCGGGCCTGATCGCAGCAGTGTTGGGCTTTGGAGTCTGGCATCTGTGGGCCGCTGAACCGGTAGGAATCGAGCTCGCTGCTCTCGCCCAAGCCGAGCGCCTAGCGACGAAGGACTCGGAGAGCACGCCGCTTGCCAAGCTGGATCCCGGTCTGCCTAGCCTCGCCAGAATCCCTGCCTCCGTTGAGCCCGAATTCAGCGCTCTACCGCCGAATTCCGGCGGCATGCTGCGCACCATTCGCGGCCAGATCCTCGATTCAAACGGCACCGCTCTAGCCGGCATCGAACTCGAGTGGATTGACCCAGGAGCTCTGCGCTGGACGGACGAGACGCGCACCGTCATCGCGGGGCTCAACACCTGGATTCCGGTGTCCGCCGAGCAGCAAGCTGCACTGCGCTCGGACCCGCATGCCCTGCTGGCCTGGGCGAACAGCCATTTCCCACGCCCGGACCTCGCCTGGGCTTTGATCCGGGACCAGCCCCCCCCGCCGATCACAACCGAGACCGACGGCTTCGGCCTCTACGAGATCGAGGTACCTGGCGATGCACAGGATCTGCGATCCCTGCATCCCGACTGGGCGCTGCTGGGGCATCGAGGACCCCAGGACGACACGGACGGAAGGCTATGGGTTGCCGCCCGACGAATCGATGTGAGCGTCACGGTCCTCGACTTCACTGGCCTACCCAACCCGGACGCCACCGTTGATCTACGGCGCATCGTACCCGCGGCCCCCCCTGCCGCTCTGGGAGCGGTGGGCAAGCTCAGCGGGAGAGCATGGAAGGCAGTGACCGATTCCAACGGCCAGGTGCAATTCCATGGCATTGCGAGCAGCGCGAATTTCTTCCTCGATGCTAGCCGAGGCTCCACCGACAGCGCTTTCGCGCGACTGAACGAGCCCCCGGGCGGCTGGCCCCCCGGACCCATCGAAGTCGAGATTCGTCTCGGCGGCCCGGAATACACCGTGCGCGTGACCGGCAAGGTCTACCTTCCTTCCGGCAAGCCGGCCTCCCGCACCACCGTCGTCTGCGGCACCGCGGCCGGCACTACCGACAAGCAGGGCTTGTACGCGCTCGACGTTCCGGCCGCCGACTGGGGCAGGCCTTTCCTGGCAGCCCGCTCCGGCTGGGGCATCGCCGAGCACCCAGGCTTTGAGACAGACCTTCCCCATTTCCTTTCTGACGCCCATGGCCCTGATCTTCGCTTGCTGGACGTCACCCTTGAGATTCGCGGCCGAGTCATCGACGCCAGCGGCGCGCCGATTGCTGGAGCCAAAGTGAGCCTGGCCAACGGCTATTCGCTCCCACGCGGCCACAGCCTGGAGAGCATCGCAGGTGGTCTGCAGCTAGGCCACGTCCAGACCAACCCGGACGGCGAGTTCATGCTCGGCGGCCTGCGAAACAAGGACTACGAACTCATCGCCCGCCAAGGCAAACGCACCGCCCGTTCCCCTGCTTTCCCCGCCGGCCGCTTCGACGTCGAGCTGCAGCTCAAGGACTGAAAGCGGCGGGCTTGCTCGCGCCTCCGCACAGCTTTCAGTCCTTGAGCTCCTTAGGGCTGAACTACGAACTGCAGGGCGGCACTGAAGATGCTGGTCGGTGTTCCGAGCGGATCTCGGATCCAGGCCTGAGTGTAGACCGTCACCCCTGGAACCAGGTTCGGGTCGCTGCCCGACTGCAGGAGCGCGCCGAAATCAAAGTCCATTCGACCGGTGCAGGCGCCCATCCCTCCAGTCCCCTGGAAGCCAACCCTGGCCGGCGATCCACCCACGCACAGCCTTCCCGTGGCAAGGTCCATGGCAGCCGGCTCTAGCCCATAGAAGAACAGGCCAGCGCTGCCGGCGTTGGTCTGGGTAGCGCTGATTTGAAAGCTGCCGCCGCTCACGCTGGGGGCGCCATTCGTGGTCACCGTCACCTGGCAACCCTGGCTGGAAATCGGCGCCTGGCAGTACTGCCCGACGTAGGTCTCGTTCAGCAGCGTGACCGTGTCTCGGATGTCGCCCTTGGAATCAACGAAGGTCAGGTCCATCCGGCCACCGTCGACGTCGAGAACCAGGGACCCCAAGGTCTCATCGAAGCGTACGAAGCTCACCGGATGGGGCGGATACGGCGCCTCACGGGTGGTTCCCGAGCTTCCCGCTACCACGTACAGGGTTCCCGCATCGGCATTGGGACCGATGTTGTAAGCACCGTCGCCCTCTGGCCGTCCATCCCCTCCGTCGACCAGCATGCTCGGAACAAAGGTCGTGGACACGTCGTGGTGACCTGTGATCAGCATCGATCGTTCGTAGACGTGGCTGTGCCCACCGAGCACGAGATCGACGCCCCCGGCTTCCAGCAGCGGCACGAAGGCCTCACGCATTTGCTTCGAAAGAACACCCGTGTCCGAGTTGTGGGTGCCCTTCGTGTAGGGCGGGTGATGCCAGAACGCGACGATCCAGTCCCGGTTCGTCGCCGCAAGATCAGCCTCGAGCCAGATCCCCATGGGACCGTTGGCCTGGATGTTGTCGTTGGTGGAGTCCAGGCAGATGAAGTGCACATTGCCTTGGTCGAAGCTGTAGTAGAGCTCGGACCCGGAAGCCACTCCCCCGAGCTCGGCGGCCGTCGGCGGATCGAAGATGTCGGCGTAGGCCTGGTCCGATTCGTCGTGGTTGCCCCGTGCCGGCCAAACGGGCGTGGTAGCCAGGATGTCGCCGTAGGGAGCGAACATGCCGTGCTGGTAGTCCGCATCGGAACCTACCGGGTAGGCGTTGTCGCCCAGCAGCAAGAGCAGATCCGGCGGCACCCCTTGCGAAAACTCCAGCCAGGCGTCGCGCACGCTGCGCGCGTTCTCGTCCCCCGTCCCCGGATCCCCAAGGATCCAAGCGCGGAAAGGCGTGGCTGTTCCGATGGCCTGGGGCACGCGGAACGGGTAGCTCAGGGCTGGGTCCAGGGGATAGGTCTCAGCAGCGTGTCCAACGCGATAGTAGTAGGTGGCTCCGGCGACCAGGCCGTCGAGGACCAGCTCGTGCTCACGCTTCAACGTGGAGTCCGAAACCGTCTGGCTGAGGTTCTGCGGCGTCGTTCCGAACTGCAGCAAGGAGTCCGTTGGACCCGATGTCCGCCAACGCACCCTCATCGCTCCGGGTGCTGCAGACTGCAAGTAGGGCCCACGAACAAGGACGTGGTGACCGAGTCCTTCGACGGCCAGGTCGAAGGAGAGATCGCTTCCCCGAGCAGAGTTCTGATGAACCTCCACGGCCAGTTGATTGGTGCCGATCGCGAGGTCTCCGGCGTCCAAGGAGTGCACTTGGGGCGTGGACTCCTCAGCACCTTGGGACGAGCCGTCGGAGAGAGTCTCGCCCCGCACGTTGCCGCGCTGCAAGCGATCCCGGGCGATCGCCTCGCCATTGAGGTAGACGACAGCGCCGTCATCGCGCAGGAGCTCCAAACGCAGGGCCAAGACTGGCGCGATTCCGTCGTAGTCAAACTCCGTTCGAAACCAGGTAGTGATGTGCTTGTCTTCGGGATCAGGACCGAAGTCCACCGTCGTGGATTCATCCCCGTCGCCATACCCGAACTGCCCCGGGCCGCTGTTCCAGGCAGAATCATCGAATCCGTCCAGGGTCCAGGTGATCCCCGGATAGACGCCGTTATCCAAGTAGCGCCAGGTGCTACCCGCGGGCAAGAGCTCCTGGCTGGCCTGCCCATTCAGGGGTGAGAGCAAACATCCGGCGAGAACCAGAGCGAGCGGTGCGAGGCGGAACCTGTGCATAGAGTCATCCGTAGGGCCAAGTGCGAGCGAGACCCTGACTCTACCCTCTTCCCTGGAAGCGATTGTCCGATTCCCGCCTCGGCACCGCTCTTAGCGCCCCCGGTTGTCCGGTAGGTGGTACCGCGCGCCGCGTTCAAAAGGAGTCCAACGGGCGGCGGTCTTCCCCATCGCCTGCACCGCGCCATTCGACCAGGTGTTGCAGGTGCGCAAGAGGGAGTAGCTGCCACGCCCTGCGAAGAATCGGTTGGGGGGAGTGTTCTCCCCCTGGTGGCCGGGATGATCGAGCAGTTTGGGGCGCTGATTCTCGTCTAGCTCAAAACCGGACCGAATGTACTCGACAAGCTCAGCGTAGTCCTCGGGCGTCAAACGCAGGAGGTGCACCTGGTCGTGCTCGCTGGGCCGACCGCTCCAGGTCGAAACATGCATTGCGGTGCGGGTGGGCCAGAACACCGCGCGCAGGGCAATACCGGCCGTGAGATCGTCCCACGTGGGCACGTCGAGGTAGAAGTTCCGCTCGCCCCAGCCGAAGGCGAGCATCGAGGACCGGGGCAGGCCAGCTTCTCCGGGCAACCAGGCGTGCCAGTCCTGCTCGGGTCGGCTGGCGGGGACCAACACGTCCACGTGCACGCCGTTCGAGACCAGATACACATCGATCGTGCCGTCGAGGGGGTCGGCCCCCGCGTTGACCGGTAGCCGCATCAGCAGCTCGGAGGCGGCTAGGTAGGTCCCCGCGAAGAGCAGCGCCGCGAGGAATGTCCTGCGCAGCCACACGAAGAGCCTGGCGCGCCGCGCCGGTCGGGCAGGCCGAACCGGACGGTGCGCATCCGGATCCCCTTGGCCTGCCGCCTTGGGGTCAGCGCCCCCGTCCCAGATCGATTCATCTTCCAAAGCACTGTCAATTCTAGGCTTAGAGCATCCCTCAGGGAAATAGGCGATGTGGCCGACATATCTTACTACCCCGGTAGTATTACCAGAGTAGTCAAGCGCCAAGGCCCTCCAGCCGGGAGGTCCTAGGCGTCCCTGCCCCAACACCCAACCCGCCCATGAGTCCCACCCACCAGCTCGGCGATCTGCAGCTCGCCATCATGCGGATCCTGTGGACCCACGCCGAAGCCACCGTGGCCGAGGTACACGCCGCTCTCCAGGAGGACCGCGGCCTCGCGCTGACCACCATCGCGACCATGCTGTCGAAGATGGAAAAGAAGGGAGTGGTCACCCACCGCACGGAAGGGCGTCAGTTCGTCTACGCCCCCGCCGTCAGCGAGGAGGACGTGACCCGTTCCATGGTGTCGGAGTTCACCGAGCGCCTGTTCCGCGGAGACCCCACCGCCCTGGTCAGCCATCTGATCGAGGCCGGCGAGATCGACGCGAAGGAACTCGACAACATCCGCGCCCTGGTCGAGCGCAGCGCGCGCGAGGAGGGCTCGCGATGATCGATCAATTTCCCGTTGGCGGCGTGCTGGAGGTGCTCGGCACCTACCTCATGCACTCCACCTTGCTGCTCGGTCTCGCCTGGCTGGTGGCCGATCGCATCGCCGATCTGCGCGCACGCGAGTGGGTCTGGCGCGCGGCCCTGCTGGGCGGCCTTGCCACCACCGGCCTGCAGCTAGGACTAGGCGTCCATCCGCTCGCGGGGCAGCTGACCTGGGCCCCGGAGCCGGAGCTGCCCGTCGCAGTCGCGGAGGAGCAGACGAGCCCGCTGATCGCGCCGGCGGCCTCTCCCGTGGACGCCGCGCGGACCTCAGCGTTCGAAGCGAGCGCCACGCCCGCGGCAGCCACTCGGGCGGCCCTGTTCCAGAACCGTGCGCAGCGCATCAACGACCGCGAAGTCCAGCTCGAGGCCCAGCAGCCCGCCACGGTCGCCGCGCCCATGGCAGCCCAGCCCGGATCTCAAGTCCGGCTCACGGGTCAGCCTGCCGAACAACCCGCCGCCCCCCCGATCGCCTGGCGCCCCCTGGTACTCGGCGCCTGGATGTTCGGAGCGCTGGTCGTCGCGGCCAGCTTCCTGCTCGCCCTCGCGCGCCTGCGGCTGCACCTGGCGGGCCGCTACCGGGTGACCGGTGGTCCCTTGGTGCGGCACCTCAAAACCCTCAGCCCGCGCTTCCCCGTCGCGGCTCGCACGCGCCTGTTCTATTCCGATCGCCTGCTCGCCCCGATCGCGCACGGGCTGCTGCACCCCACCATCACGGTGCCGGTGCGGACCACCAGCGACCTGCCCGCTGAGGAGCAGCTGGCGATGCTGGCCCACGAGCTCGGGCACCTCGAACGCAGGGATCCGGCGTGGCTCACGGTCGCTCGCCTGCTGGGGATCGGGCTGTTTTTCCAGCCCCTGAATCGCCTCGCCCATCGCCGGCTGGGCAGCCTGGCCGAGTTCCAGTGCGACGCCGCCGCGCTGCGTGCGACCGGCGACCGCGTAGCGCTCGCGCGCTGCCTGACCGAGGTCGCGGGCTGGGTAGTCGCCAGTCGGCGCCCGCTGCCCGCCTGCGGGATGGCTGATTCGACCTCGCCTCTGGCGGCGCGCGTAGTCCGCATCCTCGAAGCCGACAAGGACACGGCCCCACGTGCTCCATTGGGAACCGGCGCAGTGCTGGCGGCGTGCGTCGCCGGCGTCGCGTGGGCCGCACCCGGTATCGCTGCACCCGCCATCGAGGCCGGTGCAGCGGCAAGCACCCGCCCGACGATCGAAGAGTCGGCCAGGGCGGAGCCCTCGAACGCCGAAGAGCGGCGCGAAGCTCACACAGCGCTTGGCACTGCCCGGCGGCCGGATCGTCAACGACGCCTGGACAGCGTATCCCGCGCAGCGCAGGCGCCCAGTCGGAATGGACCAAGCTCCACCGCAAGACGAACCGCAGCCGCCCCCGCAGCGCTCCCCAATCCCCGGTCCGCCCGGCTCCAAGCCTTGGATCATGGTCTGAGCCTGCTCGTCCAAGAGCGCGATGCGCTCCTGTTCGACCTCGCTGCCACGATGGCCGAGCTCAACACCCTGCAGGCGCCGTCTGGGCTAACCGCCAAGGCGTCCGTGATCTCTTCTCAAGCCACCCAATTGGTGGTGGAAACCCAACGTCTGAAGTCCCTGGTCGCCGAGCTTCGTGCTCGTAGCGCGACCGCAGCCCGAGTCCCGCAAGGAAAGTGAAACCGATGAACACCCAACTGCTGTCCGTCCTCCTGGCGGCCGCTGCGGCCACCCCCGCAGCAGCGATCTGGAGCCAAGACGTTCCCACCCCGAATACCGCCCCCAAGGCCCATTCGGCTTCAAGCGCTGCTGTGCCCCTCAGCGTCCGCGAGCTGCCCACCGATGTGACGGCCGCTCGGCGCTACTTCCTCCTGTCGAGCTCTGAACAGGACGCCGAGCACGATCACAAGCAGGCTCAAGAGGAGCGCGCCCACGAGCAGGCCAAGCTGAATGCAAACAAGCTCCACCAACGCGCGATGGAGCGCAGCGCTGAGGCCCACGAACGGGCTATGGAGCGCCACGTCGAGGCTCAAAAACGCGCCATCGAGCGCAGCGCCGAAGCCAAGGAGCGTGCCAGGAGCGCGCACGAGCAAGCCAATAGGGCGGCCGAACAAGCGCGTGAACGCGCCAAGGAATTGACCGATCGTCACCAGGGGCAAGCTGACCTACAGCCGGCCCATTCCAGCTATCGGCGCATCGAAGCCCAGGACCGCGCTAAGCAGCTCGCAGAACAGGCGCAGGAGCGCGCGAACAAGATGGTCGAACGCACCGAGCGTCGCGTTCGGGAGCTGGAAGAGCGCATGGCCGCCATGGCCAAGGAGCGTTCCACGATGATGAAGCAGCTCAACAGCCAGATGGCCGAGCGCTCGGCAGAGATGGTCGCCAAGCTTGCCAAAGCTCAGGAGTCAGCACAGGAGCGCATTGCGCAGCTTTCCAAGGAGTTGGATTCACACCCGAACATCCATGAGAAGTTGAAGCGGGCCGAAAAACGCCTCGCCGAAGTGCAGGGCAGAGTGCTGAAGGGGGAGAAGGACGGGCAGATCTTCGTCTTCGAAGCTGACGGCGAGTCCAAGGGCAAAGCGAAGGCGCCGCAGGCCAGGTCTATCCAAGTTGAGCATCCGCAAGCAAAGTCCCGCAGCAGCCGGTCGGTCTTCACCACACCTGCACCCTCGACCCCCGGCCAGCCCCCCCGCGCCACGCAGTCCCACGGGGTCAAGATCCACACCGGCCACGGTCACGCCTCCACCGACGTGCACGCTAGCGGCCAGGGAGCCGGTGTCACCGTGATCGTTGAGAACGGCGACGTCCACATCCACACGGGCGGAAGTGCCGGCGTTCAACTACAGGGTGCTGCCAGCGTGCACAAGGTTGGCGACCTTCAGAACATCTTCATGGGCGATGGTGCCAACACCTGGATCGAGAAGAAGTCCGGCAGCGGGCAGGACAGCGCTCGCGGGCGCGTCCGCATCGAAAAGGACATGGATGCCTTCCTCAAGGCACACGGTGCACACGAAGAAGAGCACGAAGTCCATGAGGTCCACGAAGGACACGGTGAGCACGAGTTGCATGAGGTGCACGAAGTCCGTCGCTTCCAGGAGAAGGCCAAGGGCAACGGCAAGAACTCCAGCAAGCGCAGGAGCTTCGTTTGGCGCACCGATAGCGACAAGTTCGAAGACTCCGGTTTCGGCGATCTCGAGGAGCAGCTGGCAGAGATTGGCGAGCTGGACTTCGGGGATCTGCAGGTCGACTTTGACTTTGACCTCAGCGAGCTAGAGGACCTGGGCGACCTCGAAGACATCCTCGAGGAGATGGCCGAGGAGTTTGAGGACCTCGAGATCGAGTTCGAGGATGGTGAGCTGGATTTCGACCTCGACTTTGATTTCGACTTTGACGTGGATGTCGATGGCGACGGTGGTTCCTTCGAGGTCCGCTACGGTTGGTCCGGCGATGGCCCCATGGAAGAGGCCCTGGTCGCCCTGCTGGGCGAAGCCCACGACGGCCTGACCACAATCGAGATGCTCGTGGAAGGGGACGAGTGCGATGATGAGGACTGCGACGACGAGGATGACGAGGAGTGCGAGGACGACTGCTCGGACTGCGAGTGCTGCGGTGAGTGCGAGGAAGAAGAAGAAGAAGAAGAAGAAGAAGAGCACAACAGCGATGCTCACGGTGTTTCGAGCCTGAACGACTTCCTGCTTCACAGCGACAACCTTGCCAGCGTCGACCAGAGCCTCCCCGTGCAGCTGGAATTCACCCGGTCCCAGAACATGCCCGCTGGCCTGAACATCGCTCAGCAGCAGGGCAACGACGCTCTCCTCGAGGAGATCGCCACCCTGGTGCGCGAACTGACCCAGGACGTCCGCGGCCTGCGCGGCGACCTCGGCGAGCTCCGCCGGGACATGGAGGGCCTGCCCAAGAAGGACGCCAAGGTCCAGGAACGGTATCCCCGAGTCAGCGAGGAAGCGCGGCAGAATCGCCCTCCGGTCTCGGTCGAGGCCTCGCGCCCAGGTCCGCGGACAAGGCGCGCCTCGGTCGCGCCGCGCCGCATCCCCGCGCCGCGCCGGAATGAAGCCCCTGCCCCTACTCCGGTGGCCGCGCCCCTGGAGAAGGGTCAGCACTAGGCCGGACCCGGCCCGGGCTGCCTCCGGCAACCTGACCAGCCGCCACCACGGCCTGTTCGCGGGGCCCCGCTCTTCCCATCCGGGAAGACCGGGGCCCTGCCCCTATTCCTGGGGCCCGGTTCCGCTCAAGGGGTCCACGGCCAGCCCGCGGCGCGCTACTATCCGGGCTTCGACCTCCCCTAAGGACCGCCCAGAGCCGCCCGATGACCGTTGTGACCCCCGCTGCCAAGCCCACCTACGAGGCCCTGTCCGCCAACTTCCCCCACTGGGAAGCCATCGCGGACATGATCGATCAGTGCATCGACCTGACCCTGAACCTGCGCCAGAGCGGGCACCCCGGTGGGTCGCGCTCCAAGGTCCCCTTCATGGTGGCCACCACGCTGGGCGCCGGCATGCGCTGGGACATCCGCCGTCCCGAGCTCGCGTTCGGCGACCGCTACGTCCTCGTGGCTGGCCACTGCAACCCGGGCACCTACGCGATGCTGGCCGTCTACAACGAGGCCCTGCGCATCATGCACGAGCGCACCGGCGACGACCGCTATCTCGTGCCCGACGCCGCCAACCGCCAGCTGGTCTGGGAAGACCTGCTGCACCTGCGCCACAACGGCCAGCTGCCCGGCCATGCGGAGATGGAGGGCAAGACCCTCTTCTTCAAGTTCAACACCGGTCCCAGCGGCCACGGCGCGCCGGCCGCGCTGGGTGAGGCGATGGCCCACAAGCACGCGGGCACGGGCGCCAAAGTCTTCGCCTGTGAGGGCGAGGGCGGCCACTCCGCCGGCGCCCATCACGAGGTCAAGAACTCGGCCTTCGGGCTGGGCCTCGACAACCTGATCTACCTGCTGGACTGGAACGATCACGGCATCGACAGCTTCGCCAACTCCACCGTCATGGAGGGCACGCCCAAGGAGTGGTTCGAGCCCTACGGCTGGCGCGTAGCCGGCGCCGAAGACGGACACGACTTCGGTCAGATCACCCGGGCGCTGCTTGAGATCGTCCACGCCGACAACACCGACGGCAAGCCCGGCTGCGTGTGGTTCAAGACCCGCAAGGGCCGCGGCTACTATGTGTACGACGCCCCCTCCCACGGCAAAGCCCACGGCCGCAACTCCGAGACGTTCTGGAAGTGCCGCGAGGACTTCGCCAAGAAGTACGGCGTCACCTTCGAGGGCCACGGCGATACGACCGACACCGGTGAAGACGGCTGCCGCGAGCAGTCGAAGTCGTGGTTCGAGACCGTGTTCAGCGTGCTCCGCAACACCGAAGGCCTGGCCGAGTACCTGGCCAACACGCTTCTCGAGATCGGGGATTCGGTCCCCACCGACCACGCTCCCACGACCCTCGATCCGGCCAAGAACATGCACGAGGACCGCTCCTGGCTGGCCCTCGACAAGCTGCCGGAGAGCCTGTTCATGGAGCCCGGCGCCAAGGGCGCGAACAAGGACGGGTTCAAGACCTTCGGCGCCTGGGTGAACTCCGTCGCACAGGAGAAAATGGGCCGCCCGCTCGTCCTGGCTTGCTCCGCAGACCTGGCGGATTCGACGGCCATCTCGGGCTTCTCCAAGGACTTTGGCGACACCAAGGGATTTGGCTGGTACGAGCGCAACTCCAACACGCAGGGCGCGCTGCTGCCCCAGCAAATCACCGAGTTCACCAACTCCGGTCTCGTCTGTGGAGCCGCGAGCGTGAACATGAGCGCGGACCCCGAGAACAGCTTCCTCGGCTACTGGGGCGCGTGCTCAACCTACGGCAGCTTCAGCTACCTGAAGTACGGGCTCATGCGCCTGTACAGCCAGCTCGCCCAGGACTGTGAGCTGAAGGTCGGCAAGGTGATCTGGGTCGCTGGCCACTCCGGCCCCGAGACCGCCGAAGACAGCCGGACGCACTTCGGCGTGTTCGCACCTGTCGTCACCCAGCTCTTCCCCGAAGGCCACGTGATCAACCTGCGCCCCTGGGAGCCCAATGAAGTGGCGCCGGCCCTGGCCGCCGCGCTCTCTGCCGACGCACCGATCATCGCGCTGCACCTCACCCGGCCCGCCGTCCAGGTGCCCGACCGCAAGGCTCTCGGGATGGCTAGCCACATGGATGCGGCCAAGGGTGCCTACATCGTGCGCGACTACGATCCGACAAAGCCGAAGGAAGGCACGCTGATCGTCGAGGGCACCTCGACGATGGAGTCGATCGTGTCCCTTCTGCCGCAGTTCCACTCCGGCGAGGCACCCAACTGCAAGATCGTCGCGGCGATCTCCCACGAGCTCTTCCAGCTGCAGTCCAAGGAGTATCGCAACACGGTTCTTCACAAGTCCGATTGGCTGGACTCCACGGTGATCTCCAACGGCAGCCGCATCGGCATGCACCCCTGGCTGTCGTCGAAGGTCGCTGAGGGTTACGCGATGACCTCCGACCACGACAACCGCTGGCGCACCGGCGGCTCGCTGGAAGAGGTCAAGGAAGAGGCGCACCTGAATCCCACGCACCTGCTCGCGGGCATCAAGCGCTTCGCCGCCGATCGGCACTCCCGGCTTTCGGCCCTGTCGATGCCCTGATCCGGCAGCCGGCAGCGTCCGGTGCAGACATGCCAAGGCCCCCCTTCGCTCGGCGCGAAGGGGGGCCTTGGCATGTCTGCATCGGACGCTGCCGGTGGTCCTACTTGCGACGCAGGAGCGGCATCGCAAGGGACTCGGCGAGCTGCCCCTCGGAGGGCGCGTGCTGCTGGATGAGCGCCGCGGCGGCGCGCATCAGGTCGTCCTTGCTACCCAAGTCCAACCCAGCGGCCGAAGCGGGCAGCGGCGCGCTGGGGGCGAAGCCCGTCGCGACCACAGCGTTCCAGGCATCCGCGGCTGCGGCGGCGGAGATTTGCTCCGGAAGAGCCGGCGCAGCAAGGAACGGCGCCGAACCCTCCAGGCTTGAGACGGGCCAGCCGTCTTCGCCCGCGGCCATCGGGACAATGCCGATGAGGCGCCCGTCGAGATCGCCGCGGTTGATGCGTTCGACCGTCTCCGCGCCGAACTGCAGCACCGGTTCAGCGGACTGCCGGGGCACAAAGTCCTCAGACGCCACGTCGAGCACCACCAGGTACCCAGCAGTGATCCTGGGGGCCTCGGCCCGCCAGAGGTGCTTGTAGGCCTCCGCCAGCCGGAAAGGCTGCACGTGCAGGACGCCAATGGAGCCGTCCTGCGCCACGGGCGCTGTGGGCTCTGCGGGAGCCGCGTTGGCGGACCAGGGTCCGGCGGCGACGCCCCAAACGGCGAGGCCCGCGAGGGCCGCTCCGGCCATGAGGCCGCGCTTCCAGGTTTGATGCTTATTCAACGGTGAACTCCAGGTCGTCGATGCCAATGGCGCCCTGCGTGGAGGCACCGGGTTGCGCGAATTCCAGGCGGATCGCCGCCAGGCGGGTCAGGTCCAGGTTGCGGCCATCGGCCACGAAGTCGGTCAAGCGAATGCGGTGGGCTTCGAAGTCATTCGACCACCCGCCGCCGCGCTGGTAAGGCTCCTCGACGCCGCCGCCATAGGCGCCAGTTCGAACGGTGCTCGTGTTGCCCCAACGGTCCACCAGGGTCACGTCGAAGACGATGTCCCCCAGCTCGGCCACCGTCAGGGGGTGACGTGCGATCGCCGCGGCGCGGAAGGCCACGAAATCGTAGGAACGCACGTCGAGGGCCGAGCCCTCGAGGTCCCACTGGAGGAAGCGCGGGTCGTCCCACGAGAACACGATGCCCAGATACTGGTCCAGGTTCCCCCCCGCGCGGCTCATGCCGTTGAAGGGATCGCTCGGGTTGTAGACCAGGCTGCTATCCAGGTCTTGCAGTCGGCCCTCTTCCAGGGACACCAGGTCGGTCGACACCACCGTGCCCGAGCTGGATAGGTCCACCTCGGTGTTGGTCTGGAAGTCGTCGACGACCAGACGCTCGTCCAGGTCCTGGGTGTAGTCCAGGTTGACGACAACGCAGGGGTCGGTCGGCCGCCCGATCGGGCCGAACTCCTCCCATTGGCGCCAAAAGAAGTCCTCGCCGGCAGGTTCATCGCGCACGTAGAACGCGGCCAGGGGAACCAGATAGCCGAGGAGGATCTCGTGCGTCGCGGCCTCTCCAATCTGGCAGGGCCCGGTGGCAAAGGGGTTGCCGCCGCCGTTGTGAAAGTTGCCGTGTCCCGCGCCGTGCAGCACGGTCGTCGAACGACTGCCGAATCCGCGCTCCACCAGGGGGAACGACTGGCCAGGGCTCTGATTGGGGAAGCCCGTAACATCGCTGTCGGAGCTGCCAACCCAGAGGTGGTAGTTGGAGCCGTAGGGGTTCGAGCGGTTCTGACCAAAGAAGGTCGTGGGCGCGATGCTCGACATCAACAGGATGTCTTCGATGTCGTAGTCGGTGGGGACGTAGTCCCCGTCCATGATCTTGTCGTAGGCGCGGGTGATTCCCTCGCCACCACGGCTGTGGCCAATCCAGATCAGCTGGTCGTCGCGAACATGATTCTCCAGCGCGCCGCCGGCGATGATGTCGAGGTTGGCGAAGAAGGAATCGGTGTTGATCAACGTGGTGTCCGACGCCGCATCGATGCCGGGCCCGGTGTTGTTCGTGTGGCTCATGACCACGTAGCCGTACGAGGCCATGTGGTTGCCGATGTGGTCGTACCACTGGAAGTTGTGGCCGTTGCCGTGGCTGACGACCATGACCGGGAGCAGTCCGAGGTTGGCGATGTTGCTCGGATAGAACACCACCTGCTGCTGGAACGTCCCGAGGCTGTACTGATCTGTGGAGACCCCATAGGGCCCAGGGGCCACGGTATCGCGGACCACAACCACACCGGGACGATCCCCCCGGCCGTCGATCAGATCGCCGTCCGAGAGCAGACCATCGCCATCGACGTCGACCACGATGTCATAGGGCACGCCAAGGTCGACCCCGCTCGTTCCGTTGAGCAAGCCAGCATCGATCAGCACAGAGCCGGTGCTCACGCCGCCGCTGCCGATCGTGAAGGGCTGAGCCATGCCCCGCACGTCCACGAGCACGTCGTTCGCGTCCCACTCCGCCGAGGTGCGCGAAGCGACCACGAACACGTCGACCGACTGACCCGCCAGGTGCGTGAACACGGTCGGGTCGACGTTCACCCAAAGGTCTTCGCCCTGGTTGCTGGCCAAGGGACGCTCGAAGAAGGGGTAGGCCGTGATCGGACGTCCAGCGAGCTCAGTCTCCAGCGGCCCGCTGCTGCCCGGCCCCGTGAAGGTCACCGGCAGAGCGTTCGTCAGGTTCGAACCCGCGCCGCAGGGGCCACCGCCGTCGCGGTACCAGGCCTGGAAGTTCCAGGTGGCACCGACAGCAACCGGAGCACCGATCTCGTTCGCGCCGGCGAGCACGCCGGTTTCGGTGAACGACCCCGCAGCGTCGGAGAACGCGGTGGGGAAGCGGAACAAGCCGCCGGCGAGGCACAGGGTCCCGTCGCCCAATGCGATCGGCGCTGTGGTCCCGGGCCCCATGAAGATGAGGCCAAACTGGGAGGGGGCGACCCCGCTCACCGTCAGGGCCAAGTCGTCGGCAAAGACATCGGTGCTGCCGCTCCCCGTCAGCAGTGCGCCGGTCGCGGGATTCCCATCGGACCCGAGGTTGCCACAGCCGGCGGCTGGGTCATCGTTCCCGCAGGGACAAGCGTCCCCGAAACAAAAGGGTGTCCCCACCTGAGCTTGCGCGGCTGGCGCGAAGCAGGCGGCGGACACGAGCAAAAGCAGGTGGCGCATGTGCGTGTTGAGGGGTTAGCCGGGGTTTCTACACCCTGAATCCTACACCCTCCCGGCGCCGCGGACGGCTTTGCGTGACCAAGTTGAACAAGGCCAGAACGCAGTCCCAATCAGGCCCCAGAGCGCGTTTCCGCACACCACCTTCGACAAAGTCCTCGGGCGGCCATTTCGGTCCAGCGCCCCGCCCCGCATGCTGGCCAAGAAGTCTCCATTCGTGCCACTGCCGCCCGACCTGCCATGAGCCTCCTCGTCCTACTCCTCATCGCTTCCCTCGTTTTTGCCCTCCACAGCTCCATGGCCGAGCCATCGAAAGAGGAGATGGCTGCCCTAATGGCCAGGTTCAAGGAAGCCGCCGAGCCCTCCGCACCCCATGCCTGGCTTGCCAAGCTCGCCGGCGAGTGGATCCTCGAGACCACCTCCCCCATGCAGGGAGGCAGCAAGACCCAGGGCAAGGTCAGCGCCAAGATGATCCAGGGCGGCCGCTTTCTCCAAGAGGAGCTCACCAGTGAATGGATGGGCGGCACGGTCACCCGCATCCAGGTCCTCGGCTACGACAACGTGCAGGCCAAGTACCTCACCACGTCCACCGCCTCAAACTCCACATCCATCTTCTTCGGCCAAGGCACCCGCGACGAGTCCACCGGCGTCCTCACCATTCACACCCCCATCCACGACCCAATGACCCCAGAAGGCCGCATGAGCCGTACCGTGGTCACTTACCCCAACTCTGACGAGCAGCACATCCAGGTGTACGACACGCAGGGTGACCGCGAAGTGCTGGTGGTTGAGATGACGATGCGGCGATGCCAGTAGGTTCCGCGATTGGCTTGTCGCGCCGCAAGCAACGCAGCCCTTGCTCCTCGGCGGCTTGGAAGAAACCAACCCAAGCGGCCCAGCGCTGCCGCCTGACCGGCGCAATCGACCGTGCCCTTGTGCCACTCTCCTCCATGGCTCCAGGTGCACTGCCCAAGCTTGGCGCTAGGGCTGAGAGTTCCAAGTGAGCGACCTGGCCTGTCGCGCTCCATCGCAAAGCCCGGCCTGGGGTAGGGGCGCCACATGAAGGAAACGCGCGCAACGACCTCGAAACGTCCGGTTCCCCCACCGCTGTTCGTCAGCAATCCAGTTGTCCGGCACCGGGTTGATCGCGATGGAGGCGTTCCAGCTCAGCCCTGAGCACCTGGCACTATGCTGATTCCATGCTCATCCCCATCCTGGCCCTAGCCATCCTCCAGGTACCCCAGGATCGATCGCTTGCCGCCCCACCCCGAATCGAGCGGGGTGCCACAGCAAGTTCTGAACGGCTCGATCCGGAGACCTTTGGGCCCTCCGTGGTCGAGAGCATGGACGCGGTGCTCGCGCGGGCGAACGGAGTGGCGTTGCCGCCCGATCCCAGACGGCGCAACGGAGCCTCGGGCGAGTGGACCGTGCCGCCACTGGGTGATGCAACCTCTCCCCATTCCGGAGAGCGCTACGTGTTCAACTCCTGGGGGGATACGCGCCTTGGAGTTGGATTTCGGCGAGTGGTACAGCTGCAGGGCCTTTGGTTGGCCAAGCATGGTAGCGCAGGTGCTACCGCCCCTAGCGTTCAGGTAGTCGGTTACCGGGACGGGGTCGAAGTCGGTCGCACGGAACCTTCCCGCGGGCTCACGGAACAGCCTCTTTGGTGGGCGCTGGATTTGCCGGAGGTGGACAGGGTCGTGTTCCTGGCGGAGGCGGCGACCCATGGTGTGGGCTGGTTCGCCATCGACGACCTCACCTTCTCCGTGGAGGAGCACGGCGGGCACCGGACCCTGGTCGCTGACTTCGAAGACCTGGCCCATGGCGAAAGCCTGACGGGTAGCGGGTATTTCGACCTGGACTGGGAAGTGGGGAGCGGAGAATTGGATGCCAAGGCCCACCCCAGCGCCCCGGTACCGAACCCAGGCCCGGCGGCTCCAAGCCTGGTCTCGCAGTCAACGATCATGGCGCCGCCCGCCATCGAGAGGTCGCCCAGCGCCTTCGTCCAGCCGCCAGGTCAAGGCATGGGGATCGAAGGGCCCCGGCTCGGCGACACCGGAATCCTCAGCGTTCCCGACACCAACGGAGCAGCCGGCCCCGATCACTACGTGGCTGCCCCCAATGGTCACCTGTCGATCTACTCCAAGACTTCTGGGCAGCGACTGCTTGACGTGGCGCAGACGACGTTCTTCGCGAGCGGTGGCATCCTCGGAGATCCGCGGATCGCCTACGACTCGAACGAGGACCGTTTCGTCCTGATCGCCTCCGACTGGGATTCCCGGGTCTACCTGGCCTACTCCATGACCGAGGATCCGACGGGAGCTTGGTTCAAGACCTCCTTCCCCGTGACCCAGGGGGCGGACGCCGGCGCCTTTCCCGACTACCCCACCCTCGGGCTGGATGAGAACGGCATCTACACGGCGCTCTTCATGGCTCCGGGAGGGATGTCGATCTTCGCGATCGACAAGCAGCCGCTGCTGGCGGCTTCCCCTTCGCTGGGGACGGTGACCGCCTGGCGCTCCCTGCCGATTAAAGGAGCGATTCAGCCCTGCGTCACCTTTGGAAGCTCGAACGGTCCCTACCTGGTGTCGCGCAGCAGCAGCCAGAGCCTCCGGATTCGTCAGGTCACGGGCCCCCTTACGGCCCCCACCCTCGTGGAGAAAGAAGGCCTAGTGAGTGTTCCGGCCTTCAGCGATGCTCCCGACGTGCCGCAGCTCGGTTCGGGCATCCGGCTGTCCACCAGCACGGATCGACCGATGAACGCGGTGTACCGCTCAGGCTCGCTCTGGACGGCGCACTGCATCGACGTGGCCGGGCGCGCCGGATTGCGCTGGTATCAGATCGACCCTGACGCCCCCAGCGTGATCCAGCTCGGCACCGTCGCCCATCCGCTACGCAGCTTCTTCATGCCCTCGATCGCGGTCAACGCTGCGGAGGAGGTCGCTCTCGGCTTCACGGCATCGAGCCCCTCGGAGTACGCAAGCGTCTACACCACGGGCCGCAAGCCCTCGTACCCCGCAGGCGTCACCGCCGAGCCCGTCCTCGTGCACGCCGGAGAGGGGCCCTACACGCTCCTTGACCAGCAGGGCGTGAGCCGTTGGGGCGACTACAGCGTCACGGGCGTCGATCCCATCGACGACTGCACCTTCTGGACGATTCAGCAGTACGCCCTTTCCCCGAATCAGTGGGGTCTGTGGATCCAAGCCCTGTCCTATTGAGCAGATCCCGTTGCCGAGAATCGCGTCATGCCCGCAGTGGGTCGCAAGACCGGGCACGGCGGACCGCTCTCGACTGACCACGCCTGCACCTTGGGCCTACCCTAGCCCCGCCTCGCCAGTGCGGCCTCGGCCTCCTGTGCTGCCCGCCGCACGCGCGCCGAGGAATGTTCGAGGAAGGGAACGAAGCGCCCAGCGTCGTCCGGTCCCCCCGTCTCGCCGAGTGCGGCAAGGTACCCGCGGAGAGCGCGCGTTGACGAGCCCTTGCGGAGCCCCTGCAGGCGGCCAGCTACGGCGTCTCTGGCCGGCTGTGCAAGATCGCCGAATCCGCGTTTGCTCAGGAAGTAGCGCGCGGCGCCGCGCACCCCTGCACTGGCGTCCACGCTCATGCGCGCCAACGGAACGCCTTCCGGATCTAGCTCGAGCCAGGTGTGCAGCGCCTTCCTGCGCACTGCTGGAATGGAACCGCCGGCCGCATGCTCCAAAAAGAAGCGCCTGCTGGCCGGATCGTCCAGGGACGCCAGGTGCTGAAGAGCGGCTGCTTGGACGACGCCATCGCTGCTCTCGAAGGCAGCCCCCAGGATCCATGGCAGCTGGGGGCCTCCACCCGCGCGGAAGGCCAACGCGAAAGCGCTGCGCCTCACCAGCATGTCGGTGTCCTGAAAACGATCGCTCAAGGTGCCGGTATCGAGGCCGGCCAAGGTGAGTCGCACGATTTTGGCGCGCAAGGAATCTCCCCCCTCCCCGGTCGAGGCCAGATCGTCGAAATTGCAGCGCACACGCAGGCCTTGCTCGAGCCGTAGGACCAGGGCCCACAAATTCAGGAAGCGGCGCGTGTGGCGCGGCAGCAGCCGAACCTGCACCTGGCGCCGCGCCAGGTCCCGTATCTCGGGCACCCAATCGGCGGAACGCAGCAGCAAAACAGCGAGCTCATCGCCTCGGGGGTCGCGGCCTAGCTCCTCTACGGCCTGTTGCCGTAGGTAGCCGTCCGGCGACATCGCCAGCAGCTTCCAAGCAAGCCGCGGCGAGCCAACCCGGCCCACCAAAGCCTCCGCGGTGGGACGCCTGCTCCTCCGCAACCAAGAGCCGCTGACTATGGGTATTCCCCGCAGGACCCGCTCCAACCGCGCCCACTCCTGACCCCCTAGCAGCCCCAGGTTCTCCTCCACCTGCTTTGCTTGCGCGCGGCGCAGCCCTTTCGAACCTGCGCCCCCCAACAGGCCCCGGATGACGTCCAGGGGCACGGGCAGATCGCCTTCCCTCGCGATGGTTCGCATAGGACTGCAGTCTAGGGCTTAGGTCCACGCCAGCCAGATGACGGATTGCCAGCACTGCTGCCCGAGCTGATGCGCACGATGGGCTGCCACCACTGTCGCGTAGCGCTCTTCATCGGCGACAGCCAAAGCCCGTAGCCCCATAGCCTGGTTTCTTGGGCAAGCCACCCCCTAGCGTCCGCGCCGCCACCGGCAGGATGGACACAAAGTCCACGTACTCTTCCCAGGGATCGTCGATCCGCGCGGCTCGGGCTCTACCGGCAGAGCCGCAGCGGCAGCCGAATCTCGATCGCCCAGGTTTCCCAGTTCAGCGTGCGAGGGTCTTCTAAGTAGAGCTCCATCGCCGGCGTATCTGCTGGCTCGTACTTGCTGCGGGGGAGCCAGTGGCAGAAGAGGTAGTCGCCTGAGGAGAGGATGGCGTCCATGCCGCCGCGGTAGGTGAGGGAAGCCTGCGTGCCGCCGGGTAGGGTACGGCGTTGGACGGGGGCGCCGCGTTCGATGGGAAAATCGGGCGGGATGACGAGGCCGAAGTCGTAGCGGTAGCGTTCGGGCGGGGTGATGTAGGGGTCCTGGTCACTGAAGCCGACCAGCTGGCCGCTGGCTAGGCCGAGGGGCTCCGCCCATGCCATGAGTTGGTCGAGACCTTCGGGGAGCGCGCCTTCGCGCATGGGGTTTTGGACCCGCACGTAGGCGAGGTGCAATGGATCCGCGCGGACGACATGGACCTCGTAGGCTCCGGGGTCGGCAGTAGCACGGAGCTCGAGCAGGCGCGGCGGCAGGGAATCGGGAGCCGGCCCCCCATAGTCACGGGGGGCGCAGCCGTAGTGACGGCGAAAAGCGCGGCTGAAGTCGGACGAGGAGGTGAACCCGCAGCGATGCGCCACCTCGGTGAGGGTGGACTGCTTGCCGTGGGACATCCAATAGGCTGCCTTTTCCAGTCGAACCTTTTGAACGAAGTCGCCCAAGGTTTGGCCGACGACGGACTTGAAGATGCGATGGAAATGGAACGGAGAGAAGCCCGCAACCTCGGCCAAGTCCTCCAGCTTGTGGCTGTCCTCGATGTGATCGCAGACGTGGTCGATAACGACGTTGATGCGCTGGACATAGACGTTGTCCTTGGCGAGGTCGGCCACGGCGGGATCAGCCAGCGTAGATCAAATCGACAATCGCGGTGAGGCCCTGGACATCCACCGGAGTGAACGCTCCGGGCTTGTCGCTGTCGACGTCCATGACCGCAACCAATTCGCCCTCGCGGTTGCGCGCGGGGATCACCACTTCGCTCTGGGAACGGCTATCGCAAGCGATGTGGCCCTCGAAAGCGTGGACGTCTTCGACGAGGACTGCTTCGCCGGATTGGACCGAGGCCCAACATACTCCCTTGCCCCGCTCAAGCAGCATGCAGGCCAAGGGGCCCTGGTACGGACCGGCAATCAGATCGCCGTCTACGACTCGATAGAAGCCCGTCCAGAAAAAGTGGGGCATCTTGGAATGCAGCAGCGCCGCTGCGGTGGCCATCCTGGACTGCGGATCGGCAACCTTGGCGAATAGACCGGAGAGCTGGTCAGCGATGCGGGTGTAGCGCGCGGCGAGGCGCTCCTGCTGGGCGGCGTCGAGGGTCGTCATGGGGGCGTGATTCTAACGTCTCGAACGGAGTCCGTAGACCAAACCAACCGGATGGGCCAGGGCCCGTTTTGGAGCACGGGCAGCGTTAGGCGCGTCGCTTGCGCAGCAGCACATAGCCCGCAGGCACCACCACCAGGTTGAGGAAGGTCGAGGTCAGCAGGCCCCCAAGGATCACCAGCGAAAGCGGTGCCAGGATTTCATTCCCCGGCTGATCACCCTCCAGCACGATCGGTAGCAGCGCTAGGGCGGCGGTCAGGGCCGTCATCAAAATCGGCACCAGGCGCTCCAGGGAACCGCGCTGCACGGCCTCTGCCAGCTCGCAGCCCTCCTCGTCCTGCAGGTAGCGGTAGTGGTTGACCAGCAAGATGCCGTTGCGCACCGCGATTCCAAACAGCGTGATGAAGCCCACCAAGCTTGCGATGGACAGCACCGGCGCCTGGTAGGTTTCCCCTCCCACCAGGGCCGAGAGGTTGTCGATAGGGCCCCCCGCGTTCGAGCAGAATACGGCAACAACCCCGCCGATCAGCGCCAACGGCAGGTTGAGCAGCACCAGCATTGCGACCGGCACGGAGCCAATCGCCAGCTGCAGCAGCACCAACATCAGCGCTAGCGTTCCCAAGCCCGCGAACAGGATCGACCGGGACGCGCGACGCTGCGCCTCGAACTGCCCACCGTAGGCCACGGTACAGCCGTGGCGCTGCACGATCGGGTCCACCTGCTGGGCGACTCGATCCACGAGGTGGCCAAGGTTGGCGCCCTCGTCGACGTTCAGGGACACGATGGCCCGTCGCATCGAGTTTTCCCGGGAGATCAGGTTCGGCGAAAGCTCGCGCTCAAGGTCGGCGACCTCGTCCAGACGCACGAGTCCCCCGCCAGCCCCCCGCAGAACGAGCTGACTCAGTTTCTCTGGACTAGCGATCGCATCGGGCTTCAGGCGTACCGCGAGGTCGATCCGCCGCACGCCCTCGTTGACCTGCGCCACGATCGATCCGAAAACCGCATCTCGCACTTGGCGTGCCGCCGACGCCGGCGTCAGGCCGTAGGACGCGAGGATGTCCTGCCTATAGTCCAGCCCAAGGGACTCGATCCGCACCTCACGGTTCGCCGCGACATCGCGGGTACCGGGCATTGCCTTGAGCACACCTTCGATCTCCTGGGCCACCGAGCGCAACTTCAGCAGATCGTCGCCATAGACGCTGATCGCAATCGCTGCGGGCGTACCTGAGAGGATGTGGCTCAGACGGTGTTCGATCGGCTGACCGACATTGGTCGTAATCCCGGGCACGCTCTCCAAGATCGCGTCCACCTTCGCGCGTACGCTGCGCTTCGAAAACCCCGGCAGCAGGGTCACCTCGATCTCCGAGTTGCTCACCGGCTCGGCGTGCTCGTCGCGCTCAGCTCTGCCCGTACGGCGCGTCACGCTTCGCACTCCATCGACCGCCAGCACCTGACGCTCGATCCCGGACGCCAAACGGTCGCTCGCTGCTAGGGACGTGCCCGGCGGCGCAAAGACACCGACCGTGAACGTGCCCTCATTGAATTCGGGCAGGAACGAAGCACCGAACGTAGAGGCCAGCACCAGGCTCGCCGCCGTCGCCAGGGCAGCGGCCCCGAGAACCAAAATCCGCCAACGAATTGCACCGGCCAACAGCGGGGCGTACGCGCGCTCAAGTAGGCGTACCAGCCACCCCTTGCCGTGGCCGGCGTCACCCACCCGCGACAGCAGCAGCCGGCACAGGGCCGGCGTCACCGTCAAGGCGACGATGAGCGAAGCGCCGAGCGAACAAACGAACGCGATCGCCAGGGGCCGGAAAAAGCGTCCTTCGATCCCGTCGAGGAACAGCACTGGAACGAAGACGAGCACGATGATCAGCGTCGCGAAGACCATCGCGGGACGGATCTCGTTGCTGGCCTGGAAGATCACGTCCTGTGTTTGAAGCCGATTCCCTGCGGGCTTCGCCGCGTTCTCGCGCAGCCGGCGAAACACATTCTCGACGTCGATGATCGCATCGTCGACTAGGCTGCCAACCGCAATCGCGAGCCCGCCCAGGGTCATGACGTTGATCGTCTCGCCCAGGCCCTTGAGCGCCAATAGCCCGGCCGCCAGGGACAACGGTAGCGCCGTCAGCGTGACCAACGTCGTGCGCAGGTTCAGCAGAAAAAGCAGCAAGATCACCGAGACGATCAGGGCCGCATCACGCAGCGCCTTGACTACGTTGCTGACCGCGAGCTGAATGAAATCGGCCTGACGGAAGACCTGCCGATTGATCTCCAGGCCCTCCGGAGTCGTGGACTGCAGACTATCCAACAGGTCGTCCACGGCTTGGGTCAGCTCGAGGGTGTTCGTCCCCGGGGCCTTCTGCACCGTCAAGACCACTGCGGGATTGCCGCCTTCCGCCCCCGTGCCCCGCTTAGGGGCCGCCCCCAGGCCGACCTCTGCCACCTGGCCGATCGTGACGGGAGTGCCGTCGACCATGCGCACCAAGGTGCTCGCGATGTCGTCCGGATTGCGAACCCCGCCGCTCTGGCGCACGGGCAGCTCCAGGTTTTGAACGTCGGCCAGGTAGCCTGCGCTCAGGCGTGAGTGGGATGCCCCGGCTGCTTCGGCAACATCGCTGAAGCCGATCCCGTAGAGGCGCAGCTTGTCGGGATCGACCACAACCTGGTACTCGAGCAGCTCGCCGCCGATGACCGAGACTTGCGCCACCCCCGGCACCGCCAGGAGCTGCCGGCGCAGGTCGAACTCGGCGTAGCTGCGCAGATCCTGGGGCCCCTGCGCCCCAGCGGGGGACGAAACGGCCAGCAGCATGATCTCGCCTGTCACCGACGTAATCGGGGTCATCTCCGCGTGGGCATCCGGCGGGAGCTCCTCGCGGGCCGCGTCCAGTCGTTCGCCGACGAGCTGACGGGCGCGGTAGATGTCCTGATCCCAATCGAACTCGATGTAGGCGATCGAGAGGCCCACGGTGCTCGTGGTGCGCACTCGGCGCACGCCGGGGATCCCCGAAGCCGCCGACTCGATGGGCAGGGTCACGTATTGCTCAACCTCCTCTGCCGCAAGACCCGGCGCCTCCGTCAGCACAACGACCGTCGGTGCGTTCAGCTCCGGAAACACGTCCACCGCCAGGCGAGGCAGGGTGATTGCAGCGGCCGCTAGCAGCACGACAGCGAGCACGACAACGAGGACAGCGTGCTCGATCGACTTGCCGATCAGGTTCTTGAGCATGGGGCGGATCTCACTCGCTGTGGAAGGTGCCGTCGGCGTGCATGTGCCCGCCGGGCTGAACCAATCCGCCTTGCTGGGAAGCAAGCCGGAGCTCGTAGGCCCCACCCAGTACGACCTCGTCACCCCGCACCACGCCCGAAGTCAGCACCGTCCATCGACCGTCGCTGGGACCCAATTCGACGGGCGTTCGAATCACCTCGTTCGGATGCTCGCGGCTGCGCAAGAAGACCACGCGCTCGAGACCGTCGACCACGACCGAAGCACTCGGCACCGCTAGCTCCGGTGCAGCGGACGCCTCAGTCTGAATCTCTAGAAAGCTCGCGACGCCGGGCCTCATCCAAGCCGCGAACTCCGCTGGGGAAGCGATGAGATCGATGCTTCGGCGGGCTGGATTGGCCTCGAGCCCCACGGCCACAGCAGCCTCGACCCGGGCTCTCCCATCATCCGCGCCCGGCGAGAGAATTGCCGCGCCGTGATCCGCCGGCAAGCCTAGCCGTCCGAAATCCCCCTGCAGTGCGGTGGCTCGTAAGCGCACCTGCTCGGGATCGATCGTCGCCAACACCAGGCCGGGCGAGTCCACGAACGCGCCGTCGGTGACAGCGAGCTGCTCCACGACTCCGGGCGCACGTGCCGCCACCTCGATCCACTCAATCTGCTCATAGGCGTGCATCTGGGCACCATCGACCGTAATCACAGCGTTGAGCTCGTCCTCGTCGTGCCCCGAAGCACTGGCCGCCCGATGGAGCGCATGGGCATGGGTGCGGCGGGCGTTGGCCAGACCGGTCTTGGACTTCGCGAGCTCCGCTTCCAGGCGCGGTGCAGCGGCCTTGAGTTCGGCAAGCTTGAGCTCCAGGTCCGCGCTCCGCATGTCGGAACCCGCCAGTTCGATCACCCGCTGTTCGAGTAGCTCCTGCCTGGTATCCCGTTCGCTCACCGCCGCAGCCGCCACTTCGATCTCAGCCTTCGCCGAATCGATCAGCTGCTCCCCCTCGATGATCTCGTGCAACAGCTCCGGCCAGTTTGGGGAACAGTAGCGAAAGAGCAGCTGTCCGGCCTCGACTTCCTGGTACTGGTCGACCAAGAGCTCCACCGTGCCCGGGAGCAAGTTCCGGTACTCCCTGCGCGCCCGCGGCTCGAGCTCGAACACGCCGGGCAGGCGCTGGACGTCCGTCACCGAACGCATCTGGACTACCGCGAAGTTCACGCCCAGATTCCTGCGCACGCGTGCAGGAACCTCGATCACGACTTGCGCCTCCGCGTGGGATTCGTCGATCGAGCTGTGGATGACAGGGGGCGGCGCGGGTGTGTCCGCCCCATTCCAACCACCGTTCCCGCAGCCGACCAGCGACGCGAGGCCAACGATTGCACCAATGCGGTTCATAGCTTCTCCTCGGCCGGGTTCCCGGCCTGGCGACGACCGGCCAAGGTCGCCATTTCGTTGGCCGCCTTTCCGATAGCAGCGCGCACTTTCAGTCGTTCGAGGTCCAGTTGATTCGAGCGCACCATGGATTCGAGGATCACCAGCGTAGAGCCCTGCCCAAGCCGCAGCATTTCGCGTGCCTGCGCTAACTGCTCGCTCATCAGGGGAGCCAGCATGTCTTCGAGCGCAGCCCGCTGGGCCTCCGCAGCCTCGAGCTCCGCCTGCCATGTCGCCCACTGACCGACGAGCTTCTCCGCCGCGACCGTCGCGCGCAGCCGCGCCTCGTTGCGGTCCGACCAAGCGGCAACGATCGCCGGTCCGTTGCCGTTCCAAAGGGGCAGCGGCACTGCCCCAAGGAGTCCGATGCGCATCTGACCCGCGTCGTCCTCCACACGGGGCCCAAGCGTCAGGTCGGACCACTGCTTGGCAATCGCCAGGCGCAAGTTCTCTTCCGCTACTTGGTAGGAAGCCGAAAGGGCCTGCACCTGGGGATGGCTGAGGGGGTAGCCAGGGGATCGCGCGATCGCAAGCGCGCTGCGCGGAAGTTCCGGACGCAGCTCGACGGGTGCGTCGGGCGCTAGGCCTATCGATGCCTTGACGCGCAGCTCGGCCGCGCGAGTGCGGCCTGCGAGCCCCGCGAGCAAGCCGAGCTGGCGGCTGCGCTCCAATCGGAAGAGAGCGGCGGTGGCCGGGTTGAGCTCGCCCCCCTGTGCGAGTTTCTCCGCCCGCTCCTGCAGCGGTTCGAGCTGGTCGATGAAGGCCTCGGTGACCGACTTCTGGGCGAGTGCCAGGGACCAGTCCAACCAGGCGCTGCGAACGTCGCGCTCAACGGACCAGGCCGTGACGAGGAGCTCCGAGCGGGCCTCAGTCAAGCGCGCCCGCGCCACGGCCTTCTCCGCACTGCGCCTGCCTCCCACAGGAATGCGCAAACCCAGCCCAAGAGCCCACGCCCAGCGTTCGGGCGCGTTCTCGGTCACGCGCAGCAGCTCGGCATCCAGAACAGGATCGTAGAACCGACCGGCCCAATCCGAGCCGGCCGACGCTCGCTGCCAGTCCAGCCGCGCCAGGCGGTTGCGCGCATGAAAGGCCAGCGCCACGAGCAGGCCCTCCTCAAGGGCTAGGCCGTCTTCAGGCTCGAACTGCAGAGGCTTGGAGCCCGCCGGAGCCTCCAGCCACTCTTCGACGCCCGCCCAGGTGCTCGCCCGCGCGTGAAAGGCCTCCAGCGCCTCGTCGAGCGCAAGCGGGACGGGTGTGTAGGTCCGGCAGCCTGGGAGCACCAGGCAAGTCAGCGCTGCCGCAGCCGCTGTGGGGAGGCGCCAACTGCGCCAGCTATGCTCGAATTCGGGGGCCATCGATCATCTCCTGCTCGGATGGCAACGAAGCGGGGCGCAAGCATGCGCCCAATACGGGCAGGCCTTAGCCTCCCGAACATGCTCAGCTTCGTCCCGCAGGGGGTGCTCGACAGTCCGACAGCCCGCGCTCCGGAGCTGGCGGTGGCCCTGCGCGAGCGATCGCGTCGTCCAGCCGGCCGATCTCCCCGGCCGGCCCGATCCGCGGCCGATTCGCCTGGGCCAGCGGACCCGGAGTGACGCAGTGGACAACGGAAGCCGGCCCCAGGGACGGCTCGCCCCGGTCGTAGGCCGGGTGGCTGTGGCCAGGGATCCCAAGGTCCACTTGGCCATCTTGAACCCCATGCCCGCCGTGGTGCCCGTGACCACCGGCGTGTCCGTGGTGCCCGTGGCCGCCAGCGTGCACATGCCCGCCACCGGGGAGCATGATGATCGAGACCTCCCCACCGGTGTGGCTATGGGACAGCCCATGCAGCGCCGCCTGGACAGGTCGAAGCAGGAACGCCACGCACACCAGCAACGCCAGACTGGCGCGCCATGTCGTTGTCCACCTGCTTGCCATCGAAGCCATGTTCCTATCTTCGTCCGGCCCAGGTCCGCGCCCAAGGAAGAAGTGCACCCGGGCGAACCTGGGACCCGCCAACATTGCGCATTCCTAGGGGTGTTCTACGCGTCAATCCTCCCGGGAATGGGCCTGGACACATCCCCGGCGAGGAGTCGGCAGAAGAGGGGTGGCCTCCGCGCATCACCATCAAATAATGGCGGGTTGGCAGACCACGGGTCTGTCCTGTGGCTCGCCTTCTGATCGAGTCCGTATCCAAACCCCTTTCTAAGCCTCCATGTCTCGTTCTCGAACCTCTTGGTACGTCCTTGCTCTGGCTCTGCCTGTCGCAGCCTGCAGCAGTGACGACGATGGCCCGCCCGCGGTGAACCTCTACGACGGTTACTCCAGCGGCAGCGTCTCGGTGCCCGCACGCTTCGAAGTCACCCCGCTGACCCCCGTGAGCCCCGCCAGCACCATCACGGGCTACAGCATCAGCCCGGCACTGCCCGGAGGGATGACCTTCGACAGCACCACCGGCGCGATCGGTGGCACTCCCACCGACGTGGCCGCCGCTCAGGCCTACACGGTCACCGCCACCGACGGCACGAACAATGACGCCGAGTCGATCACGATCGGCGTACGCAACCCCATCGTCGGCCTGTCCGCCGATCGTTCCCTGACGCTCGTCGAGATCATCGTCGGAACGCCGGTCACCTCCGAGGGCATGGGCGTCACCGTCACGGGCACTGCGCCGGCTGCCACCGTCGCCACGCTGATGGAAAACGAGGCGCCTGTCGCCACGGTTTCTGCGGTGCTCACCGCAAGCGACGCCTCCAACGTGTCCGCCACCGTCGCACCCGTCGCCAACGACGCAACGGCTGACTTCATCGCGACCGTCACCATCAACGACGGCGAGCTGGACGCCGCCGACACCTGGGATTTCGCCGCCCAGGCGCCGTACGACGACGATGGCCTGACCCCCGCCCTGCCTTCCTTCACCGTCGACACCTCGACGGTTGCTATTGAAGACGGCGATCTGACCCTGGACGTCTCCTTCGACGACGGCACGACCGCGATCGGCCCCTTCGATTCGGGCAGCCTCACCACCGACCTGCGCTCGGTCGAGCCCCTGACCACCAACGAGGCCTTCGTGAGCTTCGCCTGGAACCAGATTGGCGATGACTTCTACTTCACGGTCACCGACGACGTCAGCAGCGACACCGAGGTCTTCCGCTATGACCTCGATGGCGCACTCGGCGGCGGTCCGATCCTCACTGAGGCCTTTGACCTGGACGACAGCATGGACGGCGCCGCACTCATCCGCGGCGTCGTGGGCGGCCGGCTGATCGTCGACATGGACGAGCCGGTGAATGGCGCGACCAAGACCTACTCCTACGATCCGGCCACCGACACCCTGGTCCAAATCGCTGATCTGGCCGGCGTCAATAGCGACCTCACCAGCAACTTCGTCGACCTCGACGGCATGCTGTACTTCGTTGGCCGGGACAACTTGGGCGAAGAGAGCATCTATCGCTACACCTACGGCGACGGCACCAATCCTGCGACCCTCGAAATCGTTTCGAGCACCTCGGAAGGTAGCAACAGCGACGAGCCGAGTGACCTCGTAGTCTTCGCTGGTGACCTCTACTTCACCGCCTTCGACACCGCCTTGGAACGTCGCCTCTACAGCCTCGATCCCGAAACCGATACGCAGGAACTGCGGTCCGACGCGAACCTCACCGAGGTCGACAACGTAGTCGTCGACGGCGGCGCGCTGTACGCCACGGCCGAAAACGCCATGGGCGGCGAGAAACTGTTCGTCTGGGACGCGACCGCAGGCGTCCTCCAGCAGATCAGCGATCTGGCCGGTGACGACACGGCTGACGACAACATCAGCCCCCGAATGGCCTTCCAGGGTCAGTTCTACTTTGTTGGCGACGACGGAACGTCGAGCAACAAGCTCTACCGCCACAACCCTGCCAGCACCCCGCAGACCATCGAACAGGTCAGCGACACCGCCGGCGCCGGCAACGACGACAACGTCTTCGGCATGACTCCCATCGGCGGTCTGCTGTTCCTTGCCGCCGACAACAGCATGGGCTCCAGCAAGCTTTGGGTCCTCAACTCGTCGACCGGTGAGATCACCCAGGTGACCGACATCAACGGCGAAGCCAACTCTGACTCCCCCTCGAACCTGACCCCGATCGGCACGACACGCCTGGCGTTCTCAGCCATCAACGGCGGCGATACCGAGCTCTACATCTACGACCTCGGAACGGGCGAAACCGTGCGCGCAGCCGACGTCAACGACGGCGCCAGCGACACCGCGATCCCCGTTGCAGTCATCGACGGCCGGGTGGTCTTCCGCGCCGACGACGGCAGCGGCGCCGCCTACTACGCCGCTGACTGATCTTGCTTTCGCCTGTCCTTGACCCTCCCCGGCTAGGACAGACGAACATTCACGGCTCGATCGGCGCTGGTTCCCAGCCTACCGGTCGAGCTGTTTTTGTGTCTGTACCCCACACTCGGGGAAATTTGTGAAGAGCGCATCGACTCGGTAGTCGGCAAGGAAGCGGCCCATCGCCTCCGGCTCCTCGTCAAAGGTGTAAGGCACAACGGCCAGGCCCGCCGCGTGGCAGGACGCGACCCACGCCGCGCCGCCGGCGGGCTCGCCATCGGTGCCCTCGATGGCGCTGCGGTGGGGACCGATCGCCTGGACCTTGGCCCCGAGGGCCGTCAGCTCAGCAACCTTGAGCGCCTCCCCTTCGGTCAGGTAGAGCAACGGCAACCGACAGCCGTGTTCCGCGCGCAGTGCCTCCAAGCAGTCGAATTCAAAGCATTGCACCAGCACCCGCGCATCGGGTCCTGAATGACCGAAGCCGTCCATGGCCGCCAGGAAGGCCTTTTCCAGCGGGCGCCCCTCCAGGCGATGAAAGGCGGGCTTTTTCAGCTCGGGGCAGATCCCTGTTCTGCGGCCAGTGGCCGCGTCGAGCCGGACGACGAGCGCCAGGAGCTCGTCCAGGGTGCAAAGCTGGAAGCCAGAGCCGTCGCCCCGCGGCCCCATCGCGGCCAGCCGCTTCAGCTCATCCAGGTCGAAATCGATCGCATACCAGTGGCCGTCGCCTCGCCGGCGATCCGGGTAGACCTTGGCGACATTGGTCACACGCTCGAGAACGGTGTCGTGCAGGCATAGCAAGACACCGTCGCGGGTGCTGACCACGTCCGGCTCCAGCCAGTGGGCTCCAACGCCGTGGGCGTAGGCGTAGGCCTCGAGGGTGTGTTCGGGAAGCCGACCGCTCGCGCCGCGGTGGGCGATGATCGGTCCCGGGAGGAGGGTCGCTTGTTGGGCTGACATGGGGCTAGAACACGAATCGTGCGTACAGAGGGATGTGGTCTGAGGCCGTGCAGTCGACGAGCCAGCGGCAGTCGAGGAGCGTGACCCCGCGGAAGAACATGCGATCGAGCTCCAGGCTGGGGTCGATCCCGAGAAGCTTGTTGCCCAGCGGGGTCGCCCCCCCGGTCCGCCCATCGCCGGTCCCCGCGAGAACTTCGTCGAGGTCCAGCTTCCGGGCGACCCGATGCAGCGCCTCCAGCCGCTCGGGGCGCCAGGTGTTGAAGTCCCCGCAGAACAGGGCCGGGCCGTCGTGACTCTGAAGCCGCTGGCCGAGGTCTTCGATCTGCTGAGCAAAGCGCCGCCCCGCGCGGTCGAAATTGAGAGCGTGCACGTTGAGGCAGAGCAGCTGCCTGCCGTCAGAGACCGGGTACACCGTGGCAAGCGCCACCTTGGGAGTCGCGATGCCCAGCTCGCGGTGCCGCGCCCGCAGCACGCCGGCCTCGACCGGCTCGGCGGTGCACAGAGTCCCCACGCCATGCCCATCGCCCATGGGGCCTAGGCGAAAGCTCAGGCCGAAGTGCCCCCCGTACTTGCCCGGCACCGGCAAGCTCATGCGGCATTCCTGTAGCGCGACCAGGCTCGCGTGCTCGGATGTGCACAGACCTTCCAGCTGCGAGAGAACCGGCCCCTTGACGCGCTTGCCTAGGTTCCAGGTTGCTGCGTGCAGCTCCTGATCGGCGGCCAGCTCCCGATCCGGATAGGCCTGCATGCGGTCCGCGGGGCGCAAAGCTACGGAGCTGAGCCCAGCGCGCTGGCCAGTGCGCGCATGTCCTCGATGTCGTTGTAGAGCTGGGCCGAGACGCGGAGCAACCGCTGGGGAGCCGCCGGCCAGGGGAAGATCGGAACCTCGATGTGCTGATCCTCGAAGAGTCGCGTTTGGTCGGGATCGACGTCGAATGCCCCCAGCTTCAGGCTTGGGTCGCCCGGCGGCAGGGGAATGCTGGCGATCGAGCCCAGCATGGAAGCCGGCGCGGGAGCCTCCTGGCCCAGGGCCTCGAGCACGAGGTCACGCCCCGCAACACAGAGCTCGTGATTGTGCCGCCGGACCGCATCCCAGCCCCCCGGCAGCAAACTATCCAGGAAGTCGATTGCGGCTGGCACCGAGAGGAACGCGGTCGGATCGTCGGTCCCACCCCAGTCGAATTCGTCCTGCATCCGCGAATAGCCCTCCCGCGGCGTGTTGGCCCCGTGGGATATCGTGGTGGGCCGCAGACCATCCCGCCGGTCCTCCCGCGCCCAGAGGAAGGCCGCCCCCTTGGGCGCACACAGCCACTTGTGACAGTTCCCTGTGTAGTAGTCGGCCCCCAGGGCTTCCAGGTCGAGGTCCAGCATGCCCGGCGCGTGGGCGCCGTCGATCATGACCGTGATTTCACGGGCGTGCAGCGCCTCCACCAGCTCGGCCACGGGATAGACCAGCGCGGTCGGCGAGGTGATGTGGTCGATCAAAACCAGGCGTGTCTTTTCGGTCACCGCCGCCAGGACTGCCTCGGTGACCTGGGAGCTGCTTTGGATCGGGAAGGGCACATCCGCGACCACGACCCGGCCCCCGCCCCGCTCGGTCACGAATTCCGCCACATTCCTGCAGGCGTTGTAGCCGTGGCTGGTCACCAGCAGCTCCTGCCCCTTCTTCCAGTCGAGGGAGCGCAGGACGGCGTTCACGCCGGTGGTCGCATTGGGAACGAAGACCAGGCCACGCGGGTCGGCCCCCACGAATTCGCTGAGCCGCTGGCGCGCCTCGTCCAGATGACCGTGGATTTCACGCCCAAGGAAGCGCACCGGCTCCCGCTCCATCCGCGTGCGCCACTGATCCTGCACCGCCTGCACCTCGGCGGGGCAAGCCCCAAAGGAGCCATGATTCAGAAAGCGAACCTTCGGATTGAGGTTCCAGTGGCCACGTAGGCCAACAGACTGAGATTTGGTGGTCACGCGCCTATCGTAGCCAACCGCCGGACGGAATAATCGGCCGCGGTGGAGGGTCAACCGTGCATCTAGGGCTCGAGGCCACGGCCGCGTGCCGCCCGGTCAAGACGGGCATCGCCCGCTATGCCCACAATCTGATGGCCGCCCTCGTGGCGGAAGGCAGGGAGCAGGGAATCCGCTACACCGCTTTCGCCAGCCTGTCCCGGCGCTGGAAGAAGGGCTGGCAGTTCGACCCGATCGACGGCCTCCACTGGCGCTGGTACGCAGGTATGTCCCCCATCCTGCGCGACGCCCCCAAGCTGATCCACGGCCTAGAGATGCGCGTGCCCCGGGTGCCCGGCGCCGCCCGGGTCGCCACGGTCCACGACCTGTTCGGCCTGCTGCCCGGGAACCTGCTCCCGGAAAAGGCCTGCAAACGCAACGCGGTCCGCTACTCAGCGATGGCCAAGAACTGCGACCAAATCATCGCGAACTCCGAATGTACGGCGGCCGACTTCCTGCGCTTCTTCGACTACCCCGCCGATCGGGTGCACGTTGTGCCCCTAGCCGTCGACGCCAGCTTCCAACCCCGCTCGCAGGAGGAGCATGCGGACGTTCAGCAGCGACTCGGTCTCGAGGGCCCCTACCTGCTCTACGTCGGGGATCTCACGCCGCGCAAGAACCTGCTGCGGCTTCTCCAGGCGTTCGCCGCAAGCCAAGCCAGCCGTGACCACACCCTGGTGATCGCTGGCGCCCGCTCCGACGGGGCGGATGAGTTGAGTGCTGCCATCGAGGCCTGTCCCTCGCGGGACAGTGTGCGCGTGCTGGGCTGGACGCCGGATGAAGACCTGCGCCTGCTGTACTCCGGCGCTGCAGCGCTGCTCTTCCCCAGCCTCTATGAGGGCTTTGGCCTCCCCATCCTCGAGGCCTTCGCCAGCGGCACTCCCGCCCTCGGCGGCGACGCGGGCGCGGTCCCCGGGATCGCTGGAGGGCACGCGACCCTCGTCGACCCCAAGGACGTGGACTCGATCATCGCGGGCATCGACAAGGTCCTCAACACTCCCACGGAACAGGTGGAAGCCGCGCGCAAGTACGCCGCGGGTTTCACCTGGAAGCGTTGCGCCCAAGAGACCATGGCAGTCTACCGCCAAGCTCTGCGGATCTGACCATGGCTGCATCCTCCCTGTATCGCTGGGCAATCCTCGCCCTAGCGACCACTTCCAGCGCCCTTCCCGCAACTCGCCCCCAGCAGGACGATTCCGCCCCGCCGGCTGTCGCAGCGGCCGAAGACCTGCACCCCGGCCTACGCAACCTCTACAGCAAGGCGTACCAGGCCTTCAGCCTGACCCCCGGGGAATTCGACAGGCTGTGGACCGTTTGGCCCGCCGACCTGCGCGCACAGGCGGAGGCCGCCACGCCGTCCGAGCGGCGCGCGATGGCCCTCGAACGCTACGGCCTGCCCCTGGATCCGCGCCGGACCAGCGACGTCCCCGCCGCGTTTGCTGACCCGGGCGACGGCCGCTGGGTGCTGAACTGCCTCGCCTGCCACCAGGGCTCGCTCGACGGCCAGACCGTCCCGGGCCTTGGCAACACGAGCTTCGCCTTCCGCACACTTGCCGACGACTACCTTTGGCTGCGACGCGGGGAAGATCGCCGGGATGCTTGGCTCGAGAGCCAGTTCGGTTTCGTCTCCCTGGGCGGAACCAACGGGACCACCAATGCTCAGGTGTTTTCGGCACTGCTCGCCGGCATGCGCCAACCCGATCTCTCCTTCGACGGTCCAGCACGCCTTCCCCATGTGGTCTCGGGCGACCTGGACGCGCCAGCCCTCTGGCACCTGGCCAAGAAGAGCCGCCTTTACGCGGACGGCTACATCGAGAAGGACAGCCGGGTCGTGATGCAATTCGTGCTCGCCGTCGAAAACACCGGCGAACAGATCCGTGGCTGGGAGAAGGACTTCGAGCAGATCTTGGATTGGATGGAATCGGTCAAGGCGCCGCCCTATCCCCACCCCGTCGACCACGACCTGGCGGCCCGGGGCAAGCTTGCCTTCGAGGAGATCTGCGCGGACTGCCACGGTACCTACGGCGCCCAGCCGACCTACCCCGAGCGGCGAATTCCGCTCGACGAGCTCGGCACGGACCCGATCCGCCAACGGGGCGTCTCCAAGGGCTTCCGCCAGTGGATGCGGGATTCTTGGCTGGGGCGCGAGGGCGAGCTCGATGTCATCCTCGAGCCCAACGGCTACATCGCCCCGCCCCTCGACGGACTGTGGGCCTCGGCCCCCTATCTCCACAACGGCAGCGTGCCCACCCTGGAGCACCTGCTGTGGCCAGAGGACCGGCCGACCGTGTGGCGGCGCCTGCCCGGATACGATCCCATGCGCGTCGGCCTCGCCATCGAGGAAGCCCCTTCCCTCCCCGAACGTCAACGGGGCGACGTGGAGCGCACCTGGTACGACACGCGCCGCGCCTCCAAGTCGAATGCGGGTCATACCTTTCCGGATGTCCTAACCGGTGACGAGAAGCGTGCGCTGCTCGAGTACCTCAAGACCCTCTGACCCCGCGTCTCTAACCCCACTGCCATGCAACTCAATCGGCGCACGCTCGCATCCCTCGCCCCTGCCGCGCTTCTGGCCGCCGGACAGGACACCGAGCGCGGCGCGCCCAAGAGACGCACCCTGGTCTTGGTTCGCCACGCGGAGACCGGCGGCGACACGCGCACGGACCGCGACCCTGAGCTCTCCGAGGCCGGCGCGCAGCGCGCCGCCGACCTAGCGAGTTTGTTCGGCCACGCAGGCGTCACGCACCTGTTCAGCAGCGAGTACAAGCGCACCCAAGCCACGCTTGCACCCCTGGCCGAGGCAGCCGAGCTCAAGGTGCAGGTGATCTCCGCGCGGGATGCCGAAGCCCAGATCAGGGCTCTGGATGCCCTGCCGGAGGGTTCGGTCGCGGTGGTTGCCGGCCACTCCAACACGGTCCCCGCGCTGGTCCAAAAGCTGGGCGGGACCTTCGCCCAGCACCCCGACGCCCCCGAGGGCCCGCCGACTCTCCTGCACGACCAGTACAGCCGGCTCTTCGTCCTCACCGGACCGAGCACACTCGAGCTCCGCTACTGACGGCGAGACCGGACAGAAAAACGGACACAGCCCAGGGAGCACAGCCCTGTCCTGGCGGATTCCCCATGAATCGCCGCGTCAGGGCGGCCACGGCAAGGCGCCGATCGCGCGGGCAGCCAGCGGGGGCATGAAGCTGCGCAGGAAAGCCGTACGGAGGCGGAAAGAGGACCACCGCCTGCGGGCCGCGGCTTGCTTATATTCCCGCCCGCGTGCCGCTTTCCGGCAAGGGCTGGCCTGGGGAGTGGAACCGGCCTAGGGGCGATCGCTAGGGTGACCGCATGGCCTGAGGGGGCCAATTCACGGCCATGCGATTCACCGCACTTCTACTTGTCGCCAACGCGGCTGCCTGTCAGCTGCCCGCGGACCGCCCGAACTACGAGACACCGCTGCCTTTCGGCTCGCCGGCACTGCTGCCGCTGGGTCCAGAGGAGGTCAGGCCCCACCTGGGCGGCGCCTGGCTCGACCGTGCGGATGTTCTGCCCGCGCTCGAGCGTTCGATCAGCTGGACCCGCACCGAGCACGCCGAGCAATTCTTCCCAGTCGCCAGCATCCCCCACGACCTGGCCCTGGCCAGCCTTGAACGGCTGAAGACCCTGCTCAACACCTCGGAGAGCGCGTCCTCGTTCAACGCTTCGGTGATGGCCGAGTTCGACCTCTACAAGAGCGCCGGCTGGAACGGCCGAGGCGACGGCGTCTTGTTCACCGGCTACTGCACGCCAATCCTCGACGGCAGCCCCCAGCGCACCGCCGTGTATCGCCACCCGCTTTACGCGCTGCCCCAGGATTTGGAGAAGGCCGTCGACGGCACGATTCTCGGCCGGCGTACCGAACGCGGCCTAGAGCCCTACCCAACCCGCGGCGTCATCGAGGCCAGCGGCCTGCTCGAGAACAAGAACCTCGAGCTGGTCTGGCTCCGCGACCCCCTCGACGCCTTCATCGCCCACGTCAACGGGTCCGCCTTCGTGCGCCTCACCGACGGTAGCGAGCTGCGTCTGGGCTACGCGGGCAAGAACGGCCAGCCCTACACGAGCCTCGGCGGCGAGCTCGTACGCGACGGCGAAGTCGACGCGGCCGAGCTGTCCCTAGCCGAGTTGCGCCGCTGGGCCGAGCGCAACCCCGACCGGGTCGACCAATACCTGCGCCGCAACGACAGCTTCGTCTTCTTCGCCCCCCTCGACGGCAACCCCCACGGCAGCCTGAACCTCGAGGTCACTTCCCAGCGCACCCTGGCCACCGACAAGAGCCTGTTCCCGCGCGGCGCCGCGGTCTTCGTCGACACGATTTTGCCTGTGCCCAGCGGCGGCGACATGCCGTTCCAACAGCTCATGTTCGACCAGGACACCGGCGGCGCGATCCGCACCGCCGGCCGCGCCGACATCTACCTGGGCGTAGGACCGGGAGCCGAACGCATGGCAGGTGCCACGCGGGCGGAAGGGCAGCTCTACTACCTGTTCCTCAAGCGCTCACGATGACGCCCGGCCGGGTCGTCGCCGTTTGCCTCGGACCCGGGGGCATCCCCAAGCAGCCTGTGCCGAGCGCTGAGGTCGGGGTGCTGGGGCTAGAGGGCGACCGGCACCGCTTCGAGCTTCACGGCGGCGAAAACCGGGCCGTGTGTCTGTTCTCCACGGCCGACTATGCCTCCGTGGAGCGACTGCGCGTGGGGGCCCTGCCACCCGGCTCGTTCGGGGAGAATCTCCTCGTGGAGGATCTCGACTTCACCGAGCTGAGGCCCGGCGACCTGCTGCAGGTCGGCGACCAGGTCTTGCTCGAGATCCACGACATCCGCGAGCCCTGCGCGACCCTGAAGACCGTTGATCCGCGCTTCCCCGACCTGATGGTCGGTCGCAGCGGGTTCCTCGCCAGGGTCCAGCGGGGGGGGACGGTGCGAACCGGGATGGCGGTCGTACCCGTTCCGAAATGAGCCCAGCGCTGGGTCCAGGAAGCCGCATTGCGTGGGGAGAATCGGCCCTGGGAAGCTCCAAATGCCGATGAATGGCCAGTTGTGCGGATGGCCGGCAGGGTCCAAATTGGGGAATCCCCGCCAGGCCCTCGCGCCCAGCGCCCGCGTCGGGTATTTCCATGCGGCCCCGCACGGCGGGACTCCACCATGTCCGAATACGAAGCCACATCTTTCACGGTCGAACCAGTCGAAGGCGACGACCAGATCGCGATCACCATCCACGCCTCCGACGGCAACAAGTGGGAGTACGGCGTGCCCTTCAGCCGCTCCACCGGCCGCTACACGTTCGAGGAGATCGACGTGATCGCCATGGACTTCGGCGACGAATTCTCCGAGGAGCTCACCGAGAAGCTCGACGAGGTCGTCGCGAAGACCCTGGCCGACGGCTAGCGCGCTCCGCCGGGGTCTGCAGGCCCTTGATCCAGGGGTCCTGGCTCTTCCGATCCCCATCCGTTCTCGGAAGCTTCTTCCTTCTCCGAAGGCTCTTCGGCCGGGGGCTCCAGGAGCTGTTCGAAAGGACGCCTGGCCTCAGCATCGGTGACGAAGCCGAGCGCGTGGTCAATAAGGGAGCGCGCGCGGGCCTCCCGCCCAGACTGCATGCAGTGCGCCGCCAAGGCGAGCAGCGATTCGGTCGCGGCGGGATCTGCTTCGATCGCGCGCTCGTGGGCGGTAGCTGCGAGCCCGGCTGCCCCGCGTGCGGCTCGAAGCCGACCCAGCGCTGTCCACGCTCGCGACGCCTGGGGGTCGAGCTCCACCGCATGGGACAGCCAGGCCTCCGCCTGTGCCCCGCGCACGGGGTCAGACCCCATGCTCTTCTCGAGCAGCTCAGCCGCACGCACCAGCTCGCTGGCGCTGGCTACGCCCGCCCCGGCGAGCACGGCAAGGGCCTCGAGCTCAATCTCCTCCAGGCCGGATGCCCCGGCGGCCTGGGCGGCGCGGCGCGCCGATGCCGGCGGGCGCAGGCGTGCGGCCCGCAGGAGCAGCGGGGCGGCCCCGGCCAGATCCCCGCTGCTGGCCAGGCTCCGCCCAAGGCCCTCTAGCGCATCGAAGCGTTCCGGATCGAATGCAAGGGCCTGGGCATAGGCCTCCCGAGCACCGACCGGGCGATCCATTTGCTCGAGCGCCTGGCCCCGAAGGCTGGCCAGCTCAGCGCTGTCGAAGCTGTCACGTGCGGGCAAGAGGACTGCTAGGGCACTCTCTGGCCTGCCAGCTCCTAGGAGTGAGCGTGCCCAACCCGCTACGCTGTCGCCCGATCCGCCGTCCTCGAGCCAGAGCGCGTGGTAGCGCTCCGTCGCCTGGTCCCAATCCCCAAGCTCCAGGGCGCGCTCCGCCGCCTCAAAGCGTAAGCGCAGATCCACGTCCCCACCCCCTCCAGCAGCGCAGCCGAAGGAAAGCCCAACCAGCCCCAATCGCGCCAAACCTCGCCGTAGCCGTGCCATAGCGGTCACGCTACAGCGCGGGATGTGCCGAAGAGACAGTTCGCGCCTGAATCCCACCATGTCCTCCAACCTGCCGCCCCTCCGCGCGCTCAGCCTCGATTTCGCGGGCACCCTCGCGATCGAACGCCACTCCCGAGCGGCCATCTACGCCCTGGCCGCACACAACGCGGGAATGGACGTGGAGGAGGACATCATGGTCGAGGCCATGGGGCGCGCGTGGCTCAGCTTACCGCTGGAGATCCAGGGCGCGTTCCGCGCAACGGACAGCTGGTTCCGACACTTCATACGTCAGGTGTTCGTCGACGATCTTGGGATGGATCCGGCGCGCTTGGGCGCGGTCCAGGAGGAGCTCTTTGCTGCCTTCTCGGACGCCACCAACTTCCAGGTCTTCCCCGGAGCTAAGAAGCTCCTCGATGTCGCGGCCAATAGCGGCCTGCGGGTGGTCATCGTGTCCAACTGGACCCCGCGGCTCCCCGACCTCATGCGCAAGCTGGATCTGATCCAGGGAGTCGATGCGATCGTGACCTCGTCCTCCGAACAGGTGGAGAAACCCAATCCGGAGTTGTTCCGGCGGGCCATGTCGCGCGTAGGCGTCGGCCCAGCGGCCACGCTGCACGTCGGCGACCACCTGACCAATGACGTGACCGGGGCCCAAGCCGCCGGGATCGAGGCCATCTGGATCGACCGTGAGGGTACGCTGACACCCCCCGCAGACGTCTTCCGCCTGACGTCGCTCGAGGATGTCGTCGCCGTTGTGCGCAACCTGTGCCTATGACCGAAAGCCAAGCCCTACAGGCCGAGATCAATCAGCTGCTGGAGCATCTGGGCGAGCTTCGCCAGGGCATCGCAAGGTCCTTTCTGGGCCAGGAAGAAGTGGCAGAGCTCCTGCTCCTTTCGTCCCTGGCGGGCGGCCACGCCCTACTCGAGGGTGCCCCAGGCCTGGGCAAGACGACGCTCGTGCGAGGCCTCGCGAACAGCCTGGATCTCACCTTCCGGCGGGTGCAGTTCACGCCCGACCTGATGCCCGCTGACATTCTGGGTTCGCGCATCCTCGAGACCGACCAGGACGGAGCTCACCACTTCGAGTTCGAGCCTGGCCCGATCTTTACCCACGTGCTGCTCGCGGACGAGATCAACCGCGCGACACCGCGCACCCAGTCCGCCCTGCTCGAAGCGATGCAGGAACACCAGGTCACCATCCACGGCAAGACCCACCGGCTCGAAGAGCCCTTTCAGGTGATCGCGACCCAGAATCCGATCGAGATGGAGGGCACCTATCCCCTGCCCGAGGCCCAGCTCGATCGATTCCTGGTGAAGATCCAGCTCGAGCTGCCGCCACGCGAGGAGCTCGCACGGATCCTGCTGGCGACCACCGGCCTACAGAATCAAGGATCCACCCGCTCCCTGGACCGCAAGGCCGTCCTTCGGCTGCGCGCGCTCGTGCGGGAGCTGCAGGCATCCGACGATGTGGTCGACCGGGTCGCCGGCATCGTGCACGCGACGCACCCCCAGAGCGAGCTCGCCCCTGAGCCGGTTCGCTCCTTCGTGCGCTATGGAGCCAGCCCGCGCGCGGGGCAAGCGATCCTGCTCGTCGCCAAGGCGCGGGCACTTTGTGCCGGACGGCTGCACGTCAGCGACGAAGACATCGAAGCCGTCGCTCGCCCATGCCTACGTCATCGCCTGATCCTCGGCTATGAAGCGGACGCGGCGGGTGCGCGGCCCGACCATTTGGTGGACGCTGTGCTGGGCGCAGTGGCCCGCGCCTCATAGCCAGCCGAACAGGCCTAGGAACACGCCGCCCCCCAGGACCAGCAAGAAGGTCCAGCCGCGCCGTGGATGGAGCAACCCGCAAACCAGGGCCAAGATCGCGCCCCCCCCGGTGAGGCCCGCCGCACTCTGGATGCGGGGCTCCTCTGGACTGCCGATGAGCGCGAGCGCGAGCCCCCCCCAGGCCAGCGCGAGCCCAACCAAACCCGCTGCGCTGTTCCAGCCGGCGAGTGCCCATAGCACCGATTCCCCGCCCTCCTTCTCTTGGGTCGTCTGCATGCCACCAAGGTACGCCTCCGACCCCAGGAACGTCTGGGGTAGACTCGGCGCCCCAACTATGGACTGCACAATCCGCCTGGCCCAGGTCCAACCAACCCTGGGCGACCTCGAACGCAACCTGGCGCTGCACCACGCAGCGATCGATGAGGCCGTCGCGACCGGGGTCCAGGTCCTCGTCTTCCCCGAGCTATCGCTGACGGGCTACTTCCTGAAGGACCAGACGGCCGACGTCGCGCTGCGGCTCGATGCCCCCGAGCTGCGCTCGCTGGCGGAACGCTCCGGAGAGGTCTCGATCGCCGTGGGCTTCATCGAGCGCGACCCCAGCGGGCGGCTCTACAACAGCATCGGTTTCTTCGAGGACGGCTTGCTCCTGGGCGTCCACCGCAAGGTGCACCTGTGCACCTATGGAATGTTCGAAGAGGGCAGGGACTGGGCCGCGGGTGACCGTTTTCGGCCGATCGCCTCAAAGCACGGCCTGCTGGGCTTCTTGATCTGCGAAGACATGTGGCACCTCGACGGGGCCTACCTGTATTTCGTGGACGGTGTGGACGCCATCGTCTGCTGCTCGGCGAGCCCCGCGCGAGGCGTGGCGGAATCGGCCCGGGGCAGCGATGGTCCTGAACTCGAATCCAACCAGGTTTGGCGCAACCTGCACGAGGGCCTCGCCCTCTACACACGCACCTGGATCCTGTACTCGAACCGAGTTGGTTGGGAGGACGGCGTTCTCTTCGGGGGCGCTTCCCGAGCGGTCGATCCTTTTGGCGCAGAGGCCGGACGGCTGGAAGGCCTCGATCCAGGACACCTCGACGTAGCCGTCACCGACGGCGCCCTGCAGCGAGCACGGGTCGGCACGCCGTTGCGCCGCGACGCCAACCCACACCTTTTCCTCCGCGAACTCCAACGGCGTCTCGAGATCGAAGGAGAGGACTGATGCATCCGCTCGATATCCAAACCGATCTCGCCGCCGAGATGCTGACGCGCTTCTTGCGCGATGAAGCCGGCCGCTTCGGGTTCGACAAGGCCGTACTCGGCCTCTCCGGCGGCATCGACTCCGCTGTTTCCTGCGCTCTGGCGGCGCGTGCGTTCGGGCCGCAAAACGTGCTCGGCGTTCGCATGCCTTACCGGACCTCGAATCCAGATTCGGAAACCGACGCCCTGGAGGTCGCAGAATCCCTCGGGGTTCGCACGAGCCGAGTGGATATCACGCCGATGGCCGACGGCTACCTCGCCCAAGAGGAGATCGAGGACCGCACGCGCCGGGGCAACGTCATGGCGCGCGCGCGCATGGTGGTGCTCTATGACCACTCCGCAGCCGAACGAGCACTGGTGATCGGCACGAGCAACAAGACCGAACTCCTGCTGGGTTACTCCACCCAGTTCGGGGACGCTGCTTCAGCTCTCAACCCCCTCGGCGACCTCTACAAGCATCAGGTGTTCGCGCTCGCCCGGCATTTGGAGTTGCCCAGCTCTGTCATCGAGAAACCACCGTCCGCCGATCTGTTCGAAGGCCAGTCGGACGAAGCGGACCTGGGTTTCACCTACGCGGAAGCCGACGCGGCACTGTTCGATCTGGTAGATCGGCGGCTCTCGCCCGGGGAGATGGCCGCGGCCGGACACGATCCTGAACTGGTTCAGCAGCTCGTGCGCCGCATCCGCCAAAATCAGTACAAGCGCCTCCCCCCGATCGTGGCCAAGCTGGGGCAGCGCACGGTTGGCCTGGACTTCCGCTATCTGAGAGCCTGGGGAACCTAGCCCGAACGGAAGCGCGAATTCAAAGGAGCAGCCCCATCGGTTCGCTGATCGACGAACCGGTGGGGCTGCATCCGCACACCCAGGGAAATGGGTTGTTCTGTTGGCTAGCCTTGGAGGCGCAGGGCGAGGTCGTCGAAGTCGACGTTCTCAAGCTCGGAGCTCTGGATGGGGCCTAGCTTCTCCAGGCGCAGGCGTTCGGCGTAGGACGAGAGCTCGGTCGCGGATCCCTTGGGGAGAGCCCTGCCACGCTCCTGGGCGGCTTGGTCCATGACAGCGGCCAAGTTCTCCGGAAGGCCCTCGGGGAGGGTCTCACGGCGCTCGAGGGCCCGTCGTGCCCTCCGGCAGACCTCAAGGGTGCTGACGAGGTTGGTCTGGATGCGTCCCAGTCGATCCACATCGGGATCAGGTCCAGCCAGGGACTTCTTCACCTTGGCGTTGGCCACCTCAAGTACCGCAATGAGGCAGTTGAGCTTGCGCATCAGGCGCTCACGGTACTCGGGAGAGTCGAGATCGGACTCGCGGAAGGGTCGTTTGGGCTGGTCGGACATGGTGCGGTGCTTGTCGAGGTGAGGTGCCGACCGGTTTGCCTTCCGGTGACACTTCAATGTACCCCACCCCTGGCGAGGGGGAGATTTCCTCTCATAGTCTCACATCCGTAACCCAGTCAGCCGAGGGGGCAAGTCATAGACCTCGACTGCACACAGCCTGCCCCCATTCCCAATCGAGGGCCACGCGCGGATTCGCGCCCCAGGGCAAGCCCATGGCGACGCAGGGGAGCTAGAAGCTCGAGTCGATCATGTCCATGAGTTGTGCCTTGCGCACACGCCCAGTGGCCATGACCTCGTATCCATCCAGACTGCCCGCCACCACGGTCCAGGCACCTGCCGTGTACACGTGCAGCCGATCGTCCGCCGCGCTCGTCCCGCTGGCGGAAGCTGCATGCTGCGGTCCGTGAACCAGCCAGGCGCGCTCAAGGCCGTCGGTGAAGAGCTGCCGGATCCAAACCTCGCCGCTGTCCTGTTCCAGCAGGGTGGCTTCGGCCAACGTGAAGCCCGTCGGCGGCAGCGCAGGTGTCAGCACTTCAAAGCCAGCCGCAGCCGTCAGGTTGGTGTGGATATCCAGCTCCGTCGAGGTGAGGTAGCCAGAGATCAGGTCCAGGCCCACCAAATCGGGCGTGAGGTCGAGGCTCTCAAACTCAACGTGGGCGAGCAGGTTGCCAGCGACCCCGAACTCCTTCCACTGCAGCACGAGGAACGTCTCCGCGTCGACGTCGACCTCGTAGTGACCGCCGAGGAACGGCGCCGCGCGATGGACGGTGAGGTGGATGCAGTCCCGGCCGATGACCTGGGTCGCGGCCGAAGCGATGGTGAAGGTGTAGCTGCTCTGGAAGAGCGCCGAGTCCAGCACGCGGAAGTCGCGGTAGCGGTAGTCAAACACCTGCTGGCTGGAGCGCAGCATGAGGAAGAACTCGCCATCGGGGTGGGCGCCCAGCATTTCGAGCGGCTCGATCGCGAACCTTCCTTGACCATCCGAGGCGACGTCCTCGCGGTAGTCGAAACCGACGCTGTGGGGGTAGCTGGAGCGCACCCGGCGCAGTCCTCGGTAGGCCACCGTGAAGGGTGCGTCCCGAATCTCGTCGAAGAGCGAGGTGCTCGCAGAAGTCGAGCCGACCTCGGCACCGGTCGCCCCAGCGCCTGCGAGAGAGGCCGCTTCCTGGGCCGAGTCAGAGGACGGAACCTGCTGGCCACAGGAGCTCGCCAAGCAGACAAGCACCAATGCTTGAGCGATGGAAACCAGGGGCGACATCGGACTAGCGTTTGCCCCCACCAATGCGATCGCCGGAGACCCTGAGGGCGGCCGACACTAGGGAGGGGGGAGCGGCAGAGCGGAACTCATCCCAAGTGGCGTGCTCCACAACCTCAAAGCGGTAGCGACGGGTCGCTGCACCTTCTCCGCTGACCTCAGCCGACGCGAAACGGCTTTGGTCCTGTTCGACTCGGGCTCCGCTCAAGCGATCCGCGCCGCCAACGAAGAGCCAGCCGAACAGCGCAAGCGCGCTGACTGCCGTCGCCAGAGGTATCCAGCTTCTTCCCCTGGAGGCTCGGCTGGGGGAAGCGACCCTATCGGCCGAACCGACGAGATCGGCGTGCACCCGCTCCTCGAGATCCGCTGGCGTCACCGGCCGCTCGAGCTTCGAGAGCATGCCGGACGCGATAGCCTTCGGCAGGTCGCCCAGCTGCTCTTCCACGAGGCGGTCGAGCACGGCCGGGGCTTGCAGACCCGGCTCGACGGGCAGCTGGTGTTCTCGGGCAAGGAGGGAAGCAACTCGGTCGTCGAGCCCGACCGGCGCTGATACGCGGCCGAGGTGCTCGAGGAACCGCGCGACCCCGGGCGAAGGCTCTGCGTGCTCGGCTTCAGCCAGCTGGGCAGCGATCTCGCGGGCAACCCGTTCATCGAGCTCCCGCGGGGCTGGAAAAACCTCCAGCGTGCAGAGGAGTCCGGCCTCGATGCGGAGCCGGCGCGCGAGTGCCGCACAGGATTCGCACCCGGCAAGGTGCTCAGCGATCTCTACAGCGCTGCTGCCCGCGGACTCCTTGAGGGGAGACGCGGGTTGGGCTTGCACCCAGGCGCTGTGGAAATCGGAGCAGAGCATTGGAGGCGGGCGGAGGCGATTGGTCCTAGCGCAGGAAGTACTTGTCGACGACCGGGTTTAGCTCCCGGTCGAGCGCGGCGTGGGCCCGGGAGAGACGCGACTTCACGGTCCCGAGGGAAACCTGGAGGGCCTCCGCGATCTGGTCGTAGGACAGCCCTTCGGTGTACCGCAGCACGGTGATGCTGCGCATCTTGGGAGACAGGCGCTGAATCGCGCGCTGGACCTCGGCCTCGAGTTCATGACGGGCTGCCGCATCCGCCGGCGCCTCGGTCACTTCGTCGTGCAGGTCAAAGCGCGTACCACGTCCCTCGGCGCTGGCCTGCAGGGCCTCGAGGGAGGCGGAGGAACGCGCCCCGGCCCGGCGCTTCAGATCGATCGAGGTGTTCACCGCAATGCGGTACACCCAGCTGGAGAAACGGGACTCGAAACGGAAGCCCTCGACCTTGCGAAAGAGGATTCCGAAGGTCTCCTGGGACGCGTCGAGCGCATCGGTGGCATTGCCCGTAATGCGATAGCAGACGCTGTAGACACGGTCCCGATACAGCTCGTAAAGGTCACGGAACGGCCCCTCGAGGCCCTTCTTGGGGCTCGCTTGGCAGGCCTCGATCAGCTTGCGATCGGGATCGTTCGAGTGGAGAGGCGTCATCGGCTAAGAGGAGACGGGCTGGGGCAGGACGAAGTTCCGTTCATGCTGGTCCAAACCCGCGTTTTTGGGGCTGCCCGCTGGGCAATCCGATCGCGCTGTGGCGAATCGGGCCAAATTTGAGGCAATTCGAGAGCCGGATCGGCCCTGGAGAAGCGTCCAGGATCCCGGAAGGAAACGGGCCCATCGCGGGATCACCGTCACTCCTATTCCATGGAGAAGCCCGCCGAGGGCGGGCTGTGGAGGCTGTGCAACAGGTTTTGGGATCGCCATCCGCTTTGGCGTCAACCACCAAGCAGCGCCATCGTGTCGACGGTGGTGAACAGACTGCCAACGGAACCGGCGCAGTTTGCGTCGCAGTAGGAGTTCCAGCCGCTTTGGCATTCCGCCGAGACGACCTCCTGGATCAGAAGAGGGCCGTCGGAACCGACGGTGGCAGACTGCTGGATGCAGACCTGACCGGGCTCCCAGGTACCGGGTACCGCTCCACCGCCAGGCGGAATCGGCTCGTGAATGCTGCCTGAGGCAGTCGATCCACCGCCACCACCGAAGGTCGCAGCAAAGTTCACGGAGGGCGGGAGCAGGTGGCCTTCCCGGCGCCAGAGGATCACGCCATCGGAGGAGCTGAGATCCGCTTTTGCTGCGGCGGTTTGGCCCCCGGCGACCGTGCCGGCCCGGGCTACCCAGGTCAGGCTGCCGGTCGTGGGGACCGAATAGGTCGGCAGAGCCACGTCCAGAGTCATGATCTTGCCGCCGTCGCTGACATCAACCTCCGCGATCTCCGCGAAGGGCAGGAGGCGCTCGATGGGAATGACCCCGTAGCGATCCTGTGTATAGAGAGCGAGGCTCAAGGTCTTGTCGTCCAGGTTGCCGTCGGCGGCATAGAGGACAAACAGCACATGCAGGCCATCGTTTTGGCCGCGCACCGTCACGCTCGTCGAGACCTCGGAATCGAAGGCCGGGACGCTGGAGATGTCAAAGGGGGAGGATCCCAGCACGACCTCTTCCGCATCCCCGAAGCCATCGAAGTCTGAGTCGGCCAGGTGGGGGGAGGTGCCCAGCAGTAGCTCTTGGCTATCGGGCAGCCCATCGTGATCGGAATCGTAGGGGGTCGCTCCGTTCGCGAGGAGCGGATCGTTTTCCAGCCCGGACCCGAAAGCCAGGGCGAAAGCAGCAACAACCCCACAAGAGGCCCAACCTGCTGCGCGCAGGTCGAGACCTTGGAGCTCGGCGATCGTGATAGGGAGTTTCGTAGCGAAGCCTGGGTGATGGGCTGGAGGAGCAGGGATCCTCTTCTAGCCCTCCATTGCCCCCAAAGTAACTCAGGTCTTGGATTCTCGGGGCGCCGTTTTGCCCGGCCGGCGCCCCAATCCGCCTAAACCCCGTTCATTGACCAACTTCGTCCCTCCATGGGATGGCTCCCCGCGCCGGGATGGTCTAGCATGCGCCCCGACGCGCCCGTAGCTCAGCTGGATAGAGCGTTCGCCTCCGAAGCGAAAGGTCGCAGGTTCGAATCCTGCCGGGCGCACCAGCGCCAAAGCGTTGGTGCGCAATGACTTACGGAAACCGGCGTAGCTAGGATATGGACCCTAGTGCCCGACTCCCCTGGCGGCGATTGCGACACGGCGCGCCTCCGTGGAGCAGCGGCCCAGCGCGCCGCTGAGGATTGGGTCGCCCCCCCTATGAAGGCTGGCCCAGGGCCCGACTCATTCCGCGCCGACACGAAGGGGGTTGCGGTCGCGCGGGAGCCCGAGCGGGCGAACTGCCGGCTTGGCCCTAGCAAAGAGGGCAAGGCCCTCGAGGCCCCGAACCCTCACCCGGATTATCCATGAGGATTCGCACCAGAACGCCGGCTCCCTGGCAGGCATCCCGGCGTCGGGAGCCTGTCAGGGAGCCGGCATGCGCTGGTGCGCGCGTTGGGCGGAACCGACTAGTTGTCCTGACCCATCTCCTTGCTCATCTGCTCAAGGATGTCGTCCGCGTTGGACTCGTCGATGCTGGCGGCTGCCTCCTGGGCTGCACTATCGATTTCGCCGGCAACCTCGTTCATCGCCTGCTCAACCTCGGGGTCCACCGACAGAGCGCCGTCGTCGACCGCAAGGCTGGAATTGGCTTTCGTTTGCTCGTCGCCGGGGCAGGAAGCCAAGAACATGGCGATGGAGACACAGATTAGATTGCGTGTGATGTGCATGGTGTTTAGCGCTTCGAGCGCTCAAGACGGGTGCGGACTCGGGCGAAGCCTTTGTCTCCAAGGCCGGCCTTGAAGCGGGTGATGACCTTGGAGTAGCGGACGTTCTCCGCTTCACGCAGAGCCGCGACGCGGGCCAGCTTGCTCTTGTCACCGGAACGGGTGTAGACCGAAGTCAGCTCTTCGATCTTGGCCATGTTGACCTCATGCTTCTTGATCTCGACGCCGAGCAGGCGCACGGCGGAAGCGTTGAGTGCCTCCCGGCCACTACGGGCATTGGCGGCACGCTCTGCGTTCTTGTTGGCTTGCTGAGCCTCGCGAGCGTTCTTCGTCCGCTCGGCGGTCTTCTCAGCCTGCTGGGCTTCGCGGGCGTTCTTCGTCCGCTCGGCGTTCTTGTTGGCTTGCTGAGCACCGCGAGCGTTTTGGGCGCGCTGAGCGTTCTTATCAGTCTGCTGAGCACCGCGGGCGTTCTGGGCGCGCTGGGCGTTCTTATCAGTCTGCTGAGCACCGCGGGCGTTCTGGGCGCGCTGGGCGCTCTTGTCACCTTGCTGGGCTTCACGGACGTTCTTCGCGCGCTGGGCGTTCTGGGCCTTCTTCTCACCCTGCTGGGCGCCGCGAGCGTTCTTCGCGCGCTGGGCGTTTTTCTCGGCCTGCTGCTGGCGCGCCTTACGGGCACGCTCCCCCTGCTGCTGAGCCGCCTGGCGCGGCGCAACGTCCTGGGCGCGCTTAGCGCGCTGGGTCGGGGCAGGCTTCGCGCGAGACTCCTGGGGCAAGGCCAGGGCCGGGGCGCTCGTCAGGAACAGGGCCATCGAGGCCACCAGCGAGAGCTGTCGAGAAATCTTCATGCTTGTGTTCTAGCTCCCTCCCCCACGTTCAACCAGGGGAGATTTTCGACCATTCCCAGTAATTCCAACTGCAAGGGCCAAAGAAATGACAAAGGGTTCAAGCTTGCTGCTATTGAGTCCGTGCTCATGGCATTCGACCCTGAATAAGTTTGCCACCACTTAGAACATTGGAATTCCAAGACGGTTCCCGCTGCCCACTCCCCATCCGCCGAGCCATACCGACCGGTCAACCGGGACCAGGTCAAGCCAGCAGGAACTATGCCCCGAGCCGGCGCAGGGCAATGTCCAGCGGTAGGAGACAAGCCGCAGCCAGCAACCACCACCACCACGTGTCCCGCGGGGTCCGTGCAGGATCCCCGTCGAAGGCCCACAAGGTCGATCGGTCCGGCTGAAAAACCCCGCCCGTCCGCTCTGCCACGAGCCGCATGAGCTCTAGATCAGGAACGGGCGTGCGGAACTCCGGACTATAGGACTCCGTGACCCCAAGGGTCTGAATGTCAACCGGTACCCCGTCCTGCTGCAGAACGGTCAGGAGCCTATAAAACTCACCGTATTCCTCGATCGGAAACGAGGTTCGGAACAGACCGGGCGCCAGATGCTCGATCGCCAGAGGGTCCTCAGCCCCCTCCGCGCCGAGGATCGAAACCTCGGGCGTGACGTCGTCGCGGTACGCGCCGAGCCGATCACGCACGTCGATGGTGACTGTCGCGCGGCCCTGGTCGATCTCGACACGCGTGCGCGGGCGAAGCTCCCGGTGGGCACCGGTCGACATGACCGAGCGCACGAGTTGGCCCCAGAACTTGGGATAGCCCTCCCAGCCGATCCAGTCCCCGGCCCAGCGCGCCTTCGCGTCAGATGTGAAAGCTACGCTGCGCCCCAGACCATAGTTCCATGAAGCGAGCACAGGGTCGGCGTAGTCCGAAGCAAGAGAGACGGTTGCGCGTTCTTTGGCCTGCGTTGCCACGTAGCCGAGCAGGAAGGGCAGGTCGTCGGCGACGATGCCCTTCATGATTTCGTGATCGGCGGTCTGCGTCGGCACGAAGGGCTCCTCAACAAGCATCGCCTTGGAGGCACGCATGGTTTCCCGCGTGAAGATCTGTGGGATGCTCGCAAAGTCGTTGGTGAAGTACGCCTCGCCGCCGCCCCAAGACGCCATGTCCCCGAGCAGCTGCTGATCCGCGCCCTCGCCGATTCCAATCGTGGAGAGCGTGATCGATTCGGCAGCGATGTGACCAACCAGGGTGTCGTAGCCACTCCCCTGCGTCTGCCCGTCCGACAGCAGAATGATGTGCTTGATCTTGGCGTCCTCATCGAGGAGCCCCTGATAGGCCTCGTACAACGCCGGATAGATGTTCGTGCCGCCGCCGGCCACCAGCCGTGCGATGTTCCCGGTGATCGTGCCGGCGTCATTGGAGTCCCCGATCGGACTGATCCACTCCGCGCGGCCATCGAAGGCGACAACACCGAAGCGGTCATTGCCCTTGAGGACCTCCGCCGAGGCGATGGCTGCCTCCTTGGCCAGCTCGATCTTGTGTCCGCCCATCGAGCCCGACTTGTCGATCACGAGAACAAGCGCCAGGTTGGGCTTCTCCACGTTCTTCTTGATCGGCATCTTGACCGGCAGGGCGTCTTCGATCGGCGTGCGGTAGTAGCCACCGAGTCCAAAGCTGTGCTCGCCGCCCAACATGACCAGGCCGCCGCCCATCTCGCGGACATAGGTCTTAACCGCCTCCATGGCGCCGGGCGCGAACTTGTCCGCGGGGATGTCCGACAGGATCAACGCCTCGTAGTTGAGAAGGTCGTTGAGGTCCGCAGGAACGCCGGACTCAGGGCGGATCTCAACGTCGATCCCCTCTCCGTCGAGAGCCTCCGCCAGATAGCGCGCCTCACGCTCTTCCCCCTCGACCAACAGCACCTTGGGCTTGCCCGACACGCGGACGATTCCGCGCGCGATGTTGTTCTCCAGCTTGGTGTCGTCCTTGGCGGCAATGACCGCTTCGAACTCGTGGAAACCCTCATCCAAGGTAACCCGGTCCAACTGAAGAAGGTTGCGGCCCTCCTTGAGTTCGACCTCCTTGGTACCGATCCGGAACTTGTTGCGGAAGATCTCCAGAGTGCCGGTCGTCGCCTGGCTGGCGTGAACCGCGACCTCCACCGCGAAAGGGGCCCGCACCTGGGCCTGCGCGGGCATCAGCAACTCCACGGCCACCACCTCGGGATCGTCCCCCTTGGGCAGGATCGCGGTGTGCGCGCTGAAGCCTGCGCGCTCCAGCTCTGCAACCTCCCGCAGGACCTTGCCGCGGTTGGCATTCCCGTCCGAATACAGCATCACGCGCCTGCGCACCTCGAGCGGCAGAATCCCGCGTGCGAGGCGACAGGCCGCCTCGATGTCAGTGCCCTCGACGCCGATTTCGTCCCGGAAGGTCTCGATCTCGGCCTGCTGCTCAGCAAGCTCCTCCAATTCCGCTCCGGTTTCCTCGCTTAGGTCGGTGCGCTCGAGTTCTTGAACACGCGCGGCAATCCGTTCCTTCTCCGAGCTATGGAAGAGCTTGCGTCGCAACTCCGGGGTCAGCTCGATGGACTCAGCCGTAGGTGCTATTGCAAGGACCGGCCGCTCACCGAACAGCACCAGACCGGCCTGTTCTCCATCGCCGCGATCCGTCAAGGCGGCGTCGATATCGGCCCAAGCTGCCTCCAACGCCGCCGGTTCGACGCTTTCCGAGGTGTCGATCAGGAACAGCACGGCACGATCGCGGTTCGGCAAAAGGAACACAGGCCTGGCCAAAGCGGTGACCACCAGCACGAGACCGACAAGGCGCAGCCCAGTCGTCAGTCGCTTGCGCCCGCGAGACAAATCCGCGTAGCTGCGCCAGTGCCAGTACAGCACGAGCGGCACGAGCACGCCGAGCGCGGCAAAGGACCAGGGGCTTTCGAACTGCAGCATGAAGAAATCGGCGGCTATTCGGTCAGGCGGCGGTGATAGGTAAACCACTCCAACGACCACAGGGCGAGTCCGATGGTGGCGAGCAAGGTCCACAGATCGCGATTGAACAGCGAGCGTCCGGCCTCGATGGTTTGCTCATCTCCGTCTTCGAGCACGCTTGGCGCCACGTTCGACTCCCGGTGATCGAAGAGGTTGACCGCGGTCGCGTGGTTGGCGCCAGCGAAGCGGAATAGGTAGCCGCCAGGCTCATCGGTCCCCGTAAAGAAGAACCGGCCGTCCTGCACGGGCACAGCATCATCGACCCACTCGCCATCCCGTTGATAGACCGCCTGCACTTCACCGTCCGCGATTCGCCTTAGGGGCTGAATCGTCTCGCCTGGCGCGTACGAAGCCTCGAGGACGACATCTTCCTCGACCTCAAACCAGGCGATGGCGTTGCGCAACAGCATCGGAAACGCCAATCGGAAGGGGAACATGCGCGCCGTCATGTCGAACGCGACGTACACCACCCGGCGCCCGGGCATGTCAAACGCAGCGATCAGAGGGCCCTCGTAGCTTGTCACCAGCGCCGTTCCGGCATCCAAGCGCAGGTTGCGCGCCGGCGGGAAAGGCAGATCCCGGTAGTTGAGGTAGCGGTTCAGCAGATGCTCTCGGTCCCAGTCCCATGCGTCCGGCGCTGGATCGATGCCAGTTTGCGTGGCCGGCAGAAACTCTGGAACGTCGGTGTTCATCAGCACCAGGTTTCCGCTCTCGGGCAACTTGGCCGGCAGGTCCCCAACACACAGCAGGAGATCCGCTTGCTGGTCCTCTGGTGACAACCCGTCGAAGGTGGCCGGTGAGCAGGTGAAGCTTGCCGGCGAAACGACCTCGGCCATCGACTCTAAGGCCAACCAGAACGGCTCGGCCGCCGCCGCATCGGGGGCGATCAGGATGACCTTGCGTAGACGCGTGGGCCGCACGATCGCCCACGCCCGGTTGTCCACCGCCAGCGCATCCTCGTGATCGATGACCAGCTGCAGGGTGCCTCCTTCGTCAAAGGAGAGCTCATGGTGAAACTCCACCTCTTCGCCCGGCGGCAGCTCCTGATCCCAAACCTTGGCGGTCTTCTCATTCACCCAAAGCTCGCAGCGCACCTCGACCGGTTCAGGCCCGAAGTTCTGCAGAAGCCCGAGCACATAGTCGGTGCCCAGACTAGTGTTCTTGCGCGCCGCAAAGCGCGTGATGCCCACGTTGCGTTCAGCTTCTCCGATCGGCACGAGTGCGGTGTTCTCCATGCCGCGAAGCGCATCGGCTAAGCCCCCGGCTGCGCCGTCGGACAGAACTAGAATGACCGGATTCTCCTTCTCCCGCGTCACCTCTTCAGCGAAGGCGAGGGCGCGCTCGAAGTCCAGCGAACGCTGCGTGGGCTTCAGCTTTTCAAGTGCCCCCCGCAGGCGCAACGTGCTGCGGTTGAACGACGACAAGACGTCGACCCGGTCGGAGACCGAGACGAGCATCATTTCATCTTCGAAACTGCGGTCCTCAACGTACTGCGAGGCCCGCTCGCGCAGGGCATCGAAGCGAGTGCGCCCGGTGTCCGTGTTCTCCACCGCGTTCATCGACGCGGAAGTGTCGAGCAGTACGACGATGCTCTCCTTCTTCACCGACGCCAGCTCCAGCGCGGGCTGCGCTAGCGCGAAGATGATCGAGCCGAGAATCAGGAGCTGCAGCAGCAGCGAGTAAAAACGTTTCAGGCGCTGGAACAGGGAGCGCGCGCGCGTTTCCACGAGCAGCTCCTCCCAGAGCCGCAGGTAGGGAACGGTGGCCTTACGACGCTTGACCTTCAGGATATAGAGCGCGATGACCGGAAGGGCCAGGGCGCCCAGCCCGAGGAAGATCGGTGCAGCGAAATTCATGCTTCCGTGTTCCTCATCCGATCACCCCGCCCCTGCGCAGGATGCGCATGACCAGGTCGTCAAAGGGCACGTCCGTGCGCGCGCGCACGTAGCCCATTTCATTGCGCACACAAAACGACTCGACCGACTGCGCCAGCCGCTCGAAGGCCTGCTCGTAGCGCGCCAACAGGTTGTCGGTCACGTTGATCGTCTTGCCCTGACCGGTCTCGGAGTCCACCAGCTTGAGGTCTCCGCGGAGATCGGGCTTTTCCTCGGCGCGATCGACGACGTGGATCACGTAGACGTCATGCCGCTGGTAGCGCAGGTACTTCAAGGCCTGCGCATAGCCGTCCATGTCAAAGAAATCCGAGATCACGATCACCACCCCGCGGCGACGTTCACGCTTGACGAATTCCTTGAGGACCGCCGCCATGCGGGTCTCGCCCGCAGGCTCCACAGTCTTCAAGAAGTCGAGGGTCGGGAAGAGCTTGGACCGCCCCTTCACGCCCCAGCGCGCTTCTCCGATGCGATCCCCAAACGGCAGTAGGTTCACCGCGTCCATGTTGGACATGCCGATGTAGGCCAGCGCCGCCGCCACCGTCAGGCTCCAATTCAGCTTGTGGGGGGCCCCGCCGTTCATCGAACTCGAGGAGTCCACCAGGATGGAGAGGTGGAGGTTTTCCTCCTCCCGGTAGAGCTTGAGAAACACCTCTTCAAGGCGTCCGAAGAGGTGCCAGTCCACGCGCCGGGGATCGTCACCGGCGACGTAGGCCCGGTGGTCTGCGAACTCCGCGCTCGAACCCTTGCGAATGGACTTGCGATCCGCCCGCATCAGGCCGGACAGAATCTTCTTCGCGACGACATTCAGGAATTCGATGCGCTTCAGGAAGTCGCCGTCGAACTCCAGCGGAGGTCGCACTGTTGCGGCGGGGGCGGCCACGGGCTCAGGCCGACTGGGCCGCGGCGGTCTCCGGGGTTTGATCCAAGATCTCGGCCACGATCGTGTCAGCCTTGATGTCTTCCGCCTCCCCCTCGAAGTTGAGCAAGCAGCGGTGCCGCAGGGCTGGCGTGGCGACCTGACGAATGTCCTCGCACGCCAGGTGCGAGCGGCCCTGAATCAGAGCGCGCACCTTGCCGGCCAGCATGAGCGCCTGAACGCCGCGGGGGCTCGATCCGAGCTTGAGGTAGCGATTGACCGATGTGGTAGAAGCCGGGCTTCCCGGATGCGTCGCCGAGATCAGCCGCACGGCATAGCGCTTGACGTGGTCCGCGACAGCGACCTGCCGGACCACCTTGCGCATTTCGACGATCTCCGCCCCGCTCAACACACCATTGATCTGGGGCACCTCGTCCGCGGTTGTCCGATCGACAACGGCCAACAGCTCCTCCTCGGAGAGGTAGTCCACGTCTAGCTTGAAGAGGAAGCGGTCCACCTGGGCCTCGGGCAGCGGGTAGGTGCCCTCCATCTCGATCGGGTTCTGGGTGCCCAGGACGAAGAAGGGCTGGTCGAGATCGTAGGTCGTGCCGCCTACGGTCACGCGGTGCTCTTGCATCGCCTCGAGCATCGCTGACTGGGTCTTCGGAGTAGCACGGTTAATCTCGTCCGCCAGGACCACGTTGGCGAAGATGGGCCCCTGCTGGAACCGGAACTCCTTGTCGCCGCTCTCAGACACGACCAGCACGTTGGTGCCGACGATGTCAGCCGGCATCAGGTCAGGTGAGAACTGAACGCGGGAAAATTCCACCGACAGGGCCTTCGACAGCACCCGCACCAGGGTCGTCTTACCGATTCCCGGCACCCCCTCCAGGAGGACGTGCCCCCCCGCAAAGAGGCTGATGAGAACGTTCTCGATGACGTCGTGGTAGCCGACGACTTCCTTGGCAATCTCGGCCTGGAGGGCTTGGAACTTCTTTTGAAAGCTCTCGACGAGGGCGCGGGCTTCAGCGGAGTCGGCGATCATGGATGCTGGCGTCAAAGGGGGGGCAGGCGTCGGCCGCGAACGGAATACCGTCCGCGGCCGTTGCGCCCATTCTCGGGCGCGATAGCGAGGTGGGGAGCTCGGCGGGACTATTCGTCCTTGCCGGCCTCCGCAGCCTCAGCGGGTTCGATGCTCTCAAAGTACTTGCGCAAGTAGCGCTGGTAACCGGCGGGGATGTCCTGACGTTGGATGGAGTCTTCTGCGGCCTTCTTCGACGCTAGATAGACCTCCTTTTCCTCTGCCTGGGAGCGGCTCCCGTCGTTGGCCACCTTGGTCTGGGTGAACGAGCTCTTGCCCGATCCCTGACGCGCAGTGACCTTCTTCTCTTCCTTCGTTCCCTTGCTTCTTTTGGCTTCCTCACCGAGGAAGTCGCGCATCGTGCCGTTGCCGGCTTTGAGGGAAGGGCCTGCCCTCCGGTGCGCTATCTTGGCTGCGCCTGTTCACGGCTCACCAGGTTTCCCCAGTCACGTGCCTGGGTCGTCGCAGTCGCAGGGCTTCAGGAATTCGGGCTTCTCCATGTTCTCCAGGTCCGCGAGGTCCCCTTCGAATGCCTTCAGGAAGTCGATGGTGTGCCCCAGCATGTCCATGTCCATGTTCATCTGGAGCATCTTCATGTACTGGGCTTCGATCTCCTTCAGCTTGGCGAGCTGCTCCTCGAGCTTCTCGATGTCTTCTTTGGACGCGCCCTCCTTCTTCTTCTTGGCGATCTCGTCCTCGAGCTCCTTCATCTTCTCCTTGAGCTTGTTGAGAGCGTCTTGCCAGTCGCCCTGCTCCATCTCATCGGAGAGCTCTTTGTTCTCTTCCTTGAGGCCCGCCAGCAGTTCCTTGAGCTTGCGTTCTTTTTCCTGGGCGGCCTGCTCCTCGCGCTCGAGCTGATCGAGCAGCTTGGAGACCTCCGCCATGGCGTCCTTTTTCTCTACGCCTTTCTCGGAGAGCTTGGCCTTGAGTTCCTTGAGCTGCTCGAGCAGCTCTTTCTCGCGCTTGGTCAGCTCCTGCTTGTCCTGCGGAGAGATGAGTTCATCGATGGCCGCAATCCCCGCCTGCAGACTGTTCTCCAGCTCGGGATCTACTTTCGGGTCCGCGCCCATGAAGCCGTTCACGAAAAGCACGCCGAGCATCATCATCAGTGGCACCGGCAGCCAGCGCCCTTCGCGCGGCATGGTGTAGGCGTACACCTGGGCGGGCATCACCTTGGTCGTGGCGACCGCTGCATCCTCGAGCAGCGCATCGACCATCGGGCTGCGCTCCTGCGAACCCATCAGCTCTACCGAGCTCGAAAGACGATCCTTCAGCCCGGCCGTGTCGTCATAGTCTTTGGCCAGCGCCGCAGCATCCGGGCGATTGGCCCAGGCCAGCACGCCGCCGATGATCACGGCTGCCACGGCCAGGGCCAGGGCTAAGCCTGGCGCTGAAAGCTTGGGGAAGGCCAGCAGTAGCGCCGCCCCAGCGAGCAAGAGATAGAACAACGCCTGGAGTCCGAGCGACACGGCCCGCACCTGCATCCAACGCAGGCGCAGCCGGTCAAGGCTCTCCAGGATCGTCCTTTGGGTGCGATCTTCCATGATTGTCAGTCTAGCAGAGTGCGTGCGATCTCGGCGTCTTCGTGGTTTCGAGAGGCAGCTAGGCCCCTGCGCAGGTAGCGAGCGGCACGTTCAGGCTCTGTAGGCATGAGAGCCCGCCCTAGCCCAAAGTGCAGATCGCTGTGCTGGGTCAAGCCCAGGGCCAAGCTCAGGCGCTCTGCCTCCAGCAGCACGTCCAGGGCCTCGGGCCCGCGATCGAGGTCGAGCAAGGCCCGTCCCAGGACATGCCGAGGGGGAATGGCCAAGGGGTCAAGGGCCAAGGCGGCCAGCGCATCCGCGCGCGCCCCGTCCGCGTCCCCGATTGAGTCCAGTTTCCAGTTCGCCCGCGTCACCAGTGGACTGGAATCAAAGGGTGCTTCTTCGATGACCTCATCGAGTTCGGGAAGGACCAGCAGTGCGTATTCCGCGCGACGCGCGGAATCCTCAATCCGTGCGAAGTAGTTGCTGGCGATCCGCCAGGCGCGAGGCCCTATTTCGGGATCGAGCTCGACAGCTCGGTCGCATAAGCGCTGGACGTCGGCGGCGCTCTCGAACGCCGAGTAGGCCTGCGCCAGGGTCAAGCAGCGGCTAGCGAGCGACTGATGCTCAAAGGGCGCCAATGCGAGCTCTGCCGCCTCGAGCCTATCCGCCTCTTCAGCCTTGCCCAGCTTCCGGTAGGCCGCCATCAGTTGGCGCCGCAGCCGCGACTCCTCTTGGCCCGTTCCGCTGGATGAGTCCTCGTAGAAACTGGTGACCATGCTGTTTGTCGAGCTGCCTCCGCCCCAGCCGAACAGCAGACGCTTCGCGCTCGCCGCCGTCACCCGCTGGGAGCGATAGACCCATCCGCTGTCCGCCTGCACCTTGCCCCGTTCCAGGCGGATCAAGCGTTCAAGGTGAGGCACCGCCTCCTCGTAACGCTCGAGCTCGATGTAGGTCTCTGCCAGTTTGTTCAGTAGCGCCTTGTCCTCGGGCTTCTCCTCCAGATCCAGCTCCGCCCCGGCCAGCAGCGGGTCCCAGTCCTCCTGAATCCGACGGATGTAGCTGCGCAGCCCCTCCATCGTGGTGTCGTCGGGATTGATCTCCAGACGGCCCTCGACCCTTGCCACCAGATCCTCAAGCCGGCCCTCTTCTTCCCACAGCTGCACCAGCAACTGCCACTCGAAGCTCACGTCCCCGGAGCTACCGAAGGAGTAGTAGCGATAGCTCGAACCAGCCCGGGATACCAAGCCAGCACCGGGCTTCGCGACCTTGTTCCAGAGCCCTTCGAGAGCCTGCTCCCGCTCACCCATGCGGAAGCGAGCTTCCAAGATTCGCGCTCCGTTCCATCCCGAAGACCACGGGTCGAACCACGCCTGCAAGCGGCTGAAATCGATATAGTCCTCGAACAAACCGTGCTGATTGAACCACCACGACGGAGAGGCATCGATCGGACTGTTGTAGTAGGAGTAATTGTAGGTTTCTACGGGCTTGTAGCGGGTGCCCAAGGGCTGCCCCCACCATTCGCGCCCGGCCCCCCAGTCGCCCTGGAGGAAGTCGAGGACGCCGAGCTGCCGTCGATGATTGTTGATCTCGTTGGATAGCCGCCACGCATTGATCTGAACACCCTGCTCGCGGTCGAGCTCATCGATCAAATTCAGCAGCGTGGCCTGCGCTTCCTCGTACTGCTCCGTCTGCCGCTGCAGCGGCCAAAGGAGCCGCATCGCCAGTCGATCCGCCGGATCTTCGGCGAGCACGTGCTCCAACATCGCCATCGCCGGTCCGACCTCCCGACGTGCGCTCGAAACCCAAGCCAGCCGGCGCACCGCTGCCGAATCGTCTGCGTCTTCATCCAGCCGCCCTTGCTGCCGGGCCAGCTCATCAAATCTCGTCGATAGGTAGCCGAGCTTCTGGACGTAGCCCAGCCAGGAAGATTCCAGCTTTGGTTCTTCGAGGACGACATAGATCTGATCGATCGCCTCCTCCCAACGCTTGAGCTCCCCCAGCGCCTCGATGCGCGTCGTATGGGCCGCGATGTCCATTGGCGCCAGGGCAAGCTGCGCATCTGCGCAGCCGAGCAATCCGTCCCAGTCCTCTGCCTGTCGGTAGTAGTGAGCGAGACGTTGCTGCAACTGCAGCGGGTCCGCGTCGTCGTAGGCATCCGAGATGAGCGCGATGGCTCGCTCCAGGTTTCCTTCCTCAATACTGCGCCAGGCCAGGTTGGCCGCTGCGGTCTTGCGCGCGCTGGCATCGCCCGCAGCTAGCAGCTCCTCCTGCAACGCTTCGGCCTGCTCGAGATCTCCCCCCGCGGCGTGCTGCCTCATTAGGAAAGCCTTCATGCTCGCCGCATCATCAGCCCGCTCGGCCACCCGGCTCGCCGCCTCAAGAGCCACATCTTCCTCGCCCAGCTCCATCGCCAGGTTCAATAGGGCGCGCTGCAGCTGCTCGTCACTCGTATCGGCGCCGGCTTCCGCCTGGAGCTCGCCAAAGTACTCTTCCAGGGTTCCGTTCTCCCTGTGCGCGGCCATCAGCGTCGTACGCACACTGGTGTTCCGGCCCGAAAGAATCAGCGCGCGCCCCAACAACTCGATCGCCTTCTCCGGTTGATCGAGTTGGCGCATGTAGCCAGCGAGCTGGGTCAGCAGCTGGTACTGCTGCTCGCCTTCCTCATCAATCCGATCCTGCAGGATCTCGGCCGCCTTGTTGTAGCGCTCGTAGCGGGCGTACAGCACCGGCATAACCCGCCGCATCTCATCTTTTTCCCCCTCGGAGTACAGCTGCTCGAACTCCTCCCACGCTTCATCCTCGCGCCCCATCTCCAACATCAACGAAGCCTTAGCCTGCGCGTGTGCCTTGCGCTCATCCACGCTTCCGATCGCGGTGTTCACGCGTCGACTGCGGGACAGGGACACCACCTCCTCGATCTGCTCAAGGTAGCCGTAGGCAGCTTCAACGTCCTTCCGTTCGAGCGCCAGCTGCATCAGCGCCACGTAGAGGAAGTCTCCGTTGGGCTCAGCCGCGACGATCTTGTTTAGCTCCTCCTCGGCGCTGACAAGATCCGTCACCGCTAGGTGATAGGCCGCGCGGTAGAGACCACCCCGAAGTCCGCCGTGCTCTTCCGCGGACGCGAAGATCTGATCCTTCGATGCAACCGGATCCGGCAGCCGCTGGATCACCATCGGCAACAGCTTGAAGAACGCCAGCTTCCCCGAGCGACCATTCGCCTTTTCAAAGCGCTTCCAAGCCTGATCGAAAGCCTTGGACGGGTCCCCCGCCAGGAGATAGAGCGCCTCAAGCCGCTGCTGCGCCTCTTCGGAATTCCACTGGCCGCCGCCGAGGGCTTCGATTTCGCCCTCGAGCAGCACACGCGCCTTCTCGTAGTCGCCCTTTTGGATGTACCACGATGACGGCGCATAGTCCGACCAACCGCCGGACTGCACGTCGAACGCATCCTCGAACAGCGCGTCGACGGCTTCCGTCTCGCCGCGCGAATGGGCCCAATTCGCTAGCTGGACCGAGATCGCAAACTTCCTCTCGTCACTCGACTTCAGCCGCCCACGCTGCTCCCGCAGAGCCTCTTCGAGCTCATCGTGCAGGCCTAAAACCGTGAGACACGCCACGATTCGGTCCTTGATCTCCTCGCGGAACGGAGCAAGCTCCTCTGCGGAGCGGTACTCCACCAGCGCCTCGTCGAACCGACGCTCTTTCTCGAGCCGCTTCGCGAACTTCATCCGCGCCCGCACATTCTTCGGGTTGTCTTGCGCTTCCGCGCGCAGGTCGTCCAGGGTGATCGTACGGTCCATCCCCATACGCGCTTCGAGGCTATCGAGCTCTCGCTCGACTTGCTGGCGGTAGTACTCGTAGCTCCGGTTGCGGTTGAACAGGTCCGTATAGACCTTGTGGGCCTCGTCGTAGGACTGGGCTTTCACCAGTGCCTTGGCGTACTCCATCCCCGTCGTGTTGTCGGTCGGGTTGTAGCTGTGAAGCAGGCGCAGCAGCGGCACCGCATCCCTGCCAAGCTGGTACCGCAAAATCAGCTGCTGGATCGTGCGCCCCATGTAGCGGAACGAAGATGCGTCCTCCCGCGCCATCTGACGCAACAGCCGGGTCGCATCGGAAGCGCGGTTCTCGTCCAAGTAGAGCTTCAGGATCGCCGCATAGTTCTCCGAGACGTTGTGCAGGCCCGGCGCGCGGCCGTAGCCTCCGCGACCGAGACGCGTGATCGAGTAATCTTCGGACGCCACACCAGAGGGGCGCACCGGGTTCACCAGCCGGCCGGGCGGTCGCTGGGGTCGCGACATGCGCTGATTCAGCACGCGCTTGCGAGCGATGATTTGCTCGTGCACGCCAATCGCTGCATCGACATCCCCTGCGCGCTGGTGCAGGTGTGCCACGTTGAGCGCCAGCTTGAAGTCGTTGGGCAGCCTTTCGGACACCTCCCCATAGAGCTCGAGTACCCCTTCCCAGTCCTTCTGCAGCTGGCGCACCGTCGCGCGCTGCACCCCGAGGTTGCGCCACTCGCGCAGGGCCGGATCTTCCTCGTCACCGGGAGTGATCGATTCCCCGCTTGGCAGCTGCACCTCGATCGCTTCCATCGCGTCCGCGTAGCGTTGCTCTGCGGATTCGAACCCTCCGTTCGTGGTCAGCAGCAGCTCCGCCTGATTCACCGCGCCGTAGGCCAGAAACAAATCGCATGCCTCGTCGAACTCCCCGCGCTTCTCAAGGATCCGGGCCAGGTTTTGTACGTCCCGAGTGATAGATGACGCCCAGGACCGGTTGAACCCCAGCAAGGGGTCCGATTCCAGCTCCTTCTCCAAGTCCAGGATCCGCCGGTACACGACCTCCGCCGCTTCGTGCTGTTCTTCCTCGAACAGCGTGCGCGCGATCAAGGACCAGCGCGCCAGGCATTCCGGGTTCTCCGGTTCGAGCTCGGCGATGACGGCTTGGCCCTCGTCGTCACGGTCCAGGCGGAATAGACAGCCCGCCAGGGCGACGCGCGCCCCGTCGGCCCGCGCTGGGACGCCCGGCCCCCAACTCAGATAGGTGTCCCCCTGATTCTGAATCCAGAAAAGCCGGCGCAAGGTTTCGTCGCGTACCCGGCGTTGCACGTGAACCGCAAAGTCGCTGAGGGTGCGGTTCTTGCTGGACCGAAAGCGAATCTCCTTTGCCTGGCGCTCGGACTCTAGGCGCTCAGGTGTGTCGAGCATCGGAATCACTCGCTGGAAGTTCTCCACGGCTGCCGCATAGTCCTTTTCCGCCCGCTGCACCGAGGCCAAAGCCACCAGGAGCTCCGCGGACTCCGGGTGCTGGGTCACCCCAAATTCCAGGGCCACCCGCAGCTCCGCGTCACGCACCAGCGCTCCCAGCAGCTTGGCCTTGCGGAGGTGATTGATCGGTGTATTGCCTCCTTCCTCGCCAAGCTCCGCTTCGACCGCCGCCAGCTGCGCCTCGGCAAAGCGCGAGTCCTCGCGATGCAGGCCCCCTTCGAGGCTGTACAGGTAGTTGATCCACGACTCCTCGGTGTAGCCCGGGGGAATCCGCCCTGAGGTCTCGACCGCTGTCCGCATGTTGTCCAGCAGCTCGTAGGCCTTAGGCGCCGAGTCCTCGACCTGATCGAAGACCCACCAGATGCCGGTCAAGAGCTGTGCATTCGAGGGCTGCAGGCGCGACTCGGCTACGCCAAGGTCCAAGAACTCGCGGATGTAACCTTTGGTCTCGAAGTACTGCTGAATGTCACCCAGGCGGCTGGCGTAGCGCTGGTTGCCCGCCTGCTGCCAATAGGTCCGGTAGCTGGACGACCAGGGACTCTTGTCCTCATCGACCACCGTCTCATCGGGCTCGTTCTCCTCCGGCTCATCCACGCGCACCATCGCAAACAGGCGATGACCGATCTCGAGTGCCTCATCCTTGCGGCCTAGATCGTGGTAGAGATTCCCCAAGCGAGTCAGCACTCGCCAGGAATCCCCCTGCAGGGCCAGCATGCGCTCAAGCGTTTCCGCCGCAGAGCCGCGGTCGCCAATGTCTTCTTGGATTTGAGCGAGCTGCAGCATCATTCGCCCCACGCCCACGCCGCCGGCCACGCCCTTTTCCAGGACGGCCGCCGCCTCCTCCGGCAGATCGTGCTTGCGGTACAGACGCGCGACCTGTTGAAGGTCGTGGACGCCGGCCAGGAGCTGCTTGGCGCGCTCGAGGTCGCCCGACTCCATGCAGGCACCAGCGATGTCCACCGATAGCATCTGGTGGTTCGCCTTCGGCAGCTTCCAAAGTGCCTCGTAGTCGAGAATCGCCTCGCCAAAGCGCTCCATCAGCGTGTAGAGCTTAGCGCGCTGGCGAAGCAGCGCTGGCTCCCGTGGCTGCAAGATGATCAGGCCGTCGAGCACCTCGATCGCCAGCTCGTATTCCAGCTCACGCTCGTAAATATCCGTCAAGGTCAACGGCGCCTCGAGGTCATAAGGGTTCTCCTCGACGCGAGCGCGCAGTGCCGCAACCTCGGAATCCAGCCGGCCCCCCTCGCTGAGCAGCAGGTAGTAGCCCTTGCGCGCTAGCTTCTGCACGCTTTCCTCCCGGGAGCCGATGGCCTCCAACACGTGCTCGCGCGCCTTTTCCCATTCACCGCGCTGCCGGTAGGCGTCGGCCAGATCCATCCGCACGCGCCCGTCATCGGGCTTGAGCCGCACCGCCTGCTGCCGGCACTCGATCACCTTGTCCCACAGGCCGAGACGCTTGTAGGCGTCAGCGACCTCTTGAAACGCCGCCGGGTTGTCCGGGGCTGCGGCCAAAATCTCGTCGTAGCAGGCGAAGGCTTCTTCCTGGTTGAGCAGGGCCAGGTGAATGTCCGCCACCTCCTTCAGATAGCGCCGTCTCGCCTGGGGCTGTCGTTCGATCAGAGCTGCGTATTGATCGAGGGCGAGCTGATGATCCCCGCGCTCCTCGTACAGGCGCGCAAGCGCCTTGCGGGCATCTTCCTGCCCTCCGTCGAGCTCGACCAGCTGCTCATACAGTTGGATCGCAGTATCGGGATCGCGGCGGCCCACGTGCATCTTGCCCAGCACAAGGTAGGGCGCGCGGTCCGTCGAACCCGCGTCGATGGCCGATTGCTCGCGCTCGGCAAGCTCCTCCATTCGCTCGGCCTTGCGGAACAGCCGGACGAGCCGGTCGACGGCGCTCGTGCGCAGTCCGGATTCTTCGGCTCGATTGATCACGTCGTGCAGCACGTCCCCGGCCCGATCGAAGTTGCCCTCACGGATCAGCAGGTCCGCGAGCCGTCCCAGCAGCTTGGGCGCCCCAGGATCGATTTCCAGGGCCGCTTCGATCGCCCCCCGTGCGCGGCCATGCTCCCCAAACTCTGACCACAGGCCGGCTAGCTCCTCCAACCGCGCCGCGCTTCCCGCCGCCGCCGCCTCGGCCCGCTCCAAGAGCGGTGCAATTCCGTCTTTGCGTCCGCGCACAGCCATCAGAGACGCGAGATCGCCAAAGTGCCGCAGCTCGTTCGGCTCCAGTGCGATCGCCTTCTCGTACATCGCCACCGCATCGTCGACCTGGTCGTACAGCGCGTAGAAGGAGGCGAGGCGCACGCACAGGCCCGGATCGGTCAACCTTTGTTCCAGCGTCCGGTTCCACTGGCGCTTGGCCGCCTCAAAGCGCCCCTCGGACGCCAGGACCCGGCCCAGCTCCAGGTAGAGGTCGAGCTCCTCGGGCTGCTCAGCCAGGATGCGCTGATACTCAGCGACCACGCCATCGGTGTCTCCGATGCGCGCCAGCACATCGATGCGGTGGCGCGACAGGGCCAGGTCCGAGGGAAAAGCCTCCGCGGCCGAGCCCAAGACCTCCGCCGCCTCCTCGAAGCGCTGGTTCTCCTCGAGAGCCGTGGCGTGAAACTCACGCGCGTCCAGATCCCCGGGACTGGCCTCGGCGTCGGCCGCAGCCTGCTCGGCCATCGCCTCCAGGGTCCCGGTACGCCGGTGGATCGCCACCACGCGCCCCACCAGGTCGCGCTTGAGCCAGTTCCCCCGCCCCATCGAATCAATCGCTCGAGCGTAGGTCTCCAGCGCGGTGTCGATCTGCTGCAGCCGCTCCTGCAGACGTCCCATCTCGCTCATCACCTTGCAGCGCTTGGCGGTGTCCTCCCCCGCCAGCTGCTCGGCCACCGCGAACTCGTCCAACGCCTCGGCGTGCAGACCATGGAAGGCCAACTCGGTGGATGCCTCGAGCCGTAGATGGAAATTGTCCGGCTCCAGCTCCGCCAGGGCCTTGAACGCGCCGGCAGCCTTCTGCCGCTCCCCCGCATTGAGGTATGCCTGCCCGCGCTTGGAGTGCAGCGACTCCAGCACTTTGCGGTCATCGGTCAACTCGACAGCCTCATCGAGGGCTACCATCGCCTCTTTCGTCTGCCCGCGCTTCAGCTCCAGGGTGCCGATCAGCTTCAGCAGCAGCACGTCCCGCTCTTCCAGCCCGTAGAGAGCCTCGAGCGCCTCAGCCTCACGCTCGGTGCGCGCGTAGAGCCGCGCCAGCACGACACGATCCGCCAGCCCTGCGCCGGGCGCAGCGACCTTACCCTCGAATTCCTCGACCAGCCCCGGCAGCGCATTCAGGGCCACCGCGGCCTCGATCAGCTTGTCGAAGGCCCAGTCGTGGTAGGGCTTGCGTGCGAGGTACTTCTTGTAGCTCTGAACCTGTTTCGCAGGATCCGGCCCGTCCTGAAGGGCCAGGGCCGATTCTACGGGCAAAGCGAGAGCGACGAGCGCAAGGGCGATCAAGAGACGCATGGCAGGCATGGTCGGGGTGCGGGCGCGCCCCAGGGCGCACAGGGAGGGGTAGAAGACGAAATTGTAGGGTGACACGCCGAGTCGGGGGCCCCTCCCGACCGCCGGAGCCGGGGATGACTACCTGCGGCCCCCTAGGCTGTTACGTAAGGATTCGAGACGAAGCAGGGTCGGCTTTCTTCCCCGATTCTGACACCTCACCGAAGACGACGGGAGAGGTCTGGAGGCGTGAGACTGTTTTGCCGTCCTTCGACCGCAAGCATGCGCTGGGCCAGCCTGGCCCATCCCCACGCTCGAGGCACATCGAGCCCCTTCGCCCCCCCCACACC
>CAYWNK010000003.1:0-94409 GCA_964459495.1 uncultured Planctomycetaceae bacterium
CCCAACCGCATCGGCCAGGGCATCGAGTTCGACTACTGCTGCGTGCACGCGGCCTTCGCCGCCCGCGAGATGGGCGCGAAGGCGGTCATGGTCAACTCGAACCCCGAGACGGTCTCGACCGACTACGACACGTCCGACCTGCTCTTCTTTGAGCCGCTGACCCACGAAGACGTGATGCACATCGTCGACGTGGTCAAGCCCAAGGGCATCATTGTGCAGTTCGGCGGGCAGACGCCCCTCAACCTGGCCGCAGGCCTGGAGAAGGCGGGTGCGCCACTGATTGGCACCTCGGTGGAATCGATCGACCGCGCCGAGGACCGTGAGCAGTTCACGCGCTTCCTTGAGAAGCTCAAGCTGAACCAGCCCCCCAGCGGCATGGCTGAGAACGTGGGCGACGCTTTCCGGATCGCCCGCGAGATCGGGTACCCGGTGCTCGTCCGGCCCAGCTACGTGCTCGGCGGGCGCGCCATGGAAATCGTCTATGACGACGAATCGTTGGACCGCTACATGCAGAACGCCGTCGAGGCGACCCCGGACAAGCCGATCCTGGTCGACAAGTTCCTTGAGGAGGCCATCGAGGTCGACGTCGACGCCATCTCCGACGGCAAGATCGTGGTGGTCGGCGGGATCATGGAACACATCGAGGAGGCCGGCATCCACTCGGGCGACTCGACCTGCATCCTGCCACCCCCGACGCTGCCGCCCGAAATCCTGGAAGAGATCACCAAAGCGACGAAGTCGATGGCCATGGAGCTCGGCGTCATCGGTCTGATGAACGTGCAATACGCCGTCAAGGGCGACCAGGTTTACGTAATCGAGGTCAACCCGCGCGCTTCGCGCACGGTGCCGTTCGTGTCCAAGGCCATCGGCGTGCCCCTGGCAAAGATGGCGGCCAAAGTCATGGCGGGCATGACCCTGGAGGAGCTCGGATTCACCCAAGAGGTCGTGCCGACCTTCTGGTCGGTGAAGGCGCCGGTGTTCCCATTCAACAAGTTCCCGGGCGTCGACATGCTGCTCAGCCCCGAGATGCGTTCGACGGGCGAGGTCATGGGCCTCGATCCCGACCTGGGACAGGCGCTGGTCAAGGCCTACTCGGCGGCGGGCATGAAGCTGCCGCGCAAGGGCCGGGTGCTCTTCACCGTCAAGCACGCCGACAAGCGGGCGATCGTCGGGGAAGCACGCGCGCTGGTCTCGCTCGGCTACGAGCTGATTGCCACCGAGGGCTCCTGGAAGGCCCTGCGCTCGAACGGCATCCCTGCAGAACGCATCAACAAGGTCCACGAGGGGCGGCCCCACATCGTGGATGCGATCAAGAATCGCGACATCGACCTGATCTTCAACACGCCCTATGGCAAGCAGCAGCGGGTCGACGACTCCTACATCCGCTCCAGCGCCGTCAGCGCCGGGATACCCTGCGTCACCACCCTGGCGGGCATCCGGGCCGTGGTCAGCGCCCTGACCGCTATGCACCGGGGCCAGTTCCAGGTGCGTTCCCTGCAGGAGATCCACGGCGAGCCCAAAGGGGTTCCGACCACCGTTTAACGGTGGTCGGAGCGGGGGCAGCGAAACGCCGCCCCCGCCGCCCCCAGGCTCCCCCGCACTGCAACTCCCTTGCTGCGGGTGCCGAGAGGTCTGTCCCAGTGCGAGAACTACGCATTGGTTTCAGCTGACCCTCCCGTGAGGATCGATAGGGACCGATGTCGCTTTGTAGAGCGGCCATGCCCCCAAATCCCGGTCCCTAGGAATCCGCTCCATGCAACGCTTCCTCATCGTCGGCGCAGTAGCGCTGGTCGCAGGCAGTATGGGCGTCACTCGAGTCGCCACCCTCGAGGGTGACTTGCAGCGCCTCGAAGAGTTCAGCCGCACCAACCCCCGCCGTACCCTAGCCCTCGAGAACGAGGTGCAGACCCTAGAGGCCGAGCTGATCGCCGCCCGGGATCAGGTCGCCCTACTGAATGACGACCAGTCCAGCAGTGAACGCATGCTGCGCACGCGGATCACCGCTCTGGAGACCTCCCTGGTGAAGGCCGCCCAGAAGCTCAAGTCCCACGGGATGGCGCTCCACACGCTCGAGAACACGCCCTCCGACGTCGAGGACCGCCTGAAGTCCCTCCAGGAAGGTGTCGAGTACCGGATCGCCGAAAGCGCCTCCGCCACCGAAGCGATGCTCGCCCAGGCCCGCGCCGAGGTGGTCCAGGACGATGACGTCGAGGCCCGCTGGCAGCGCATCGTCGCCCCCACCGTCCAGCTCTCGGGCGAGACCACGGTTGGCAGTGGCGTCATCCTGGAGTCCCGTAAGCTCGAGGACGAGGAAGGCTACGAGACCCTTCTGATCACATCCTGGCACGTGGTTCGCGACATCCTTGCCGACGCCGGCTCAGACCAGGCCCCCGTCCCCGTCTCGATCTTCGGTGTCGACGGCATCGACCGCGAGCTGACCGCCAGCCTGCTCTACCACGAGGTCGACATGGACGCCGCGCTGCTGCGCCTGAACACCACCGAGTTGATCCAGCACGGGGCGCTCCTGGCCACCCGCGCCGAAATGAACAGCCGCCGGGTGTTCCACAGCGTCTACGCCGTGGGCTGCCCGCTTGGCAACGACCCCATCCCCACCCACGGCGACATCGCCGATCTCACCCACGTGGTCGACGGTACCTCCTACTGGATGATCAGCGCGCCGACCTACATCGGCAACTCCGGTGGCGGTATTTACGACGGCAAGAGCGAGCGCTTGATGGGCGTCTTCAGCAAGATCTACACCCACGGCAGCGTGCGTCCGACCGTGGTGCCGCACATGGGTCTCGTGACGCCACTGGTCCCGTTCTTCGACTGGCTTGAGGACAACGGCTACGCTCGGATCGTGGAGGGCCCGAACGGCTCCATCATCTACCCAGCTGACGCTTAGATCGGCCGTTGGCGGCAACGCTGCCACAGCAGATCCCAAGGGCCGGCCTGGCACCCATCGGGGCCAGGCCGGCTCTTTGCTTTTCGCCGGTTCTTGCGGGGAATCGGGCGCAGTAAACTCGGGTTCCCATGAGCCCCGATCTACCCGACCACTACCGATCCGCCCTGCGTACTCTGCTGCGCTACGCCGCAGTGATGACCATCGTCGGGCTCCTGTCCGGCGTGCTCTACCGGGAGTCAGCCAAAAAGCTGGACCTGGCAGAGATCGGGGTCGCGCTGCACCTGGAGGCGCGGATTCATCTCGCGCTGGTCCACGGGCATATGCTGACGACCGGCGTGCTGATCCCGATCGCGATGGGAGCGGCGCTGTTCCTGGCTAGGGCCGCCGGTGGAGCTGATCTGCAGCGCACCCCGCTGCGTTGGCTCACCCGCGGCTACCTGCCGCTCGTCACCGTGGCGCTCGGACTCATGCTCTACAAGGCCTACCACGTGCTCCTCTCGGTGCGCTGGGGCCAGCACGATCTAGTCCAGATCGATGAGGCCTACTTCGGAGGCATCCAGGGGCTACGCCATGGAATCTACGGCCTCACCCATACGGGCATGGCCGTATCCCTGGGCATCTTCATGGTGGCGATCTTCAGGAGCCTGAAGACCGCCGACGCCGCTACTCGAAGCTGATCGCCAGCCCCGCCGTCGTGTTTGACGTCGCGGTGGGATTGGAGTCCCGGTACCAGAGCTGGAAGAACCAGTCTTCCCCCGGCTGCACGACCGTTCCCTCGGGTAGATCGAGCAGGTCCGGCTGGAAGTTCACCGTGCCCTCCATGCTCGTCAACAACACGTCGCTGCGGAATCGGACCAAAGGCGAGCCGAGGCATAGCACGCCCTGACTGCCACCGAACCCGGGTAGGTTGCCTGTCGTACTCGACAGAACCATGTAGCCGAAGACCGATGCTGGCAGCGCCGAGCTGCGCAGCGTCAAGTCGTTGTCCGCCACCGCAGCCGAACCAGTGGCCACAAGGACGCCCTGGGTGCCACCGGAGTTGATCCCAGAATCGCAGTACTGCTCTCCAACAGTGCTGCCGCCGAAGATCTCATTCTTCCAGACACGCAGGCCCTGGCACGAGCCAAGGATCATGTCGGGGTCGCCGTCGCGGTCCACATCAAACACGGCAACGTCGTGCATGCCGGTCATATCCGACTGGGTCAGGCCGCTAGCGGAAATGAACCCGGCTCCCTTCTCCTGCACCATGTCCACGGGTCCGCCGACCGTCCCTCCGCGGTTGTGATAGAGGATCGTTCCCCGCGGCCAACCGCAAAACCCAACCGAAACCTCGAAGTCGCAGGCGATTGCGTCGTTCCAGCCGTCCATGTCCAGGTCGGCGATGAGGGTGTTCCCCGCACTGCCCTGGAACGGAACTCCCTGGGCCTGCTGGAGAAGGCGATTCGGCCCCCAGTTCACCAGTCCGAAGGGGTTGTTGCCCTGGTTCAGGCGGAAGGTGTGGCTGGAAAAATCGTTGGTCACGACCAGGTCGGGAAGTTCGTCCTGGTTCAAGTCGCCCACAGAGAAGAAGTACGGCGATCCGCTCACCACCTCCTGCATGAATTCGAATTGACCTTCGTCATCGGGATCGTTGTAGAGCACTCGAACCAGGTTGCCCACGGTCTCGGTGCACTGGCAAGTGCCCATGCATTTGACGATGTCGGCTACGCCGTCGGAGTTCATGTCATGGATGCTGGCACGTGTACCGAACGACGAGTTGCGCATTTGCATCGTCAGCCGTGACTGACTCTCGTCGGTGAAGTAGCCCGCGCCATCGTTGATCAGAAGGCGATCCTCAAGGTCCAGCTGCCCGAAGAAGCTGTAGTCCGAGAAGTACAGGTCGTTGTCCCCGTCCCCATCGACGTCGCCCGCCCCCACGCCGCAGAAGAACGGGGTCGCATCTTGACCATTCACCTGAAACTGCGGGATGCGGCCGTCCTCGAAGCGCAGCCCCTGCCATGGAACCCCGCCAAGATTGCGGTACACACGGGGGTGTGAGATGTGCTTGGGGTCGCCCAGGCTCAGCGTGGCCGCCGTGATCACGTCGTCCCAACCGTCCCCATCGATATCGATGATGACGACGTCCCGATCCGCCGTCCGCGTGAGGAAACCCTCGTCACCAGCTACGTCGGATGCGGTAGCGTATTCCAGCGTTCGGTCCACCAGAACGCCGCCCTCGTTCATCAACAGAATGTTCTCGCGCTTGCCAAGCTTGAGGTTTTCCTCCTTGCGCACCACGACCAGGTCTGTCCAACCGTCCCGGTCAAGGTCCGCCCACGCGAAGTCCTTTTCCTCGATGTCGTTCAGGCCAAACTGGGGCGGGGCGTCGATCGCCCCATCGTCCCGGTCAAAGGTCACCCAATCGATGTCCTGGGCGGCAGCGGGGGCACAAAGAGAGGCGGCGAGCAGAATGCGTAGCATCTGAGTTCTCCAGGGAAGCAGGGGAATCTGGGGGGCGAGGTAGGTCCTTCCACAACTTTAGCAGTCCTGCGAGCTCTGGTAACCGGCATCGAGCGCGCTCTCCTATTGCCTCGCCCGAACGACCAATGGCTGGCTCTCCGCAATCTAGGGTCCGTTGCTGGAGGTGCCGTAGTTCGGTTCTTCGTCAATGCGCTCCGCACCTGAACAACCTCATACGCTCCTCCAACAATCTGGGCGATGGGAGGCGTGCCCCAACCGCCAAGTTACACCTGGGTAACTCATGTAGATCTCCCCCCCGGATGGCGAGAATCGACCAAAGGCGCCTGAGTGCTCATGTAAGGTAGCGCTGACATCACCCCCGCGGAAGCCTGCCTTAGCCACCGCCAATTCACTCGCTTGGGACCGCCATACCCGGTCCGCCAATGTTCTTCCCGATCACGGAATCTGCGTCCATTCTCAAGTGGGCTCAAGTTCACATACAACCAGGTGAAGCTCTGCTCCTACTCGGCACCTATCGGGACCGCCGGGCCTTTCCAGAGTTGATCGAAGCACTTCAGTGCGCAGGAGTCACGTCGTTCGGAGGTCTGTTCGAGCGGGTCATCTACGGCACCAGGACCTACGAACGGGGATGCGTCGCCGCCACCTTCCGCGCGTCCCAGCTCCCATGCGTTGTGCAGGGCTGCGAGCATGGCTATCGCGATCTGGCCGGCATACTTCCCGCCTCGACTCCCGACCGGGACCAGACCGTGATCGTGTTTGCGGACCCGGATTTGCCGAGCCTCGCCACCTTCTTTCAGCAGCTCTACACGCACTACGGAAACTCGGTGGAGTACCTCGGTGCCGGGACCGGCGTCAAGGCCAACCCACTGTCGACAGAAGAGCCGGACTTGGGCAGCCTCTTCACAACGGAGAGTGGTCTGGTGTCCGGCTCGATCGTCGTCGCCCTCGTCGATCACTCGGCAGGCGTCACAGCCAAGCACGGGTGGACCCGTGCAGGGGGCCCGATGATCGCCAGCCGGGTCGATGACCAGTGGATCTACGAGATCAACTGGCGCCCGGCTTGGGACGTCTACCGAGAAGCCGTTGAGGCCGTGACTGAACAACCCATCGATGCCAGCGAGCCTCTCCGACAGGGCATCGTCGGTTTCCCGCTGGGTATGAAGCGCGCTGGGGCGGAGGATCTCCTGAGGTTGCCGCTGGATGTGGACGATTCTGGCGGCATGCGCTGCGTTGGCGGCGTGCCATCCAACGCTGTCCTGCACCTATTGAAGGGTATTCCCCAGAACCTGTGCGCAGCCGCCTCGGAATCTGCGAAGGAGAGCCTTCAGGCCCTGGGCGTTCCGGCGGGACAGGCTTTGTTGGTTGAGTGTGTAACGCGCTTCGAGTTCATGGAGGATCGGTTTGACGAGGAGCTCCATGCGATCGACAGACAGCTGAGCCAAAGCTGCGAAAGCCCCGTCATCGGCATGCTTGCCCGCGGGGAGCTAGCGTCCATGAAAGGTGGCTATCCCCAGATGCTGAACAAGACAGCCGTGGTCGGGGCCTTTCAGTCTTGAGCCTTCAGCCGCTGAACCCCTGCACCGCCGACGAAGGGCTCGACATCGCAACGATGTTCGAGCTGTCCCTTGCGATCGGCAAGAGCCTCGACCTGCAGACCAACGCGGAGTCTTTCTTCTTCCAGATCCTCTCACGCCTGAACCTCGCCGCCATCTCCCTGTTTGTCCGAACCGAAAGGTTGGAAAGCTCGGCTCCAGGCGATCCGGAATACCTTTGCTGCAGCTCCGTCCCCAGGCTCGGCGGTTCCCGCTGTGTCATCCCGGGCGACGGCCCGATCGCCTCCGCCCTGCGTGCAAAGGGGATCAAGGAACTCAGCGACGAAGAGGTGAGCTCCCTCCGCCCGGTCTTCCGCGGGTATCGGATCGACCAGGGTTCCCATGTGGGCTTCGCCCATGGGGAAGATGTTCTGATCCTCCTGCACATTGGATGGAGAAAGGGCCCCCTCCCGAAGTGGCAGCTCAGCCAGCTCCAGCTGATCCTGACCAAGTTCGCGCATTCGATCGAAACATGCCTGGATCACGAACTCCTGAGGCGTGAATCCGCCAGGCGCATCGAGCTCCAGGATCAGCTGATTCGGGCGCAGCGCCTGGAGGCGCTTGGCCTGTTGGCGGGTGGGATGGCCCACGACCTCAACAACCTCATCACCCCACTCCTAGGCTATCCCGCCATCGTTCGCAGCGCCTTGCCCGCGGACAGTCTGGCACGCAACGACCTCGATGTGATGGAGGAGGCTGCTGGACGCGCTGCATCCATGATTTCCGGCATGCTGTGCAGCACATCAACCTCAGGACAGATTGAGACCCTAATCGACCTCAACGAGAGCATCGAAGACTACTTGAACTCGCCTGAGTTCCAGGTGCTGCGGGGCAAACACGGGTCTATCGCGTTTGAAACCGACATCCAAGCCACAGGCAAGATCCTGGGCTCCACCCGGGACATCGGCCGGGTCATGATGAACCTCGTTCACAACGCATGCGATGCCCTTAGCGATTGCGGGCACGTGTGCGTCGAGACCCTCGACGTCGAGCAGGAAACCGATCTTCACGGCTACGAGCCTGTCCCCCCGGGCGCGTATGGCCGCTTGCGGGTCGCAGACAACGGCCCCGGCATCCCCCCCGATGTACTCAGCCGGGTCTTCGAGCCATTCGTCAGCACCAAGTCCGATGCGGGGCAAGGGCGCGGCCTGGGCCTTTCTGTAGTCCACAGCCTCGTCAAGGGCATGGGCGGCTATCTCAACCTGCAGTCCTCTCCGGCCGGCACCCGCTTCGACGTCTACCTTCCTAAGGCCGGCGCACAAGCTGCGGGCTAGTCCCCATCGCTGCGATGGACAGCCTGCACGCTTCGCAGCAAGCAAGCGACTAGGTCCAGCGCCCATCCCGGACGCCCTCCCCTAGCAGTGCTCGCTCGGCGCCAGCCGGACTACGGGACCGGCTGGCGCCGCGCGAACGAGATCCGGGCGATCCACCCCGAATCAAGGCGCCGGCATGCGTGCACTGTCGGCTCCATTCGCGGATTCTGGCAACGCAGTGTCGGTTCGAATCGCCCGTGCTTCGCCTGGTTCGGGTTCTCGACCGCGCCCCTGGCCCGTACCACTCACCAGGATTTACGTCAGGGCGTCGGAACAGGTCCATAGTGCCCGATCTCGGGCGTTGCGCCCGGAGACGGGGTCTACACCCGGCCCGAGGAACGCAGCGCAAGAGATCGGGCGCTATTGACCTCTAGGGGGCCGAAGGCAGCCGATCCGGCGTTCTGGTGCAAATCCTCATGAATAATCTGGGCTAACGTGAATCCTGGTGAAAGATGCGAGCTAGTGCCGGAAGTGACGTGCCCCGGAGAAGACCATAGCAGTCCCGGCCTTGTCGCAAGCGGCGATCACCTCGTCGTCCCGCACGGAGCCCCCGGGTTCGACGAGGGCGACAACACCCGCTTCGATCGCGGTTTCGACCCCGTCGGGAAAGGGGAAGAACGCGTCTGAAGCCAGGACCGATCCCCTGGCTCGGTCTCCGGCCTTGGCCACGGCGAGACGCACGGAGTCGACGCGACTCATCTGCCCTGCGCCGACCCCGTAAACGGTCGTGCCACCCGAAAGCACGATCGCGTTGGACTTGACGTGCTTAGAGATCTTGTTCGCGAAAGCGAGCTCTTTCATCTGGGCGTCTGTCGGGGCCGCCTTCGTTACGGCCTTGAACACGTCCTCGCCTTCCGCCGTCAGGTCGCGATCCTGCAGCAGGAAGCCCCCGATCAACTTCTTCACCTCGACATCACCGCACGACCGCTGGGCCGGCCCGTAGGGGCCGCAGGCCAGCAAGCGCACGCTCTTGCCCCACTTGGGCTTCTTGGTGAGCAGTGCGAAGGCGTCGTCGTCAAAAGACGGGGCCACGATCGCCTCGACGAAGCGGTTGCCCTCCACCAGGAAGGTGGCAGAAGCCAAATCCACGGGGCGCGTGAATGCGAGCACCGAACCAAAGGCGCTGACCGGGTCGCCCGACCAAGCTTCCTCGAGGGCTTTCGCGGACGAATCCGCCGCGGCCGCCCCGCAAGGGTTGGTGTGCTTGATCACGCACACGAAAGGCTCGTCGAACTCCTTAGCCAGCGCGTGAGCCGCATCCAGGTCGACCAGGTTGTTGAACGACAGCGCTTTGCCGTTCAGCACCTTGGCGTGGCCCACGCTGGCCTCGCCCAGGTCGGCACTGACGTAGAACGCCGCCGACTGATGGGGGTTCTCCCCGTAGCGCAGGTCGAGCGCCTTCGTGCCCGCCATCGTGAAGCTGCTCGGCCAGCGGCTCCCTTCTTCGCTACCGCCCTTGCGATCCTGCTCGAACAGCCAGCGGCTGATCGCCGAGTCATACTGGGCCGTCCGCGCAAAGGCCTTGAAGGCCAGGTCCTGACGCAGCTCGTCCGAGAGCGCCCCCCCGTTCTCGTCCAGCTCCACAAGCACGCGGCCGTAGTCGCTGGCCTCGGTCACGATGCCGACGAAGCGGTGGTTCTTGGCCGCTGAGCGCACCATGCTCGGCCCGCCGATATCGATCTGCTCGATCACCTCGGTGCGCGTCGCCCCCTCGCGGGCGGCGGTGGACTCGAAGGGGTAGAGGTTGACGACCACCAGGTCGATGCCCTCGATGCCGTGTTCGGTCATGGCGCCGGCGTGGGCTTCATCGTCCCGCAGGGCCAGAATCCCCCCGTGGATCTTGGGGTGCAGGGTCTTCACCCGGCCGTCCATCATCTCGGGGAAGCCGGTGTAGCTGGCCACCTCGGTCACGGGAACGCCGCCCTTCTCAAGGGCGGCAAAGGTGCCGCCTGTGGAGAGCAGTTCGACGCCATGGCGCACAAGGCCCTGCGCGAAATCCACCAAACCGGACTTGTCGGACACGCTGAGGAGCGCGCGCTTCACTTGGGTTGTCATCAGTTGTCGCTCCGGCCCACCCGGGCCTGAAGAAAGGTCGGGGCGCCATGCGCGCCCACATCGTGCCGGTAAGCTAACCTGACCCCTGTGAATCACCGCGCCCGACCCGTACAGATTTCCCTGGGCTTGGTCCTGCTGGCCGCCCTGCTGATCAGCATCGCCGCCTGGCGCTACCTGAACGCTCCCCCGCTCGTAGCGGGCCTGCTGGCGATCAACCTAGCGACCTTCCCCCTGTGGGCCTGGGACAAGTTCCAGGCGCGCCGCGGGGGCTGGCGCGTCCCTGAGGCCACCCTGCACCTGGTCGCCGCCCTGGGGGCCGCTGGCTCCAGCCTGGCCTCCATGCGAATCTTCCGCCATAAGACCTCCAAGCGCAGCTTCACCGTCCTGTACTCGGTGCTCCTGGTGGCTCAGATCTTCACGCTACTCTGGTTCCTGAAGCCGCCCTCGTCGGACTGATTGAGCGGGGCCCCGCTCAATCCCGCAGCACCACCTCCCCGCAGGGCACGGTGATGGGCAGGGCCAGCATGCCGCAGCGCAGCAGGAAGTCCCCCGGGGGGCAGTCTCGGAACTCGAGCCGCAGATCCCCCGACAGCTCTGCGCTTTGGGGCTGCTCGTAGTGAACGGAATCCGGTCCAATCACCCGCTCCAAGAGCAACTCCCTGCCGGGCCAGCCGCTCGGGTTACTCACGGCAACGTCGTACAGATCCGGGCAGGGGATCGTCAGCTCTTGCTTCCCGGCCGCGATCTCGACCTGGTGCGTTCCCACGAGCGTGAGCTGGGAAGCTTGGATCGACTCTTCGTTGTCGAGGTAGATATCCACGGTGTGGGTCCCGACTTCGAGTTTGGTGTAGCGGTAAACGCCATCCCCTCCCGGAAGAGGACCGAGCACCCGCCTGGGGTTCGTCACCCCCCGCATGGATGCAGCCTCGACCTTAGCTCTCAAGCGTCCCTGCAGCCGGGTCGGCACGTTGCCGATCCGAAGGTCCAGCTCCGCAGGCTCCGAGAACTGCAGCACAACATCGCGCTGGTCCGCCCGGAGCACCAGGCTCGCCCTACCGCGTTTCCTGTCGGTGACGACGAGGACGAGTGCCTCAACGCTCTCCTTTCCCGGAACCGCCCGCGACCATCCCTGCGGCAAGCAGACCAGCTGGGACCCGTCCTCCAGCGGCAGGCACCTGGGAAAATGGTCCTTCATGCCTCCCCGGGACGTTCTCATATGAAAGAAGGTTCCCGACGGCAGCACCGTCTTCCCGGCGGGGTCCAGGCTCCGAACCTGCAGGCAGCGCTGGGGATCGATGGGCTCGATGCGGAGGTCGACGCGGTTTTCACCAGACTGGAGCAAGACGCGCTTCTCACCCATCAACCAGTCGATTCCAGCCGGACTGAAGTACAGCAGGTACTCGCCAGTCGGTAGGCCCTCAAAGAGGTATTGCTCTCCTATTCGAACCACATCGTCCCTGCGCCAGCCAAGGTCCTTGACCAACGCCGGACCCCGCTCGCCGTCGATGGATTCCCATCGAACGCGGTACGCCAAGTGCGCCAGTCTTGGATCTCCCGAGAAAAGATGACCAGTCAGGTCAGCCCTTGGGGGACCGAGCTCCGGTGCCTCATCCCTGGCCCCAGAGCTAGGGACCACCGCACGCAGACCCGAGTCGAGCACTTCCAGTGCTGCCGCTGCCGAGTCTTGTCCGGTGCCGGCCGGAATCTCGAACTCGTCGGCCCCATCGATCTCCCGAACAAGCACAACGGACCCAGCCTCCGCGCTTTTCTCGAACCAAGAGTCGTGCAGCAACCACCCTAGGATCAGGGCTGCCGCGATCGCGGAAAGGACAGCGTGTTGGGTTCGCATTCGCTACGTGATCTCAAGTGTGCAACATGCTGGCGCACACGTGGTCCACTGTCGCTTGAATCGGCGTTCGGGCCCACGATGCCAAGCCTTCACTCGCCAAGCACGACCTCACCGCAGGGCACGGAGATCGGAATCTCTCGCGACCCAAACGCAATCAGGTAGTCGCCTGCCAGAAGGTCCCGAAAGTGCAGAACCCCACTGCGGCCCAGGACCATGGTGCGATAGAAGTCCCCAGAGATGTCACCAGTCTCGCGCCTCAGGGCAATCCTGGTGCCGGCTGGACCGTCAGGGCCACGCACGGCGACGTCATAGAGTGCCGGAAAGGGAACGCTCCATTCTTGAACACCAGACGCGACCCAGACGGTATGGGTCTCGACCAGGTTGCGTTTGTATGGGTTCGTACCCCGTCCATCGAGCACGTAGACCTTCACCCGATTCTCACCCGGTTCGACCCTGGAGAATCGGAAGATCCCACCCTTGTCGGGGCGAACTCCCCGATCGAGTCGGAGCATCTCTCCCTGCGAAGTCGGCTCAACGACAATTCGAACCAGTCCCTCGAGACGGCCGGGAATATCTTCGAGCCGGACATGCAGATCCCCCGGATTCATGAACTGCACCACCGCCTCCCGCTGGCCCCGTCGCAACCAGAGGCTACCGTCGCTGTAGAGCGGGTGTGAGACCGTCAAGAGAAGCTTCTCCCAGGGCGTTTCGCCAGTACCCACCCCGCCCCACTCGGGTGGCAGCACGATCAGCTGGCGGCCGTCTGCCAGCGGCAGGACCTCAGCATCGCCCGCGAACATCCCCCTCCCGCGCGTCGCTTGATAGCCAACCCGCTCCACCTGGGTCAGCGCCCCCAGAGGATCCAGGCAGCCCAGCAAAAGGTACTGGCTGAAGTCCAGGGGACCGATCGTGAGGTCCGCAGAGTTGCGGCCAGGCACCAGCGACACCGGGGCTTCTGCCAGCGGCGTAGAGGAACTGCCCAACATGACCAACAGCCGAGACTCCCCAACTGGCAGGCCCGCGAAGTGAAACTGCCCGCTCGGCCCCGACTTCTCGGTTCGCCTGAGGTGTGCTCGCCGATCGAAGTTCTCCGCGCAATCGCCCTTCGCGGGGATCCAATGAACAGAGAACTCAGCACGGGCCAGTCGCAGATCCCCCAGAAGCACACGTCCTAACAGCTCCGCGCCCACATCCGATTTCCCATCGCCCCCGCTCGACGGAGCGCTCGCCCGAGCGGCCGTTCGCCGGCCTCCAGTCCGTTCCAGACCACCACTATCGAGAACGGGAGCCTGATCCGTCCTGACCATATCTAGGGTAGCGCCCGTCGCTTCCTCCCCCTCAAAAGAGCTACGTTCCAGCGCAGATGCAGCGGCACTCATCGGCCCTCCCGACGACACCCAACGGCTTTGAACAAGCCATAGAGCGATGCAAGCACCTGCCGTCAGCCCGAGGGCTGGTATCCAATTCCTCATCACGATTATTGCTTGCGATAGATGAGCACCGGGCCACCGGGCACCTCGACCACCCCCCGGGATTTGCCCGCCTTCACACGGTAGGAACCTGCGGGCAGGCCCCGAAGCGTCGCTGTTCCTCCGGCGCCTAATGTGCCAGAGATCGCACCGATAGACGTTGGACTATCGCCCGTGCGTTGCGCCATTAGAATCAACCTCTCACCGGGTTCCTCATCCGGCGCCTGAACGGAGACTTCGTAGGTGGCGGGCACGGCAATCTGGAGTTCATTCGGCCCAGCCTGCAAGAGGGTGTTCCATTCACCGAGCCGAATGCTACCGAACCTCACTCCCGTCCCCCTCGGACGTAGGTGAACAGCGACAAGCTGCTCACCGGTGCTCAAGCCCTTGAGCTCGACGCGCCCATCGGGACCAGGACTGCCCCCGCCAGATCGAGGCAAGTACGGTTCGGTTCCACCTCCGTCGATCGACACAGAGAGCCCGGCGATTGCATCGCCGCTCACCCCGGTCAGGGTAACAGTGAGGCTCGCCGGCGCCTCCAGCTGGACCGAGACCTCACGCGAGCTTGCGGCGACCGTCACCGCCTCGCTCGCGAAGAGTTCATGCTCGACGATCAGCTTGTAAGAACCCATGCCCTGGACATCGTACGGCAGCTCGATCAGTTCGCCCCCCAGGGTTGAGCGAACGACGGTTGCCCTGGCGCCGCGCCCCATAGATGTCTTAGCGCTGGTATCGACCCTGTAGCTGACCTCCCGCAGCACCCTCCCCTGGGGCCCGGTGGCTCGTACCAACAGGTAGCGGCTGAGGTCGAGCTCGGCGACCTCCAGCTCCACCTCAGTTGGGCCCGTGACATCCACGACCTCGTGGGCGACAATTTGACTACCCCAGCCAAGCGACACCCCGACGACATAGCGCCCCGGAGCAAGGTCTGGAAAGGAAAAGCCGCGACCGCCGATGATCGTATGTTTTGTCCTCGACTCCTTGAGAGCCTCCAGGTCTGGCTCTTCGCCTTCCACGCAAGGCGCCAGCTTGGCGTACAGCATCTTGGGTAGGATCCGCTGGTCCGTGATGCGAACAGTGCCTGCAATGCCCACTCGGCTGGCAAGGCGCAGCTGCAAGGTCTGATTGCTCGCGGCGGGCGGCATGTGGATGATCTCTGGTTCAGAAGCGAAGGCCGTCATCTTGCCGGACCCGTAGAACCATCGAGTCCCCATCGGCTCCGCTACCGCACGAACCTCCCACGTCCCTTCCCCCAGGGAGAGCATCGGATTCTCCGGGCTCCACTCATGGCTCACAGCGCCCGCTCCGATTCCCGGACCCGGTCGAATCTGCAAGCTCGCCTGGGGTACACCCTCCCCGTCAGGCCTAAGCACAGACACCCTGATTCGAGACACAGGCTCCCCCACAAAATTCACTTCCATGCCGGGCTGAACGCTGATCGCGAGGCCTGCAACCGACCGACAGTCGTATCCCTTGCGGTATGCCTTGAGATTCCATCCGCAGTCCTCAAGCCCGACCAGCTCATAGCGGCCATCGGCACCGGTGGTCACCTCCCGCATGGACTCGTGAGCTTGGATGATCTCTCGGAGCTGGCCTTCTGCCAGCGTCGCCGCGATCTCGGACGGCAATGCATCCCCTCCACCTCCGCCAGAAGCACCGCCTCCGCTAGAAGCGTAGTTCTTGACCGCGTTGCGCGTCTTGATCGCTTGAACCACCGTGCCTGCGAGGGGAAGCCCCATGGTGTCCGTCACTCGGCCAACGATCTCCCCATCCCCCTCGCCCGTCTGCCGTGACTGAATCCGCAGGCCCTTGATCGCCCGTTTCGCTTCGACGACGAGATTCGCCTCGGCCGCAACTCGCCCGCCCGAGGGGCGCGGCTCAAGCTGAACCAATGGGTCCGGAGCCTCTTCCGCAATCGGCTGCGCTCCCTTCCCACGCGCACCATTCACGGTCAGCGAAGGACTCAGTCCCTCGGCCACAACGACTTCGACTTTGGAATCGAATGGTCCTATCGAAAGCCCGACAAGGAGCCCAATGACGAGTCCAACAACGAGCCCAACAATCGGCGAGCGAAGCATGATCAACCCTGCGAAAGGTGAATAAAGCGAACGAGGAAACAGCTTATTCAAACCTAGTCGAATTGGGTGATTGCGTAACCACCTAGTTTCCGCTGATCACGGAACGACGCTGTCGGATCCTCGAATCCTGCAGATTCAGCGGAGTACAAACACACCGCAGGGCACGGTGATCTCATCGCTGAGGCGTCCGCAGGACACCTTGTACGTGCCGGCGGGGACGTTCTGCATCAGGGCCCGGCTATGCTCGTCGAGCTTTTCGGAGCCCACAACGTAGACGGGTTCCTTGAAGCGTTCGGGGCGCTTCGATCCCTTGGCTTGTTCCGAAATTCGAGTGATCCGGACTTTGCGTCCGGGCCTTCCCTCCGGAACCGCTACGGACACGTCGTGCAGGTCTGGTACAGCGATCACCGCCGTGTTCGTCCCAGGCACCACCTCGATCGTTGCCTTGCAAATCAGACTCCTGTCAAGGATGCCATTGCGCTGGTTGAACACGAGAACCTGGTTGATTCCAGTCTCCACGTGATCCAGCACATAGCGCCCAAGCGCTTCGGGGGCCTTGGTTCTCGTTTTCCCCGTACCCGGCGGGCCCTCAACGCGCTGAATCATGATCTGAATGTGTTCCGCCAGGGTCGCCGGCAGGTTGGTAAGCGACAACTCCAAGCGCACTGCCTCGCCAAACTGCACCATGACTTCGCGTGTGCCCGCAGCGACGGGGACAAGCACATCGCTGAAGTCCTGGTGTGCCGCCGACAGCATCGGGAGCTGCGCCCCGAGTGCGAAACCGTCCCTCCACTCCTTGGGCGCCGGTATGAGCCAGGCCGCATCGCCCAGGCTGGTCTGCGCTGCACGTTGCCAGTGAACCCTTCCGCCTTCCCCAACCCTCTGCCAAAAAAGGTCCTTCGGATAGGTCGGCTCCCCATCGGGGCCCTGGGCTCGGACAACCAAGCAATCCTCCACGGGCAAGGACTCGACGAAGAGATCCTGCATGTTGTCTCCCGGCGCGAGCACGATTTCCCTTTCCGCCAGCCGCACCCCGCCGGAAGTCGCCGACAGCACAAGGTGGTACTGACCTGGCTGGATGTCTTTCATCTCGTAGCTGTCCTTACCCCTCACCCGCTTGAGCGGACGCTTTTCCGGCACTCCAGCCGCCAGCGGTCCAAACAGGTTCACGTAGAACGATTTGTTCCCCAGTCTTGGGTCCGCAACTGTGATTGTTCCGTGCAAGCTCGCGCGAGTGCGCCCTTGTGCATCGGTTGGGGCAAGCGCTTGAGCGACTCCGTCAGGGGCAACCGGCGCAGCCTCGGTAGCCGTGGACGGCGCGACTTCCTCCCCTACCGGGCCGTGCTGCCCCCTCTGCTCCGTCCCGGTCGGCGCAGCCAAATCGGTCTTGCGCAGCAACGAAGAGCCCTGAGCGAAACCGCTGACTTGACTTGGCGCCGCCACCGATGTCGTCGCGCCAGGGCGATCCAACAGGGCGAGTCCAACCACAAGCGCGATACCGCTAAACAGCAGCCCCCCGAGCATTGACCGGCGATTCATTTTGAAAGTGCCCGCGCGTCGCACGGGCGATCAATGGGGGGAGTCCAGGCTATGGTAAGGCAGCCCCGTGCCCAACGTACAGGCGAGGGGGTCGGGTCCCCTATCCTACGAATGCCAGGCGATCCCGTTACCGCTCGAGGGTGACCGGATCGCTGGGAACGGTCACAACCTCGCGCGCGACCCCGCAGCTGATGCTGTACTGACCCGCGGGAAGCCCGCTGATACGGGCGCGCAGATCGTCCCCCAGAATGGCCCCAGGCAGATTGCTGTGGATCCCTTCGCGGTCGTAAGGCTCCGGCTGGATGTGAACCCTCGTTCGCGCATGCCCCTTCGGCACGTACACCTCAAGGTCGTAGAGAGCAGGGTAGGCCACCAAGACAGAGTTGGAGCCGGGCACGACGACAGCATCCTGGCGATGGATGACCGTCGGCCTCGCGAATGGGCTCTCGGGGTCGGAGTTCTGCATGAGCAGAATCTCACACGGGCCAAGCTGCGCACGCTGCCACTGGGCGACCCCGTCGTCATCGGGGGTCACGCCACGCCCAGCCACGCTTCTGACCTTCACGGCCTTGGCCTGCAGGTGCACCCGCAGGCCGGGGTGTGCTCCGGGTGGAATTCCCGTCACAGTCACAGTGAGATCGCCAGCCCCTTCGAAGCGCGCTTCCGCCTGTCTGGCCGCGCCGTCGATGGAAATGTGGACGTCGCTGTAGCTCGAGTGCTTGACGGTCAGCTGGATCCCAGTCACCTCGCCACCCTTCTCGGCAGTCTCAGCAACCATGCCCGGAAGCTCCACGAGCTGCCCTCCATTCGCCATCCGGGTGGACGAAACCGGCCCTGACCATGAGCCTCCCCCCTTGGTCGTGACACGCATGCTCACGCTGCTCGCCTTGACCGGCTCGCCCCCCGGGTCGAGGCAACGCAGCCAAACGAACTGGGAAAGGTCCAGATCAGGCACTTCCAAGGCATGTTCGTTGGTTCCACGAACCAGGTCGAGCGTTTCCTCCACGAGCACCGAACCTTGGGAGCTCGACATGAGTGCGATCAGGTAGCGCCCGGGTTCGAGATCCTGCACCGTGAAGCTTGCCCCTGCGGAAACTTGACGCGATAGAACATCCCGGTTGCGGATGCCCATCGAGGGTTTGTCCGCGCCCACATAGCGTGCCAACTTCAACGTGTACGGTTTCGCGTTCTTCTCGGAGGCCCCTGTGGTCAGGCTGCCATGGAGCGCCGTCGGCTGTACGAGCTTGAGCTCGATCGGCGCCTCGCCCGCGGCCAGCGGCGTCTCCACGCTGTAGAAGCCCGAAGCGAGATCCGCGTCGAAGCGCCCACGCTGGGAAAGCCGTTCCCGCACCTTGCCCGAGAGGGCTTTCAGGCGCCACTTGCCGGCCTCTAGTGGAATCCCAGGCTCTGCGTCGGACCATTTCAGAACGCGCATATCCCTGCCGATGTTCGAACTCCGCGCCACGATGACTCCGGATTCCAGGGGCTCCCCCTTCCCGTTCAAGAGTCGCACCGGGATGTCGATGCGCTTGCGCGCGATGAACTCGTAGGCAGCTCCTGGATGGACTATCTCGGTGCTGCCCTGCACGGGCATCACGACGAGTCCTTCTTTGTGGCCGTTGGCTTGCCAACGCTGCTCCGCCGCCCCCTCGACGGCAAATGCGCCTTCCGCATCGGTCGTGACCTCGATGGTCTGGGCCTGCGCTGCGACCCATGCGGCAGCGCGCGCGCGTGCGTCGGACTTGAGCCGGTCCAGGCTTGGGGCGGAGGCCCCAATCGCCTGGCCATCCAAGACCTCAAGATCAGAGACTTCAGGCCAGATGCGGATCACAACCCCGGGGACACCATTTCCCTCCTCGTCGCGGACCCACCCCCAAATCCGGCCGGAGCGCCCAGCAGAAGCCAATACCCCTGCAGGCCCAGGCTTCGCCGCCTTCTGGGCCGAAGCCTGGTTCGAGGGACCTGGCGCGCGATGCCTCGCGACCACGCCGGCGGGATCCACGAACTCCGGTCTCTCTGCGGCCCCCACGTCGGGGGTAGCCGGGTCTGGCATCACCCTATCGTCGCGGGAGAGCCCCCCAGCGAGCGTCCCTGGAGCTTCCCCCCCCAGAAAAAGCACGGAGGACGCGCCGAGGGCGGCACCGAGGAACAGTCCGATCAAGAGCGAGGCGATGGGCGAGCGAGTCATGGCGGAGCGGACGATCAACGCCGGCGCGCCTTCCCCAGGACGGCCCTATTTCTTCCCCGTAGCGATGTTCTCCAGCATTGCTTCGGGCGTCTGGACGGGCGCCTTGCACGTGAAGTCGCTGCAGACGTAGGCCGCCGGCCCATCCGCCCCTTGGCCGTATTCCGCAGTGTAGGGAGCGACCTTCGCCAAGGCATCCGCTCCCTCAGCGGGCCGCAGCAAGGTGACTACGGACGGCAAAAAGCGCGCGCTCAAGGCGTCCAGGAGCGCCTGCGTTCGAGGATCTTCCGGATCACCAGCGACGACGATCTCTTGGGAGGGGCCCACTAGGAAGTCCAGCGCCATCAACAGCTGGGTATGGGCAGCGAGATTTGCCCCGATCTGGCCGCTGAAGGCACGCACGACACGGTGCGCCTGAGCCTCGTAGTCGGTGCTTCCGGTCAGACGCGCCAGCCGCACGAGGTTCAGCGCCATCACCGAATTGCCTGAGGGAATCGCGCCGTCATAGGCCTCTTGGGCACGCACGATCAGCTGCTCGCCGTCGTGCGGCGCGAGGTAGAAGCCTCCACCCTCCGCCGCGAAGTGTTCCTGCGTCAAATCGGCTAGCTCGCGCGCCCAAGCCAGCCACTGCGGATCCTGGGTTGCCTCGAAGAGTTCGACCAAGCCCCAGGTCAGGAACGCGTAGTCCTCAAGCAAGCCTTCGAGCCCCGCATCGCCCTGGCGCCAGCGCTTGAACAACCGGCCGGTATCTGAATCGCGCAGCGTGTCACGGGCAAAACTCGCCGCACGCACCGCCGCCTGGATGTAGCGCGGCTCCTGCAAAGCACGCCCCGCCTTCGCCATGGCCGCGATCATGAGGCCGTTCCAATCCGTCAGGACCTTGTCGTCCTTCAGCGGGTGGATGCGCTCTTCGCGAAGGTCGAATAGCCGCTGCCGCGCGTCACCCAGGCGCTCGGCAAGGGCACCGGGCTCCATCCCGATCTTGGTCGCGATCTCGTCCAGCGTTCCAGCCAGGTGCAGGATGTTGCTCGGGCTCTGGGTACCCGAAGCCTCATCGCGGAAGTTGCCCCCGTCGGCTGCGTTCCAGACCTGCGCCGCCAAGGCCCCATCCTCCTCCCCAAGCGCATCGATGAGTTCGTTCTTGGTCCAGATGTAGAAGAGCCCCTCTTCGCCTTCGCTGTCGGCATCCTCCGCCGAATAAAAGCCGCCGGCCGGGTCGGTCATGTCCCGCAGCACGTAGGCGAAGATCTCCTCCACCGTCTGGCGGAACAGGGGATCCCCCGTCACCTGCCAGCCCTCGGTGTAGGCCATGGCGAGCAGCGCCTGGTCGTACAGCATCTTCTCGAAGTGCGGCACGAGCCATCGGCGGTCCGTCGAGTAGCGGTGGAAGCCGAAGCCCACGTGGTCCCAAACCCCGCCGAGTCGCATCTGGCGCAGCGTCGTCGTCACCTGATCGAGGGCCTGCGCGCTGCCCGTACGTGCGTGCCGCCGCAGAAGGAAGCGCAGGTTGTGCGGAATCAGAAACTTCGGCGCCTGCGAGAAGCCGCCAAGCTTGGAGTCATAGCGCGCACTGAGCTGCTGCTCGCCCGCGAGGAGCTCCGCCGCACCGAGCTCTTCGCCGGGCTTGCCCCGCGAGACCTGCCCGAGGTACTCGGTGATCCGTCCGGCCTCGGCGAGCACGTCCTCACGCCGCTCCTTCCACGCCTTGTCGAGGCTGGGGATCAGCTGCCGCATGCCGGGTCGCTGCCCCAGCTGATCCTTGGGGAAGTAGGTCCCCGCGAAGAACGGCTTCTTGTCCGGCGTGAGGATGACGGTCATCGGCCAGCCGCCGCGACCGGTCATGGCCTGGGTCACGGTCATGTAGACGTGGTCCACGTCAGGCCGTTCCTCGCGGTCAACCTTGATGTTGATGAAGGTCTCGTTCATGAGCGCGGCGATGCCCGCGTCCTCGAACGACTCGTGTTCCATCACGTGGCACCAGTGGCATGTCGAGTAGCCGATGGAGAGAAACACCGGCTTGCCCTGTTCTGCCGCCGCAGCAAAGGCCTCATCCCCCCACGGCCACCAGTCGACCGGGTTGCGCGCGTGCTGCAGCAGGTAGGGGCTCTGGCTGAAAACCAGGCGATTGAACTCCTCCCCGCCGTCAGCGGGGAGTTCAGCGATCACTGCAGCGGACGGCAAGGGCTTGCGCACAGGCTCAGGATGGTCTTGGGCAATGCCCGGAGTCACAAGCAGAAGGAGGCCGGCGGCAAGCCCCAACCTCATTCTCCGCCCTCGATCAGCTTCGTCAGCGTCTTGATGAAGTAGGGCGGCGTAACCACTCCGCTGTACCCGTCGAGGAAGTTCCCGTCGGCATCTGTGAACAACACAAAGGGCAGCATCATCGCGTCCTCGAGCTGCATCGCCACATTCAGAATGGCGGGGTCTTCGCCGTCCGCGTCGGCCGCCACCGCCACGAATCCCTTTTCCAGCAGCTCGGCCACATCCGGCCGAGGAATGACGCCCTGCACGAGGGCGCGGCACTGGCTTCAGAGTTCGCGACCGAACTCGATGAAGACCTTCTTGCCCTCCGCTTTCGCCCGGGTCTTGGCCTCCTCAAAGTCCGTCGTCCAGTCGAGGGTGCCGTTGTCGTCGAAGTGGGGGTGGGCGCGCTTGGTGGTCATCGTTGGTGCATCAGCGGGGGAAACCGGATCGGAGCAGATTGTGCCCTGCCCGAGCTCCCATTGCAGGCTGGACCCACCCTTTTGCCCAGGCGCAAGCGCGAGCAGCCTGCGAGCACGACGGGAACCCGCAGGATCCGCCGAGACCGGGATCAGCCGAGCGCCGCACACGTGCCGGTCATCGACCTAGGGTACGGATGGGTCCCACGGCGAATCCGCGACAATCGATCGGTGGGGCACCCTGGTGAGAACAGCTCCCACACCCCGCCCAGTGACCACTTTCCAGCACACGCCTCCCCAAAAGATGCGCCTGGTCGCCCGGCCCCTCGCCTTGGCTGGTCTAGCGCTCTGGTTGACTGTCCAGAGCACCTTCGGCCTCGAATCCCATGGGCTCGATAGGGAACGAGAGCAGATCCTCCACCGGGTCCAGGCGGGTAGGCACGCTGACCTCGCGGCCCCACAAGAAGCCACGCAGGGCGCACGACCTTCCGGCAAGTCCCCTGAGCCCCCGGTGTCGCCCAAGAGGGTGGCCCGTCAGGACCCGTGGCGCCTGCGCTTCGTTCACGCCGGGGATCATGCGCCCCTGCACGACATCGACGTGCGAATCGCGGACAAAGAGCAGACCGTGGGCACGGAAGCCGATGGGAGCTGCACATTCCCGCGGCTCCCGGCCATCTCCACCGACCTGTGGATCGATCTGGACGGGGACGGGATCCACACCTTTGAGATCATCCAGAGCCCCGAGAACGCCACCCGTTACCCAGCGACCTAGCACGCTCCCGTCCTCCGCTGCTCTTCCTAGCAGGTTTGCAGGGCCAGCAGCTCGATCTCAAGGACATGCGGCGATCCTCCCTAAGGCCATCACCCTGGATCAGACCTATGCCGGCGAGCCGCTGCGCTTTCGGCCCTCGCCGGTCCCTACTGAATCTGCTTCAGATACGCCTCGATGAACGCGTCGAGGTCTCCGTCCAGCACGCTCTGCACGTTGCCCACCTCGTGGTTGGTGCGATGGTCCTTCACCATCTGGTAGGGATTCATCACGTAGGAGCGGATCTGACTGCCCCACGCGATCTCGCCCTTTTCACCGTAGAGCTTCGCCATCTCGGCGTCGCGCTTGGCTTCCTCTAGGGCAACCAGCTTGGCCTTCAGCAGCTTGAGCGCCGTCGCGCGGTTCTTGTGCTGGCTGCGCTCGTTCTGGCAGCGCACCACGACCCCGGTCGGGATGTGCGTCATGCGTACGGCCGACTCGGTCTTGTTCACGTGCTGGCCGCCGGCGCCGCCGGCGCGCATTGTATCCACCTTGATGTCGGCCTCGGCGATCTCGAGATCGACGTCGTCGTCGAGTTCGGGGGTCACATCGATGGAAGCAAACGAGGTTTGGCGCCGCGCCTGCGCATCGAAGGGGCTGATGCGCACCAGACGGTGCACGCCGGATTCAGCCTTCAGGTAGCCGAACGCATAGGGACCGCGCACGGCGAGCAGCGCCCCACGGATCCCGCCTTCGGTTTCCTCCTGGTACTCGAGCTGCTCGACGTCGAATCCCCGGGACTCAGCCCAGCGCACAAACATCCGGTGCAGCATCATGGCCCAGTCGCAGGCGTCCACGCCGCCGGCACCGGCGCTGATTTGCACGAACGCCGCGCGGCGGTCGTTTTTTCCGCCCAGCATCACCTGGAACTCGAGCTTGTCGATCGTCTCCTCGGCCTGCTTCACGCTCGCCTCGACGTCGTCGATCACCTCGCTCTCGCCGGCCTCTTCGGCCATCTCGGCGAGCAGGTCGACCTCTTCGAAGGTCCCCATGAGCTCATCGATCGGCTCGACCACCAGCTTGGCCGCCTTCAGCTCGCCGATAAGCTGCTTGCTCTTCTCTTGGTCGTTCCAGAAATCGGGCGAGTTCTGGAGCTCGACGATCTCCGCTAGGCGGGTTTGCTGCTGGGAGTAGTCAAAGACTCTCCTTCAGCTGCTCGAGCCGACTGCGCAGGGCTTGTGCCTGCTCCATCCATTCAACGAGTTCAGCCATGGGGCGAGCATGGTACTCGCGCGGGCTGGGGATGGAAGAGGCCTGCTGGCCGGCGACCGGGATTCCGGGTCGCGTTCCCCCCGGCGGGGCGAGGGAGGGACGGCGGGCCCCCGAGGGGGCCCACCGGGGGCGGAGCGCAAGCAGGAGTTGCGGAGTCGTGTTGCAGAGTCAGCTCGCCGGGGCTGCGATTGGACGCACCCCGTTCCACCCTACTCAGCCATCGTCCCCTGGCCCTTCCAGCGTGAAGCCGACCGTCACATTCCTGGTCCAAACCCGTCGGCTCAGCTACAAAGCCCCCATGCTCATCCAGCAACCAACGGTGCAAGGGCGCCTCCTACGCCGCTACAAGCGCTTTCTAGCCGACGTAGAGCTGGACACCGGGGAGGTGATCATCGCCCATTGCCCCAATACGGGATCGATGACCGGCTGCTGCGAAGTTGGTTCTCGGGTCGTCCTCCGCGACAGCCAAAAGCCCGAGCGCAAGCTGCTCTACACCCTGCAGACGATCGAAGCGGACGGTACTTGGGTCAACGTGGACACCGGCCTGCCCAACGTCCTGGTCCCCGAGGCCATCGCAGCCGGCCAGGTCCCCGCCCTGCGGGGATACAGCTCGATCCGGCGCGAGGTCAAGTACGGCAAGAACAGCCGCATCGACGTGCTCCTCGAGAAGGCCAACGGCGCGCGCTGCTACGTGGAGGTCAAGAACACCACCCTCGTGCGCAAGGGCCAGGGCCAGTTCCCCGATGCGGTGACCGAGCGCGGACGCAAGCATCTGGTGGAGCTCACCGGCATGGTGGCCGAGGGGCACCGGGCGGTCATGTTCTACATCGTCTCGCGCGACGACGTGAAGAGCTTCGCCCCCGCCGACGACATCGATCCCGCCTACGGCGAGGCGCTGCGCGCGGCGGTGGACGCGGGCGTCGAGGCGATCGCCTACTCGACCACCGTTAGCCCCACCTCTTTCGAGCTAGCCAAGCGCCTTCGCATTCGACTTCAAAGGGCAACGCCGTAGCGCTCGTCCAGGTCGTCGTCGACCGGATACTGGGGTCCGCCAGGGCCGCCGATGACGCGCCACGGATCGGGACGCAGCGTCGGCTTGACCACCTGACGGCTGACGCTCACCGCGGCGTGGTAGCGGGCGCCGCGCAGGATCTCGCGCCAAGCAAGCGCAAAGAAACCCGTGCCACCCAAGGCCAGCACCCACCAGGTCGACGGCTGCGATGTGAGCCGGCCGTCGAAAAAGTCGGTCGCCAGGCCACAGATCCCGACCACGACCAAGGCCTCGGCAAACAGCAGCAGGATCAGAGGGCGCAGGGTTTGAATCGGATGCCGCAGGATGCTCAAGGCCGTGCAACCGCCGGCCCACAGCACCGACCTGGAATCGTGCAGGGCGAGTCGCGTGCGAGTGTAGACGGCCCAGGCCATCGTAAGAGCGAACAGCAGCGCCATCGAACCGTCCTGGATCCAGCCGAGGCGGCGCACCAGCAGCTCGGAGTCCAGGCTTTCAAGCCGGCTCCAGTCGCTCTTCGGCACCTCAAACATCCCGTCCAGCACCAGCGCCTTCCACGGCAGTCCGTAGAGCGTCCAACGGAAAATCGCGATGACCGCCAGCGCCAAGAGGGCCACCCGTAGGTAGCGCAGGAAGTAGCGCGAGCCGCCGAAGAGGAAACGTCGCAGCGTCTTTCCGCGCTTGCGCTCCAGGGTGACCTGCAGCCAGCCCCCCGCCGCAAATACCCCGAGCAACAGCGCCAGGACCTGGAGTACGACCGCCGAAGCCACTTGGCCTTGACTCAAGCGTCCCATGGCCCCGCCGTGATCCGCGCGGAAGACCGTATCCAGACCGGCGCTCACTTGGCCAGGGGCGTAGCGGCTACCGACCGTGCCTTCCATCCACTCCGCCGCCGGCATGGCGAGCACACCCGCCAGCAGCGCCAGGAGCAGTGTCATTCCACCCCAGATTCCTAGCCTTGCCAAACACCAGCGAATCGCCGCCGTGAACACCCAGCCTTCGCGTGCCGGAATCTCGTCTTGGTTTGTGTCCATGAATCAGCCCCCCAGGGTCGAGGCCCACTGAAAGAGATGGGCGTAACGCGTCCAGACTCGTTCGCCCCAGCGCATGGGCGCAAGGGAATCGGGAGCCGCGTACCACTGGTTGTTGCTCATGTCCCCGTCGAGGTAGTAGACCCGGTCCGGATCCAGGATCACCGAAGCGATCGCCGCCTCCCGGGACAGAATCGGAATTCGCCACCAGGTCGATTCCGCCTGGGCTTCCCGCGTCCAAGTGAAGGTCTCCGATGTCTCGTCGTCGAAGTTCACGGCGATCGTCAGCGGGAGCCGCAGCGTGCCCTTGCGCTGCACGACTACGTCAAAGCGCCGGGCACGCTGGGCAGGGGAGTCCTCCTTCGCATCCTCCGCTCCGGGCTCATCGCCCGCTGCTACGTCGTCCCTCGCGCCTCCCTCGGGGTCCTCGGTCGAGCCGGCTGCCCCATCGTCTAGCCCATCCGCGGGCTCATCGTTGGGCTCGACCCACTCGCCGTCAACGCGCTCGAGCCCCTGAAACTTCGGCTCCCGGTCCTGCCTTACCCGCACCGAGTAGTCAGCTGTGGCGTTGCCCCGGAATACGTCCTCGAAGTACCAGCCCACATCTGTGCCCGAAAACTCGACGAATGCCCCGTAGAAGTCCTCGGGGTAAGGATGCCGGTAGCGCCAACGCTCCGAGTAGCCGCGCATTCCCCGCAGGAACGCATCTCGCCCGACCACACCCGCCAGGGTGCGCAGCGCCGCCGCGGTCCGCGGGTAGCTGTTGGTCGAGTAGCTGGACCGGTTGAGGTGCCGGAAGGCGACCGTGTCGATCGGGTCCACGTCGGGGCTGCGCAGATAGCCGCTGCGGTCGGTCCAGCGCGTGTCGTCGTACTGTTCGACGAAGGTCAGTCGCGGCTGATCACGCCACCACTTGTGAAAGCCCGAGAGCCGCAAGGGTTGAAGCTGAAGGTCGCGCAGCCAGTCGGGTGTCTGCTTGCCGACCAGGCGTCCGATGTAGGATCCGAGAGGCACGTCGAACAGGTCCATGCTCGGCGCCGGTGCCGGGGGCACGCCCCATTCCGGCAGACCCGCGTACCAGGTCGCGCCGCGGCGCAGGCCGTAGTGCCGGAACAGCACCTCGGAGTCCGTGAACGAATTGAAGCCCTCGTCCAACCAGGCGGCCTCGTACTCGTTGTTGCCCACGAGCCCGTACCAGAACTGGTGACCGGCCTCGTGCACGGTCACGCCCTCGGGTCTGTGCATGGCCTGCTCGGTGAACATCTTCGTGCCTGCCGTGAAGATGCCCGGGTACTCCATCCCCCCAGCCGCGCTCGCGCCCCAGGCCGGATCGACGCAGGTGATGTGACTGTAGGGATACTCGCCCCACCACAGCCCATAGAAGAAGAGTGCTGCGCAGGTTGCGTCAAAGTGCCGCTCTGCCTGGCCAGCCCGCTCGGGCTGCATCAGCACCGTCACGTCCACGTCCCGCAGCTGGATTTCCTCGAGCGGGCGCTGGAACGCGATCGCCGCCGCCTGCACCTCGGAGTGATGCTCTTCCGCCCACTGCGCGAACTCGAAGCGCTTCTCGTAGACGTAGAAATCGGGATCCGCCGTCCAGGCGAATCCGTGCACCAAGGGGCTGAGCTGCGTGCCACTGGACTGCGTCACCGGGTCGACGTACTTGCGATCCTCCTCGCACGGTGCCAGGAAGCGCACCTCCACCCGCCCGCCGGACACCTTGGGCGCTTCGACCAGCTCGCCTGTGGCCGCGCCTTTGAAGACGATCTTCTTCGTCTCGTCGTCGAGCCCCGCGTACTTGCCAGGCAGGTCCAGCGTCACGTCGTAGGTGCCGTAGTCCGCGTAGAACTCGGTATTCATGTGGAACTGGTGGCAGTTCCAGCCGCGCCCCGCCTCGTACACGCCCAGCTTGGGGAACCAGTGGGACATCAGGAGGAAGTCGCCGTGGTGCCCCGTTCGCCTCCGCACGCGGGGGATTTGCGACCTCCACTCCAGGTCCACGCGAATCGTCTCCCCCGGGGCGACTGGCTTGGGGAGATCCACGCTGATCACCGTGCGATCCGCGTCGCGCTCCTCGTCGGGGTGGCGGAACTGCAGTGTCGGCAGCACGTCCTCCCCGCCGACCCGGATCCCGGTGACTTCCTGATAGCCCCAGCCGCTCACCTTCTCCACGCCCCGCAGCAGCCCGCGTGACTCATAGAGATGGGTCGACAGGTTGTTGGCGTAGGCGTTGAGATGCAGGTGAAACCAAAGATCCTGGACCGGCTCCCCGGAGCGGTTTGTCCAGGTCAGCTCCATTTCCCCTTCCAGGAGCTTCGACTCGTCGAGGCGAGCCCGCAGCACGTAGTCCGAGCGGCTAGAGCGCCCATCCAAGGGAGCGGGGTCGGCGGCGCCGGGCTCCTGGATCGACCCGACCGCAAAGGCAGGCCTCCCCGCCAAGGATGCCGCAAGGAGAAGGAAACACAGCACGGGCGAACATCGCATGGACGTATGGTGCGTCGGCCCACCGGCCCCCACAAGGCCCTCCGGCGCCTGAGGGGAGATCCGCGGACAACTTTTCGATTCGCCACTGAAGTCCCGGCGTTGTCTTCCGAAAACAAACTGTCCGGGCGGAATCCCATCCGTGAACATTCTTGCCCGATTGGACTCAAGATCCCCCCAATCCTCTTCAGGCACCCTCCCCCAGGAGTCGAAGAGATACAAACACGCAGACAGCGTGCGAGAGAACCAACCAGGAGGACTCACCATGGAGCTTCGCAACACAGGCGCCCCTCAAGGACCCGACCGCGGGCATGAGGCAGCCGTATCCAGCCCCAAGGGCATGGAAAAGGTCAGCGAAAACCTCGCTGAGGCACGCAGCAGCGTAGGCGAAGCGGTGCGCGACTCCGAGGAAGCGCTTCGACGCTCCGCGGTGCTCACCCGGGCCGCCCACGATGACCGCATCGACCTTTCGGAGGTTGCCCAGCTCTTCACCGCCGACGATGCCGAGGCTGTCGCCGCGCGCGCTGCGCTGATCGACGAGCTGCGGGGCGCGTATCAAAACGGAACACTGGCAAGCCCGGAGCGGATCGAAAAGGCCGCCCAGCGCCTGCTCAGCCCGAACTAGCCGGGAGCGAGAGAGCCTAAGGGCCCTCCAGCACCGGGGTGGACTGCCACAACGAGAAGAGCCGGCTTCCGCGATGCGGAAGCCGGCTCTTCTTGTTTCACACAGCTCAGCGGTCAGGGGGCGTGCCGCGGCACAGGGCCCCGGAGCGACCGGGAGGGCGTCTACTCGTCGTAGTAGTACCAGCCGCCATCCGAGGGCGGGGGTGCGCCGACTGTCCCGTTTTCCTTGTTCACCTTCTTCCAGTAGTTCCGGTCGAGGCGACGCTCCATCTTCTCAGCGCGTTTGCGTTTCTTGTCCATTTCGCGTTTGCGCTTTTCGAAGGTCTGAGGGCTCTTGTTGCGTGCGATGGTGAGGTCCTTGGCTAGGTAGATGTGGGTGGTACCGGGACGGCGAACGAGAGGCTCGCTTCCCTGAAGGGCGCGGAAGGATACCGCATAGGTCAGGTTTGCGGGGATTTCACCCCCCGCATATCCCCCGTTCGGGAACGGGGAACGGGATTGGCCTGCCGGCCTCCCTAGAAGACTTCCGCAAGCTGGTGCGCGGCCAGGGCGACAAATCGCCGCGGCGAGCTCAGCACCAGCTCCCAGTGGTCGTTCGATAGATCGCTGCCCCGCGTGTGGGCCCAGGCCTCGCCAGCCTGGCGCGTACGGCTGTCCGCTGCGTCGAGCTGCACATCGGCTTGCCACAGACTGAGACCCGTCTCAGCGCTGAGCAGCACCGCCTGGAGGCCCAAGCGCTGGGGCGCGTGGGCCTGCCGATCCGTGACAGTGACCACCAGTAGCCCGTCGAGGCGATGTCGCTTCGTCAGGGTCAGGATCGTGTCGGTTGGGTAGCCGCCGCGCAGGTGCAAATCGAACGCTTCAATGCCGTCAAATTCGGCGGTTCCTAGCTGCACCCATTCCACGTCGGTCGTGCGCTGAAACTCCCCCACCAGGCTGGCCTGCAGCTCCCCCTCCAAACCGTTCCCCAGCTCGGTGCCCCCGACCGGAACAACCCCGACCCGGCGCAGCTCATAGGAGTCAAAATCGCTCACGACCTGAGCCTTGGCCAGCGTAGGCAGGGGTTGGACTGTCGTCGCACAGCCGCTTCCCAGCAACAACACGGCAAGGCCTGCAAGACCCCCACGCAGTGAGGAGCGCTGGAAGGCTGTCACTCGACTTCCTCGGACGCGTTGGCTTCGGCCGCCTTGCGGGCCGCCACGCTTTGCTCCAACAGAGCCTTCTCAGCCTCGAGCCTGCGGAGCTGAGCCGTGGCCAGGCGCTCGCCGAGCTCGAAGGTCTGCTTCTCGAGCGTCTTGTTCTCCGCCTCGAGCCCCGCGAGCATCGTGCGCAGCTCCTCGAGCATGCTCGCAAGCCGCTTCTCTTCGGCCAGGAAGCCGTCGCGCTCCTCGTTCACGAGGGCCAGCTCCATCTCCAGGTACTCGCGGTCGTTGACCGCCTCCTGGTAGAGCTCTAGCAGGACGGGGCGGCTGCCGCCCGCCGATTCAGGCGTGTGGTTCAGCGAGTCGTTGGTCACGGTGACGGGATCGTTCACAGTGCTTCCCACCGGAGCGCCGTCGCGACCGTACAGCTGGCCCTTGGATGTCGCGATACCCGACTCCCACCCGCCGGCCTGGGTGGCGGGCACGTCGGCCTGGGTCGGGGATAGGGTGCAGGCGCTGAGCAGCGCGAGACCAGCGATCAGTACCGTCGTCGCTTTCATCGCATTCATCATGACTGGGCCCCGGGCGTGCCAGCCGCGGGTCCCTCCTGGGGTTGGGACCCGGACTGGGGTCCGTAGTCGAGGGATACGCGGGTGACTTCCCCGCAGGAACAGTGCACCTCGAGGCCGATCACAGCGCCGTCTTGACGCAAGGTCTCGACGCGCGTCTCGCACACTGCTTTGGGCGCCGGCGCAGAGGCGTCCGTCGCCGGCGCAAGCAGGTCGCGCAGGGGCAGCGGGCGGACCCGAGCGTCGTCCGCCTTGAGAATGGATCGAGCCATGGTTGCTTGTGTCTGGGGTCAGCCTGTGACGTCGATATGACGCCCGGCTTCATCGTGGTCGGGATGCCCCACCGGCAGTTCTTCACTGCTGGGAGAGTCGTACCCGGCCCTCGACTTCGGCTTGGTACGTTTCTGGGTCTCCAGATCGAACGTACCACCCTCGTTCCGCTTGCCACCCGACCCGGAACGGGGCTGGGGACCGCGGACCGGGATGAGGGAGTAGTCGCTGGGGCCTTGTACTGAGTCTTCCATGGTGGACCTCACTGGGTAGGGGCCGCGCCCGTCCTTTCGGACAGGGCGCGGTTCAGCCGGTACAGCGCCCGACTGTGAATTTGACTGACCCGAGACTCGGTGACGCCCATGACTTCTCCGATCTCGCGCAGGAGGAGATCTTCGCCGTAGTAGAGCGTGATCACGCTCTGCTCGGCCTCCGGGAGGTCGGCGATGACCTCGACTAGGAGCTCCTTCATCTCGTTCCATTCGGCGCTGTCCTGGGGATCGTCGCTGCTCGGATCGCGCAGCCAGGCCCCAAGGTTCTCGCCCATGATCCCGTCGTCCAGCGAGGCCTGCGAGGCGCTCGCCGCGGACAGTAGGATCTCGCCGACACCGTCTTCATCGGTGCCCAGCTCGTCCGCAATACGCTCAACCGAAGGCCGCTGGCCCTCTTCGTGCTTGAGTCGTTCCACCACCTGATCCAGCTCGCGCACCCGCTCGCGCCGGCCACGGGGCAGAAAATCCGCCCTGCGCAATTCGTCCAGGATCGCTCCACGCACCCGCTGATAGGCGAACGTGGAAAACGCCAGCCCACGGCCGGGGTCGAAGGCGTCCGCCGCAGCCAGGAGCCCGATCATGCCGTAGCCGATCAGGTCTTCGCGCTCGATGGATCCTGGAAGGTCCAGGGCCATGCGCCCGGCGATATGCCGCAGCAGGGGCATGTGCTCAAGCACGATGCGTTCGCGCTCCTCCGCCGACAACAGCGCTGCTCCGGACCACTCAGGCACGCGCACCCCCTTCGCAACGGGCCCGATCGGCTCGTTCAATTGCGTTGGTGGGGTTGATCGCGAGGAGGGTCATCGGGTTCAGGCCGCTTCGACCTGGTCGTCGTCTGAAGTCGTGGTAGTAGGGTCCTCGCCCTCGTCTTCCGGCGGCTTGGTCTCCACACGGACCAACAGCCAGCCAACCCCCGCAGCTACAGCGCGCGCGAGGAGCCAGGCCAATCCCCCGCGAAGGCACGCGGCAGAGACCGGGACTTGAAACAAGAGGGCTGTCAAAGCGGTCGCAGCTCCCGTCGCTACCGCGAAACGCCTGCTGAGGGCGCCCCAAAGCGGGAGGAGGGGGATTGCTCCAGAACCGCTATCGAGCGAGTCCATTCGGTGCCTTGAGCGGGTTTCCGACCGCGGCTACCCGCGACCCAGGTACGGCACACAGGCGCTCCAGGCGCCCTGAAATCTGCCTCAGGCAAAGGTGCTCGAGAGAACGAGCAGAGCCGAGCGCAAAGGGGTCGCGGCGGGCAGCGCTGGCGGCCACACCGCGCGAGCGGGGGATCCAGCCTGCTTGACGCGGGGACCGGGCCAGGAAGCGCTCACAGACGCCACGCAGCTTGCGCGCGATCGACTGCCCCTCCTCAACCCCGCACGTTTGATTCACCACGACCTCGGGCGTGGGAATATCCAGTTCGTTGCGCAGGCCGTACTCGTCGAGCGCCTTGATCAACCCGTAGGCGTCGGTCAAAGCCACCACCTCGGGAGTAGTCACGACCAGGACCCGGTCGGCAAGCGATGCGAATTGCAAGACCGAAGGCCCAACGCCCGCCGCGCTGTCGCCCAATACAAGGTCGTATTCGGTGGAGAGGTTCACCAGGCCCTCGAAGAGATCCTGGCGACCCCGCGCGTCGAGGCGACCGAGCGCCTCGGAGCCCGAACAAGCAGGGAGCACATGGACCCCACCCGGCCCTTCGATGACGCAGTCGGCAAGGCTCCCCTTGCCGGCGAGGACGTCCTCGAGTCGTCCGCTCTGGCTGAGACCGAGGAACAGTCCAAGGTTGGCCAGGCCTAGGTCGAGGTCGACCAGGAGGACCCGCAGGCCCTCCATTGCGAGTTGCACCCCCAAGTTGGCGCAGACGGTGGTCTTGCCGACGCCCCCCTTGCCCCCTGTCACGAGGACGAAGGGAGCGGCAAGTCGGGATTTGGATTGGGTGGCGCTCATCGGACCTTGCCCTGTAGGAAGAGATCGGCAAACAGCTCTGGACCCGCGCGGTGCAACCCCCCGTCCAGCCCGCGCCCATCGGCAACGAAGGCCAGCGGCAGATCGCGTCGCAGCAGAAACTCCAGCACCGGTACCGGACGGGCGGTCTCGTCGACTTTGGTCACGACGGTGCCGTTCAGCCCCAGACCATCGAAGATGGCCAGGGTTTCCTCCAGTGCGGCAGGCCGCTGCACCGCAGGAGCCACGAGGAAGACGTCGAGCGCAACCAGAGGATCCATCGCGTGCAATGCCCCGCGTAACTCGCTGAGCGCGCGTGAGTCCTCCTCGGGACGGCCGCTGGTATCGATCAATACGACGTCGGGCGCCGTGCGTTTCTTGAAGGGTCTAGCCAGCTCGCGTGCGTCACGCAGGGGCATCACTGGGCAACCCAGCTCCTTGCCGAGCGCCTTCATCTGCTCGACCGCCCCGATCCGATGCAGGTCGAGGGTGACCAGCAGTACGCGCTTGCCGCTGCCAACAAGCCTGGCGGCGAGCTTGGTCAGGCTCGTCGTCTTGCCAACCCCCGCCGCACCGACGAATGCCAGGTAGCTGGGCCGGTCAGGGGAGTAGGAGGCCCGCGCGACCTGTAGCATGGCGCCCAGTTCTTCACCCGCAAGATCGAGGGGATGGGCTTCTTCGTGCAGTCGCCCTGCCACGGCTTCGGCCACGCGCTCAGTGAGCTGCCGCGAGGCCCCGCGGGCGAGCAGTCGTCGCTCGAGGTCCAGGGTCCCAACACCGCCGCTGGTGCTCTGGGACCGTTTTTCAAGCATCTGTTCGGCCCGCTTGCGCATCGCTCCCAAGGCCTGACGGCCCTTGGGCACATCTCGCGTCACGGCTAGCGTCACGGCTCCCTGGCCGGAGATGTGGGACAAGACCACCGCTCGATCGCCCACCTTTTCGCGGGCTTTGAGGAGTGCTTCGCGCATGCTGCGCCCGACGATCTGTTCGATCACCATCCTATTCGTCCTCCAGGTTCACCACGTCCACTGTCTCCACCGCTTTGGCGGGGACCACTTCGTTGTAGGAGAGCACCGCCACACTGGGCAGCGTTGTTCTTACGAGCTCGGCCAGGAAGCGCCGCACGTTCGATCGCACCAGCACCACGGCCTGTTTTCCGCTACGGGTCGCCGACCCAACCGATCCACCGATGCGCTCCAGTAGCGCCTGAAGCCAAGCGGGATTCGCCGGCTTGACCTGCCCGCCATCGCCCATGCCCACGGCTGCCGCAAGGCGCCCTTCGATGCGCGGGTCCAAGGTCACCGCGTAGACCGTTCCACCCGGTCCAGAATGGGCATCGCAGATGGCTCGACCAAGACGCTGACGGACCAGCTCTGTCAGCGCTTCGGGGTCCTTCGCCCGCTCGGCCGAGTCCGCGAGCACCTCGAGAATCGCCGGCATGTTGCGAATCGACACTGACTCCGCGAGCAAGTTGCGCAGCACCTTTTGAACGTCGCCGTAGCCCATCTTGTCGGGGATGAGTTCCTCGACGACAGCGGGCGAACTCTCGCGAGCCGTCTCGACCAGGTCCTTGACGTCGTCCCGCGTGAGCAGCTCCGATAGGCTCCCGCGCAGCGTCTCCGCAAGATGCGTCACGAGTACGCTCGTCGGATCGATCACCGTGTATCCGAGAACTTCGGCCTCGTCCCGCGTGGCGTCATCGACCCACCAGGCCGGGAGTCCGAAGGCAGGATCGGTGGTCTGTTTCCCTTTGACCTTGCCCGCCGCCGTCCCTGGGTCCATCGCCAGGAAGCTGGCGGGCTCCACCGTTCCCAGAGCAACCTCCTGCCCCCCCACCGCGACGGAGTAGGCGTTGGGCGCGAGCTTGATGTTGTCCTTGATACGAATCGGCGGCAGAACCACGCCTTCGCGCATGGCGAAACGCCGACGCAGCTGGGCCACATGCTCCAGGATCCCGTTGCCCGCCTTCCCCTGGACCATCGGAATCAGCCGGTAGCCGATCTCAAGGCTGACTCGATCGACCTTCAGCAGCTCACCGACCTGCTCGTCGCCGTCGGAGTTGTGGTCACCGCCTTCCGCAGCGGGAGCTCCCCCCGCGCCGGCGACGCCGCCCCCAACAGGATCGTCCCCCGCCGCCAGTCCATCCACTGCGGCCCGAAGGTCGCGGGTGTTGCGCCACATGATGAGCAACATCGTCGCCAGGATGAAGAACGGAACCTTGGGCATGCCAGGCAAGCAGCCCATCGCAAATAGCGTTGCGGAGGCGATCGCCGTAGCGCGCGGACGTCCCGAAAGCTGGCTGAATAGCGAGGGGCCGAGGCTGGTTGCGCTGCGAGCCTTGGTCACCAACACGCCGGCCGCGACGGAGACGAACAGAGCGGGGATCTGACTCACCAAACCGTCGCCAATCGTCAGCGTGGAATACGTGGTCACAGCCTGGGAAATCGACATGCCTCCCAGCGACCCGATGGCGATGCCGCCGAGCAAGTTGAGCGCGGTGATGATCAAGCCGGCGATCGCGTCGCCGCGTACGAACTTGGACGCGCCGTCCATCGATCCGTAAAACTCCGCCTCTTCTGCCACAGCTTCCCGTCGGGCCTTGGCTTCGTCCGAGCCGATCAGGCCCGCACTCAAGTCGGCATCGATCGCCATCTGCTTGCCAGGCATGGCGTCCAACACGAAGCGGGCTGCCACCTCGGAGATCCGCCCGGAACCTTTCGTGATCACCACGAACTGAATGATGATCAGGATCAAAAAGACGACCAAGCCAACCGCCAGGTCGTTGCCCCCCACGTATCCCCCGAAAGCCGTGATCACGGCTCCTGCATCCCCGCCGGTGAGGATCAGACGCGTGCTGGCCACGTTGAGTCCAAGCCGGAACAGAGTCGTGAACAGCAAGATCGTCGGGAAGGACGAAAGTTCGGTGGCCTCTTGCGCGTTCAGCGTCAGCATCAAGAGCAGGACACCGGCCGTCAGGTTGGCGGCCAGGAGTAGGTCCAGGAGCGCGGGCGAGAGCGGTGTGACCAGCGTCACGATGAGCCCAAGTACCCCTAGACCAAGGAACCAGTCCGAGTACCTCGCCATGAACTGACTGAATGCAGTCGGTCCGCCTTGCTTGGGTTGAGCCATGGATCAGTTACGCGGTTTGCGCCGCGCGCCCCTCTAGCCGGAATACGTAGGCCAAGACCTTGGCCACAGCCCCGAATAGCTCGGGCGGAATCTCGTCACCGATCTCAGCACTGCGATGGAGTGCCCGCGCTAGCGGCGGGTCCTCGTATACCAGCACCCCGGATTCCCGAGCGACCCGCTTGATGGCTTGCGCGACATCATCGACTCCCTTAGCCACGACCACGGGCGCCGCACCCATGCCGTCATCGACATAGCGCAGGGCCACCGCATAGTGGGTCGGGTTCGTCAGGACAACCGTCGCATCGGGGACATCAGCCATCATGCGCCGGCCTGCCATCTCACGCTGGATTTCGCGGATCCGTGCTTTGACCTTCGGGTCACCTTCAGAGGACTTCGCCTCCTCTTTGACCTCCTGCTTTGACATGCGCAGGTCTTTCTTGTGCTGGAATCGCTGGAAGATCAGATCGAGGATCGAAATCAGCCAGATAACAAAGATCCCCGCGAGGGCAGCCTTCACGATGATGCCTCCACCGATGGCCATCGCGACGCGCAGATCACTGGCAGCCATCACTTCGAATCGAGAGCGCTGCAGCCAAGCGACGGAACCCATCGATACACCGAGGACCGAGATCTTCAAGATCGCAAGGACCGTCCGCATCACTCCCTTCCAGCTCAGAATCCTGCTGAAGCCTGCGATAGGGTTGAGCTTGTTCAGATCCGGAGAGATTGCCTCACCCGCAATTTTGAAGCCGGCCTGGCTGAACCCGAGGATCATCCCAAAGACCACCAGGGTCAGCAGAAACATGCCCATGACAGGCATCATGTTCTGGGCGATCTCGCGGAACAGGTCAGAGACCCACTTCGCGTCGAACGTGATCTCGGCGGCGATACCCAGTTCGCTGAGCCGCTTGACCATGGCTTCGCCACTCTTCTCGCCCATGCGCCCACCGAGGATGAACAGCGCAAAGCAGGCCACAATCAAGAGGCATGCCGTCTGGAACTCGCTCGAGAAAGCCACCTGTCCCTTGTTGCGCGCTTCGTTGAAGCGTCGCGCGGTGCCCTCCTCCGTCTTCTCGTCCTTCGGGGTATCACTCACCGGACACCTCGATGACGTCTAGGCTTGCGGACAAGCCGTCCATGAGCGAGGTGAGAAGCGACTGGCTCGCCGGCTGGATGAGCGGAGCAAACAGCAGAATCCCTACGAATCCAGCGATAATCCGGGCGCTGAAGCTGAACTCCATCACATTGATCTGCGATACAGCGCGGGCCAGGAAACCAACAAGTACCGAGATCAAAGCGAGCAGGACAAAGACCGGTGCCGCGAAGGTGAGCCCCGCGATGAACATCTCGGAGAACAGGGCAAGGGCAAATTCGGACATCCCGCTGCCCATGAGCATGTCGCCCACCGGCGCTCGCTCGTACGACTCGGCAAGGGCACGAACGACCCACAGATGTCCGTCTACCCCGAGAAGGATCAGTAGGAACATCGTCTCGTAGAAGAAGGCCAGAATCGGCAGGGACGTGCCACTCACCGGGTCCGACTGGCTGGCCATATTGAAGGCCATCTCCTGTCCGACCATGTGCCCTGCAACCTTGACGGCCAGGACCACCGCCTGCAGCACGAATGCCAACATCAATCCGATGACCAGCTCGCGCCCGGTCAGCAGGGCAAAGCTCACTGCTTCGGGTGTTTCCACCAGGGGCTCGCCGCTGGCCAGGAATAGCACGACCGACAAAGACACGATGAGCCCTATGCGGTAGCCCCGGAAGTTCGAAACGGATGAGAACACAGGGGCCGCCAGCACCAAAGCGCTGGTGCGTACCAGGTACAAGCCGAACGCCGGCAGAAGTCCTTCGGGAAGAAGGTTCAACTGAGTCCAAACTCCACCATCTGGTCGAAAACCCGCGCGGTGAAGTCGCGCAGGAGCTCGAGCGCCGGGGCCAAGAGCAACAGGGTGACCGTCATCACGGCGATCATCTTTGGCACGAGGCTGAGGGTCTGCTCCTGAATGGAGGTAAGGGCCTGAAAGAGACTGACGCCAACACCGACCAGCATCCCCACCACCAGCGCGGGACCCGCCACAATCAGAGTTGTCAGCAGGAGGTCCCGGGCCAGGTCCACGACGCGCAGGTCTAGATCGTTCACGGCTGACCTCCGTGGAAGCGGACAGCGCCCCCCTGTGGCCCAATCGAGCTACAGATCACCACAGAAAGCCGACCTAGAAAGGTGAAGATGGTCATCTTGGGAGCATCGGCCTTAGACCGCGAACGAGGTCACAACGGACTCGGCAATCAGGTGCCAGCCGTCCACGAGAACGAACACCAGGATCTTGATCGGAGTCGAAATCATGACCGGCGGCAGCATGAACATGCCCATCGAGAGCAGGACGCTGGACACCACCAGGTCGATAACGAGGAAGGGCAGGAAGAGCAGGAATCCCATCTGAAATGCCGTCTTCATCTCGCTTAGGATGAAGGCTGGCACGATGACGGTGATGGGCAGATCGGTGGCCTGTGAGATTTCGGCATTGACCGTGCGGGGGATTGGCCCGGTCGTTCCCGGTTGTTGCGCCTGGTCCTCTTCCGGCATCTCCGGCGGCGCGGCGTGCGCGATCTCCGCGAAGAGCGCGAGCTCAGTCTGGCGAGTGTTGGCGACGAGGAACTCAGAGAGCTCATCCCAGGCGGCGCCTGAGGCCTCAGCGAGGCTCTTCTCCCCGGCCTGGTAGGGGGCCCAGGCCTCGGTGTGCACGCGGTTAGCCACGGGCGCCATCACGAACATCGTGAGGAACAGGGCGAGCCCGAGCAGGACCGGGTTGGGTGGCAAGTCGTTGACCGAAAGAGCCCGGCGCACGAACGACAGGACGATCACGATGCGGGTGAAGCTCGTGATCGTGACCAGCACTGCAGGGAGCAGCGACAGAACCGTCAGGAGCAGTGCAATCTCAACAGCCGTCGAAAGACGACCCTGTTCGAGGACACCCGGTTCCTCGGAGCCGCTCAGAGCTGCCGGACTCTCGAGACCTCCCAGCCCGCCGCTCTGGATCAATTCGGCGGCAGCGCCCATGGCCTCTTGGCCAAGGGCGGCGCTGGAAAGGCACAGGAGCGCCAGCGTGGCGATGCAGAGACGCCGCATCACCTGTTCAGCTCCTTGATACTCGTGATCGGAGGTCGCTCGAGCTGCCCGCTTGAGGCTAGGCGCTCCTGGGCGCGCTCGATGAGCTCGGCGAACGGATCCGCTGGTGCATTCGGCTGCAGAGTGATCTCGATCTCATCCGGACCTTCCGGGTGATGATCGGGAACAGGCTGCGGAGATTCCGCAAGCTCCTCACCCAGTTCTCCCGCCGGGTTCGAGATTTCGACGGGATCGAGCTCGGCCACCAGACTGACCTCCTTCTCCCCAAGGCCCAGGGCGAAGGTGCGGTCGTAGCAGCGGACCACCGCCAGCTGGCGCCGTCCGCCCAGGGCCAGGACCTCGACGACCTGCAGGCCACGCTTGTCCCCCCGCAGCCCGCGACCCTTGCCCGCCAGGCGCTTGATGCCCCAAGCCAGCATCAGGAGGACCCCGATCATGATTCCGACGGCCGAAAAGTAGCGGCCGAGGTCGGGACCGGTGGTACCGGCGATCAGGAGCGTGGCGATGGGGTTGGCTTGCATGGTCGGTGCGCGCGGGCTGCGCGTACCGGCCACTAAGCAAGGGCCGTGCCAAGCTTTCCCAGGGGCCTAGGAAGGGGATTCCGATGCCGGAAACGATGCCCCGGTGTCGAAGATCTCGACACCTGTCGAGTCCTGCGACGGTTAGCCCGAGAAGTCGCAGGTGCCACCCGAATCGATCGGCTGGCGCAGAGCCTCGAGGCCCATCCGCCCCTGGCGAGCGTGCTTGAGTTCGGTGAGGAGACGCTCCTCGTCCCGTTGAACCACCCGAGTCAGCACCGAGTTCAGCCGCATCAGCTCTTCCAGACCTTCCTGGAGACGGTCTCCGTCGTCCTCGTCGACCTCGTCCCACAGTGCGGCCAGATCGCCCAGATCGCTAAAAGCCTCACGCATCGAATCGAACTGACGCCCAACATCGACATCGTTGGGGGCTCCCCCATCAAGCTCCGAGAGACAGGCGCGCAGGCTCGCACGGGCCGCCTGGAGTCGCTCAAACACGTCGCTGTCACCCATCAGCCCTGGTTCCCCGCAAGCTCCACGGACTTCCAAGCGTCCAGGAGAATCTCCAGCACCCGGCGAACGTTCGCGAGCGGAGCTTTGTCCCGGTCGACCAGAGAGCGCTGGAGTTCTTCCTCGCAGAAGAGGTACAGACTCTCCAGGTTGGCCGGAACCGAACTCTCGGCGTCGACATTCGCGTCCAGGCTGAGACGCAGCTCGACAACGATGTCGTCTACCTGGCCCACGAGCTGGGTGTAGTCGCTGGTGCCGACCGAGGTGCGGTCCAGCATGGCTTGGTCGAGGAAACGTAGAGCACCCTGGTAGAGGAGGCGGATGATCTGCATCGGCGGCGCATTCTCGATAGATGCGACGCGGTACGCTTCGGCTGCTTCGGCGGGATTCATAGGTATTTGGGGATCAGCCGCCCAAACTGGCGGCTAGAGAGGCGCCCTGGGAATTGAGTTGAGCCATCAACTCCTCGAGGCGGGCGAAGCGCAGGATCAAGTCCGACTCGAATTGTTCGAGGCGGGCTTCCTTGCCTGATACGTCGTCGTTGATTCGATCGATGTTCGCTTGGAAGGTGGATCTGCGCAGGTCGAAGATACCGCTCAACTGGATGTCGTCGTCACCCGTCGGGAGCGTCCCGAACAAGCGATCCAGCTCCCGTTCAAGGTTGGCAAAGAGCCCGCTATCCTCGGTTGTGTCGACGTAGTAGTCGGGAGTGTTTTCCAACGCGTTTTCATCGCGCTCAAATCCGTCACTGTCTACAAACAGGTCCGCAAAGGCATCCAGGTTGGCGCTGAGCTTCTCGTCGAACAGGTCGTCGTCAATTGAGAGCAAGCCGTCGTTGTCCAGCTGGATGCCGACGTTGGACAGGGTCGAAAACCCCTCGGTATCGGCCAGGAGATCCTCGATTGGCACGTTGAAGAGCCCGCGCTGGATCGCGCTGCGAACGCCCGAAAGCACGCCATCCCCAAACAGGACGCCGCTGGTGCCGACCCCGTCCTCGTCCTCGGCCGGCGTGAAAGTGTTCTGAGTGTTGATGAACGACTGGACATCGTTGTAGGCGTCGACGAATTCGTCCAGCTGCTCACGGATCCCATCACGGTTGGGTTCTACGGTGAACGTTGTCAGGCCCTCTCCAACGATGTCGACCGTCACGCCTGGGATCACGTCGCTGAAGTCGTTGTCGGTTCGGGTGACCTCAAGGCCGTCGATGATGGCGACGGCATTGGTTCCAACGGTGAGGTTGTTCGCCGAAGTCGATTGCCCACCCGCGGTCGGTGCGCTGTAGTTGATATCGAGGCCATCCACCCCGGACGAGATGTTCTCGATCCGGCCGTCCTCCCCCGTGCCTTTCGCCGCCAGGACCAGCTGGTAGGAAGGGGTGTCATCCGTGCCGGTATTCACGACCGAGGCGGTGACATCTTCGCCTGCCTCCTGGTTGATCCTCCCGACGATGGCGTTGAGGCTGGAGTCTGTGGGGCCGAAAGAGAGATCGTATGAGTTGTCCCCGACCGTGAAGGACAGGGTCTGGTCGGCTGTGGTCGCCAGCTCGGCCTCAGGATCCTCAACGCCGTCAAAGGCCCAGCGGTCGACCCCAGCGAGCTGCTGCACGTCGACAGAGTGGGTGCCTTGGACGGCCCCGGTCCCCGCGCTCACATTCGCAACGTCTGGGTTGTCGCCGTTGACAGAAAGGCGGAAGAAGCCGTCGTTGGTCGAAAGCTCATCCGCCTTGTTCTGCAGCGCCTTGACCAGTCCACGGAACTCGCTGAGCCTGTCGAGCTTATCCTGCTGAACATCGCGCTGGTCCTCAGCGAGCTGGATCGGAATGCGCTCGAGCGCCACCAGCTGGTTCACGATTGAGGTCGTGTCCAGGCCACTGGCGAGCCCTGAGAATGAAATGCCGCTGCTACCTACCATAGTTGTCCCCCAGGACCGAGGTGGTCCCTTGTCCGTAGGTATCGGCTGCGCGAGCCCTTCCATGAGGGAAGAAATCGGTCGGCTTCGCGCTGGTCTCCCCGCCTGGTCAAAGCGGAAATCTCTTCGCACTCCGACCGCCGATTGGGACGGGTTCGGGGAACCAAACCGGAATGAATTTCCCAATCGCTCCGTCGATTCCCCCTGCTCTCCAGATGGAATCTCGAAACTCGAAACAGGGCATGACGAGCCTCTGCTGTTCGAGTTCCGATTTCCCTTGGGGCGCTTCCGCGGCTGGCTCGGTTTCTCATGCACGATGGAGAGCTCGATCCAAGTAGAAGACCCATTGGTCCATCACGGTCTCCCTCGGTCCCGGCCACCTGCGGCAGGTGATCGTGGTGCTGACCGAAGATCGCGGCGAGAGGATCGATGTGCGGCTTGGCGATCAGTCCATCGAAGGGTACGTCTTCGACCGGCACGGACTGCTGGTCGCCGGAGCCCACATCTCCGGAGCCTCGCTCGTCGAGCGAAGACGATAGATTCTGGAGCTTTGCGACCAGCCGGGCGGATGGCAGCTATCGGCTCGACCACCTGGTACCGGGCCTTGCTTGGCTCGAACACAAGCCAGTCGGCGATCTGGCCCAGGGCGCCAACATGGCCGAAGTCACGGTTGGGATGGGCGAAGTCCATCTCTGGAACTTCGGCCGCCAGGAGGTCAAGAGCACCCATCCCCCCTCGACTGCGAGCGGCCAACTGGGACATGGTGGACATCGATACCGAGGGAACGATCGTGCTGCCCGGTTCTCGCGTCGCAGGCATCGGGGGCAACACGGTCGTGCAGACGACCGAGGTCATCGATCAGGGCCTCGAGTTGGACCTGGTCCTTCCCTGACAGCAGCGCGGAGTCAGCAACAATGACGAAGAGCCCCGGTCCTCGCGGACCGGGGCTCTTCTCGTCGCTTGGCGGCCCACGGGGGGCTGCCGAGCCGGATCAGCCGAGCAGGCTCAGGGCGAGCTGGGGCTGGGAGTTGGCCTGGGACAGGATCGACGTAGCGGCCTGCTGCAGGATGGAGTTCCGGGTCAGGTCCGCGGTCTCAACGGCCACGTCGACGTCGCGGATACGACTCTCGGCAGCGGAAAGGTTCTCGCGCGAAGACTGGATGGACCGGAAGGCCGACTGAAGTCGGTTCTGGTCAGCACCCAGCTCACCCCGCGCACCGCTGACGGTGACGATCGCGGCATCGATCGCGGCGAGCGCCGTGTTCGCGCCATCCTGCGTAGCCACGGACGAGCTGTTGATCGCCAGGTTGGAGGTCGACACGTCGACCAGGCCCACGTCGATGGTCTGGCCACTGTCGAGGCCGACCTGGATCGAGACGGAATCATCGGCGGCCAACAGCGAGATGCCGTTGAACTCCGTGTCCGTCGAGATCCGGGAGATCTCCGACGTCAGCGCCGTGAACTCGTTGTTGAGCGTGTTGCGGTCGTCGGTGTTGAGCGTGCCGTTCGTCGACTGGACGGCGAGTTCACGCAGGCGGCCGAGGATGTTGCTCACCTCGCCCAAGGCGCCCTCAGCCGTTTGGCTGAGGGAAAGTCCGTCCTGGGCGTTGCGCCCAGCGACGCCGAACGAGCGGATGCTCGAACGGAGTGATTCGGAGATACCCAGTCCAGCCGCATCGTCGGCTGCTGAAGCGATGCGCAAGCCCGACGCAAGTCGAGCATAGTTGCCCTGGAGCCGGTCGGTAACCTGAGACAGGTTCCGTTGGGCGCCGATGGAGGCAACGTTGGTATTGACGCGAAGTCCCATAAAAGTCGTTCCTTGGTTTGGATTCGAAAGCGGACGGAAAGCTCGTCTGGCCAGTAGGTGCGCTTGGTAAGGGCTGCGGGGTGACTCCGTCCAGTGGGTCACCACCCTTGCCAAGCGCGGCTAGGCGAGTGTGTTTGGCTGCCGGCCACGCATTGCGGAAGCTGGTAGCAGATCTGAGTTCGTCGAGAGCGGTGCTGCGGCGACTACGGTGCGCGCAAGCGTTGGGAGGATGGATGGGGAGGGGCTGGGTGGAACGGGGGACCGCCTCCCGACGGCCCCCCACTCAGCGATCGGCCTAGAGGCCTCTCTTCACCCTTTACCCTTGCAGCAGGGAAAGGGCGATCTGCGGCTGTACGTTGGCCTGTTGAAGGACCGAGGTGGCAGCCTGTTGCATGATCGAGTTCCTGGTGAGGTCGGCGGATTCCGACGCCACGTCTACGTCGCGGATGCGGCTCTCTGCGGCGGAGAGGTTCTCTCTTGCCGTCTGAATGGAGCGCAGCGCGCTGGTCATTCGGTTCTGGGCCGCGCCAAGGCGTCCACGGGACGAGTTGACCGAGTTGATGGCGGTGTCTAGTGAAGCCAGAGCTTCACTCGCACCATCCAGGTTGAGGATGTTGATCGTGTCCACACCAAGCTCGGACGCCTGGGTGTTCTCGGGTAGAATCTCGATGCGTTCTCCCGAGTTGATGCCGATCTGGATCGGGATGTTGTCGCTGGTTCCGTCGAGCAGCGGCAGCCCGTTGAACTGGGTCTGTTCGGAGATCCGGTCGAGCTCCGAAACCATGGCCTGGAATTCCAGGTCGATAGTCGAGCGATCAGCGGTGGTCAGTGTGCCGTTGGCGGACTGAATCGAGAGCTCTCGCATCCGGCCCAGGATGTTGCTCACTTCCTGGAGCGCCCCCTCCGCGGTCTGCGCCAGGCTGATGCCATCCTGTGCGTTCCGGCCGGCCACCGCATAGGAGCGGATTTGGCTGCGCATCTTCTCCGAGATGGCGAGGCCCGCTGCGTCGTCAGCAGCGGTCGAGATACGAAGTCCCGACGCGAGTCGGGAGTAGTTGCCCTGCAGGCGAGCCGTCACAGTTTCCGTGTGACGCTGAGCCGTGATCGAGGCGATGTTGGTGTTGACGCGAAGTCCCATAACAGTTTCGGGGTTCTCTAGGTTTGGATGGCTGAGTTGCTTTGGAGGACACGTTCCCTCGCCTCCGCAGCAGCGCTTCCGAGGTCCGCCCCACCTGGGGTTTGCTCTTGGCGCGGGATGGTTCTCGGAGGCCCCGCCCCCCGCCTGAGCGACAGTTGTTCCTTTTCTTCCAATTTCCTTTCCGGACCCCGTTCGGGAATGCCGGCCAAGGAGGGGGCAAGGGGCCCGAATCCACGCTAGGAGGGGCGTAAGCGCCCTTAGACTCCCTGTTGACCATGTGCGCGCAGATCCTTTTGGCCGATGACGATTCCGGCATTCGAGTGGGGCTAAGGGCGCTCCTCGAGCGCTCGGGCTACGCGGTCGACGAAGCGGGCTCGGGCCAGGAGGCCTTGGCGATGGCTCGACTCGAGACACCGAGCCTCGTGCTGCTGGACCTGGTGATGCCGGACGGCGGCGGGCTCGAGACCCTGCCCAAGCTCCTCGAGCTGGACCCGGCCCCTGCGGTGGTCTTGCTCAGCGGATTCGCCGATGTCCGCACCGCCGTGCGCGCCATGCGACTGGGTGCAGACAACCTATTAGAGAAGCCCGTCGATCCCACCGAACTCCTGGGGGTCGTGGAGAAGGTTCTGGGCAGCCGGCGCGTTGTCGCCGAGCGGGATAGGCTCCGTGAAGAGCTCTGCGAACTCCGCTCCAGCCCCTTTGTAGGGCGTAGCCAGGCGCTCCGTCGCGTCTTCGATCACGTGGACCGCGTAGCCGCGGCCCCCAACACCACCGCTCTGATCACCGGTGAGTCCGGCGTCGGCAAGGAACTGGTCGCCAGGGCCATCCACGAGCGCTCCTCGCGGGCAGACGGGCCCTTTGTCGCCCTGAACTGCGCCGCGCTGGCCGAGAATCTGCTCGAGGCCGAGCTTTTTGGCTACGAAGCCGGTTCCTTCACCGGCGGACACCCCAAAGGTCGGGACGGGCTCCTGGCTTCGGCCGCGGGCGGCTCCCTTCTATTGGATGAGGTCGGGGAACTGGACATGATCCTGCAGGCCAAGCTCCTGCGGGTCCTCCAGGAGAGGGTGTACCGGCGCATCGGCGGCCAGCGCGACCTGCCGATGGATGCGCGCGTGATCGCCTCCACCAACCGCGATCTCCTAGCGATGGTCGAGGAGCACACGTTCCGGGAAGACCTGTTCTATCGGTTGAACGTCCTGTCAATCGTCGTCCCCCCCCTGCGTGAGCGGCCCGAAGACGTGGCGCCCCTAGCGGTGCACTTCCTGGGACGCTTCGCCGCCGAGCTTGCCCGCGACCTGGTGGGTTTCAGCGAGGCCGCCATGGAAAAACTGATGGGTCACCCCTGGCCGGGCAACGTGCGCGAGCTGCGCAACGCCGTGGAGCGCGCCAGTCTCTTGACGGAATCCGGCCTCGTCGGTCCCGAACACCTGGGGCTGGACCAGCGCCCGGCTTCCGCTCCAGCCCCTGGCACCGGCACCGGGTCGCTTCCCCCGGGGGGCTCCCTACGCCTGAGGGACATGGAGGAGGCCCTGATCCGCCAAGCCCTTGAGGCCTGTGAGGGAAATCGTAGCTCCGCCGCGCGGGAACTCGGGATCAACCGTGCGACGCTCTACAACAAGCTGAAGGTCTACGGAATCGGCAAGCAGTAGGGCCCGAGGGCCCCCTAGGGCGCAGCCCCGCAGGCCACCTGTCGGAATCTTCGGCAGGGTGTCGAGAATCACGACACCGAAAGCATTCCCCTACCGGGAACCCCGCGCCGCTCCACGGGGAAGAGTTTTCCGGTTTCGGCCGACTGGCCATCAAGGGATTTCGGCCGAGGCGACGAAGGACGGGCTATGCCACCCAACGGTGGCCACTTCGCCCATGAACCGAGCCTTCCCTGAATCCCAACCTGACCGGGACCCCTCGCCTGAGGACACCCTGTTCGGAGTTGCAATCGACCAGCTCGACCCCGAGCTCCACGGACCCCTCAGCGCGCTACGGCACAAGCTCTATGAGCTGGGTGAGCTGCTGGACGAGGATCCCGAGCGCGCCGCCCTCTTTGGGCAGGCCATGGAGAACCTCGACGAAGTCGACCGCTGCGCCCAGACCCTAGCGGCGTATGCCAGCCCCTTCGCTGCCAACCGCGGCACCTGCACCATCGCCGAGCTGGCGGCCCGAGCCATCCGCGACCTCCCCGACGCCTTGCGGGACAGTGTCTGGCTGACACCCGACGATCAGACCGGCATCCTGAACACCGACGCGGATCTCATGTCCGCCAGCCTGACCTGCCTGCTTGAGGAGGTGCTGCGCAGCTCGGAAGGCGAAGTCCTGCTGCACGCGCACTCGGCCGCAGACATCGCCTACTTTTCGATCGTCGAGTCCAAGCCCAGCCTCGCGAACAACCTCCCCGCCGCGGCTGCCCTGATGGCCCGCCGCGACCTGGAACGTCTTGGTGCTGAGGTGTCCGTGCGGCTGCACGATCCCAGTCATCGCTGTGTCACCGTTCGCATGCCCCTCGCCGTGGAGCCGGGCCTGTGATTCACTCGCAGCAGCCTCTCAACGTCCTCGTCGCCGGCAATGACCTGGATCTCGCGCACTCCCTCGGGGACCACCTAGAGATGCGCTCGCACATGGTTTCGATCACGAACTGTGCCGACGAGCTACTCGCCCTTCCCAGCCCGGACGTGCTCCTACTCGACCTCGAGCTAGGCGAAACCGGTGGCTTTGCGTTGCTCGCCGAGCTTCGCCGTCGCGGCAACACTCCGCGCGTAGTCCTCTACGCCTACCGCCCCACGGGGGAAGACTATCGCGCTGCGTTGCGCCTTGGCGCCGCGGACCTGCTCCCGATGCCCTTCACCTTTGAGACGGTTGCAGCCTCGATCGAGGCCGCCAGCCGCGAAGGCCGGCAGGCACCTCTGTTCCGTCGCACCGTCGACGCCACCGCCGCTGGAGTGGACCGCAGCTCCCGCGAGGTCGCCGCCTGGCTCCTTCGCTGCGGAGTCACCCCGGCTACCCGTTGCCGCGTTGCCAGTGCCGTCGCCGAGGCTGTCGACAACGCAGCACGCCACGCCTACCTAGGCGGTGTGGGCACGGTGGAAATTGCAGGCGATCTCGAAGGGGGCCGCTTGATGCTCAGCATTCGTGACCGCGGCATCGGCATGCACGCCGACTGGTGCGACCCGCTCAGTCTAGAGGACCCCGGCAGCGGGGGCCTCGCAAGAATCTGTGCACTGGCAGAAGACCTGTCCTTCGAACCCGAGCCCAAGGGCGGCACACACCTTGTGTTGTCTTTCCACGTCTACCAGACCAACTTCGAAGAGGGCCGGGGCCAGGACCTGTCCGAACTCGACTACCTGACTCCCACCCAGGCGCGCAACGTGCTGCACAACCTGTCGGACCCTGACAGCGAGCCTCTGCACCTGTCCCCGTCACTCGCCGTCAGCGTCGGACGCTTGCTCGCTGGGCCCGATCCCCAGCACGTGCTCGAGATCAGCCTGCGCAGCTAGGTACCTTCCCCATGGCTCCCGACCAACGCTTCACGGACCCGGAAGACGAAGACCTCTTCGACTTCCCCTCGGTGGATCAACCGCTATCCGGCAACCCCGGTGCGGTCCCCCCCGGTGGTTCAGCGTTGGAGTTGGATGAGCTCGACATCGATGATCTCGATGCGGTCCTGGGAGAGGAACTAGCGCCTGAGAACGACCCTATCTTTGATGCAGAGCCTGGAGGCGCACTCCCCGGCGACCCTGAGTCTACGTTCCAGGAGGAACCCGGGCCGGTAGCCGCTGCTCCCACAACCATGTCCCAGGGCGAGGGGGTGCCCGACGACCTGGACGAAGACCTCTTCAACTTCGATGCATCGTTCCTGGTCCAGCTCTCCCAGGATCAGAAGAGCGCATCCGAGAGCGAGTCCAGCCCAGAGCCCCAGAAGCCTGCTGCGAAGACCGCTCCGAAGAAGGCCAAGGAAGCCAGCGTCGCTCCGCCCGCGCCGGAGCAGGCGACCGAGCAACCGACCGAGCAACCGGCCACCACGGCGCCCAAGCCCGCCAAAAAAACCAGGCCGCGCCCAAGCGCGGAGGAACTCGCCGAGCTGGAAGACGTTTTCGACATGAACGTCCCCAGGGGAACGCTAGTGCCGATGGGGCACGAAGAAGGGCCTCGAAACAGGACGGTGGAACTACTCGCCATTGGCTTCATCGTCATCAACACCGGCATCTTGCTGCTCGCATGGCGCGCGGGCTCGCAGTTCCAAGAGACCCTGCTGCAGGTCACGCAGACCCTTGGAAACTCGACTGGCGGCCGAGTGGAATCGAGCGTACCGACTCGCCCCGTGATCGATGAGCCCCTTGTACTCAACCCTGCTACCGAAGCGCGGCCTGTGCCCGTGCCCGTCCCTGTGGTGGAGCCCGTCAACCAAGACCCCCACGATCTCGAAGATCTGCCGCGCATCACCCTGCGCGCCGCCGAGGCGTTGATCGACCAAGGTCAGTTCGAAAGCGCACGCCAGCGCGTGTTCCATCTGCTCGCCAACCGAGACCGTTATGCCCTTGGCGACGACCTCGTGACCGAAGGGGAGATCCTGATCGCGCGCTCCACTCAGCTCCAGGGACATGCCCTGCAGGAGGCTGGACGATGAGGTTCTGCCTGCTCTCGCTTGCGGCCGTCGCCCTTGGCGCAAGCCCCGTCGTTCAAGAAGACGCCGTGCGTGGTCCCTATGAGGGTCGCATCACCGTCCTAGCGACCGCGGACTCGGAGGAGGGCTACCGGATTTCCATCCTGTCAGAGAAAGGCACGATCAAAGAGCTATGCCGGCGCGTCGGTGAAGAAGTTGGTCGCTCCGTGATTGGGCTCGACCTCATCACGCGGGACCCAGAGGTCGACATCTACATGAAGGATCGACCGTGGCGTGACGCCCTGCGTTGGACGCTAGGTGTCGCTGGCTTGGAAGCTCGGATCAACGCGAACTCGATCGAGGTTCGAGAAGAGCTTCCCGCGTATCCCGGCGCCGAAGATGCCTTCCAGTCCGCCCTTCTGCGATGGCAACGGATTCGCGCCACCTTCCCCGACCACCCCGAAGCCGACCACCATGAGTTTGCCCTTGGGGATTCCGCCGAGGCCATGAATCGCGCGTTTACGACAACCGCAATCGTTCACTACGAGAACATCGCCGAGACCTTTCCCGAGTCGTCCCTCGTCCCAAATGCCCTTGAACGCGCTGGTTCCCTATACGCCGAGATCGGTGAATGGAACAGCTCCGCACTTCGCTACCACGATCTCGCGAACTTGCCCATAGCACATCCCTATCACGCGCTCGCCCGTCGCGAGCTCGCCCGGGCGCTGTGCCACGTCGGTGAGGCGGAAGGCAATGTCTCCCTTCGGGCCGAAAACGCTCAAAAGGCGCTGCTGACCCTGAAGGCCCTGGACCTGAAGTACCCGACGACCGACTCGGGTGAACGCCGTGAGCGCGCCCTTTTGACCGCGCTCGCTGAAACTCTCTCGGACGACCCGATCCGAGCTCTGCGCACCCTCAGCCTTGCCGCCAACTACTCGGCAGCTGGCTTCCAGGACGTAGAACTGATGGAGATTCGCGCCCTCGCCCTCGAACGGGCTGCCCTACCCGGTGACGCATCGCGGGCCTGGCTGGAACACGCTAGCCAGCTGACCGGTGAGGAACGCAAACAATCGTTGATCCGTGCCGCGCAGGCCAGCCTGGATGGCGGCCACGAGATCGCTACTCTTACGATCGTAGAGCTCGCCAAGCGGGACGGCTTTGACCGTGATCTCCAGCCGTTTGCTATCACAGCCCAGAGCCGGCTCGGCCTGGTTGGCGATCTATCGGCCCTGAGCCTCGACCAGCGCATCACGCGTGGTCGCGCCCTCCTCGCCCAGCAGTCATTCCGTGAAGCCGCACGCGTCCTCGGCCAGGTCTATGACCTGCGCGAGGATCTCAAGCCCGCCGTGCTTGAGAGCATCTCACTCGACCTCGCCCGAGCTCTTGCCAAAGACGGCCGCACGACCGAGAGCATCGATGTTCTACGCACCTGCGCGCTCGAGCTCACCGACCCCTACGACCGCAGTGCGATCTACCGCACAGCCGCCGATCTCCTGGAAGACCTCGGACGCTGGGAAGCAGCGATCGAAGCCCTCAAAGGACGCCTCTAATGATGCGCTTTCAATCCACCTCGACCCTGGTTCTGGCCGGCATCGTTGGCATCCCAGCGGTCGCCTCCCAACAGGATGGCTCCCTGGAGAGCCTAGAGTCCGCCCTTAAATCTACGCAGGCCGCGATCGTCGAGGTCATGGGCCTGCAAGAGAAGCTTGCCACCAAGGATCCCGAAGCTCTCGCACGCCTCGAACAGCTGACCGAGCACCCTGTGGGTAGCACGTCAGAGACGGTCAACCACATCATCGTGCTACAGCGGGAGATCGACAATCTGCGGCGCAGCGAGTCCCAACAGATCGCGGGCACCAGCCCGCTGTCCCAGGTGCGCTCCGCGTCCCCCGCGAAGACCTCGCACGCCACGCCGATTGGCATCCCAAGTGTCCCGACCCACTCTCCGCCCGAGATCCACGGTCTGAAGCGCCCGGTACAATCCGTCGCCATCGAGCAAGAGGGCTACTCTCTCGATGACATCCGTCAGGGCAAGCTGCTGGTCCGCGCCGGCAAAGCCGAGCAAGCAGTCCGCCTCCTCGAGGGCAAAAAGGGCAACAGTGAGGGAAGCTACTGGCTCGCCCGCGCACTACAGGATCTTGGTGACATCGACGGCGCTGTTGCTCTCTACACCACCATCGCCGAGGACGATGAAGCTGGTGTTTTCCAGGCTTGGGCCAAGCAGGAGATCGCCATGGTCGACTTGCGTAAGCGCTTGAAAGGCACCACCCGTTCGGAGGCGGCACCGAAGTGAGCATCGCACAAGACACACTCGCCGCGGTGGACGTGGAACAGGCCATCCATGCCTTCACCGGCGTGATGGCGGAACTCCAGGGAAGTCACAAGGCCCTGGAAGAGCGCGCCGAGCGCATGGAGGCCGACCTCTTCACGGCCAACAAGCAGCTCGCCACCAAGGTTGCGGAATTGGAGACACTTCACCGGCATCTCGACTCGATCCTAGCGGCCCTGCCGACCGGAGTGATCGAGCGCGCTCCCTCAGGCAAAGTCGTGCGCATGAACAGCGCGGCGCGCCGCCTCTTGGGCCTGGATCCGAACAGCGTCGACCTCGATGAGCTGTCCAGCATCGAGTTGGACGCCCAGGAGGGATCCACCCTACTTGCGGGCCCCGACGGATCCGAGCGCAACCTCGATCTGCGCAGGGCTGAGGTGTGCGACGACAGCGGAGAGATCAGCGCTCATCTCCAGATCCTAGAGGATCGCACAGAACTCACCCGCATCACCGAACACCTTCACAATCAGTCAAAGATGGTCGCCCTCGGCACCATGGCGGGCGGCATCGCGCACGAGGTGCGCAACCCGATGAACGCAATTCGTGGGTTCGCCTCTCTCTTGCTCCGCAGCCACGGCGAAGACTCGACCGTCCAACGCCACGCGGAACGCATCACCGCCGGGGTCGATGAGGTCGACGCCATCCTGTCCTCGGTACTCGCCTTCGCCGACCCCGAGAGACTCCGGCTTGAGGACCAAAACGCCCAGGACTGCGTCCTTGAAGCTGTCCAGCTGGTGAGCCGCGACGCGGGCGACATGACCCCCTGGAACGTCACCGTTGTGGCCCCCCCCATCCCTTTCGTCGGGGACGGTTTCCAGCTGCGTATCGCGCTTCGCAACCTAGTCGCCAACGCCATCCAGGTGCAGCCCAGCGGCGGCACCATCCACGTAAGGGCAGAAGCGATCGAAGACGCCCTTGTCTTCGAGGTCGACGACGCCGGCCCCGGCATCGATCCCAGTTTGCTACGCCGCCTGCGGGACCCCTTCTTCACGACCCGCGCGGAAGGCACCGGCCTTGGCCTCCCGCTGGTCGACACCATCGCTCGCCTCCATGGCGGCTCCCTCGAGATCGAATCCACGCCATCGCCCCTCGGCGGTGCGCGCTTTGTCCTTCGCGTCCCCACCCTCCTGCGAAGCTCCGCACGATGACCGCTAAGCGCATTTTTGTCGTCGATGACGACGCCCTGTCCGCCGAGTTCCTCTTCGAAGCCGCCGCGGCACTCGGCTACCAGCCCGTTCGCCACGCCAGTGCCCGCGAGGCACTCGATGGGCTAGACGGTGATCCCCCGGACCTGATCCTCACCGACCTGCGCATGCCCGAAATGGACGGCATTGCCCTAGTCGAAGAGGTACAGAGCCGCTTCCCCGGTTTGCCCTGCGTGGTGATTACGGCGAACGGTTCCATGGAAACAGCGGTCGAGGCACTGCGCCTGGGAGCCCGCGACTTCCTGATGAAGCCCTGCAGCCCAGACACGCTGGAGGTGGTCCTCGAGCGGGTCTTCGCCAACGAACAGATGCGTTCCGAGAACGCGTATCTGCGTTCAGAACTGGTGGGGCGCCCCGACAGCACAATCGTCGCCCAAAGCCCCGCCATGGTCGAGTTGCTCCGGTCCGCCGCGCGGGTGGCGCGGTCCCGAGGCACCGTTTTGATCTCCGGAGAGAGCGGTACCGGCAAGGAAAAGGTCGCCCAGGCTGTCCACCTAGCCAGCCCCCGCGCTGAGCAACCTTTTGTTCGCGTCAACTGCGCGGCACTGTCGGAACAACTCCTGGAGTCAGAGCTCTTTGGCCACGAGCGGGGGGCCTTCACCGGCGCTCACAAGACCCGTATCGGGCGATTTGAGCTCGCGGATAAGGGCACGATTCTGCTCGATGAGATCGGGGACATCCCTGCCTCCATGCAGGCAAAGCTCCTGCGGGTGCTCCAGGAGGGTGAGTTTGAGCGCGTTGGCGGCAACCACACGCTGAGTGTCGACGTTCGCGTGATCGCCGCCACCAACCGCGACCTGGCCGCTGAGGTCGCTGACAACCGCTTCCGCGAGGACCTCTACTACCGCCTCCACGTGCTGCCACTGCACGTCGCGTCCCTGCGCGAGCGATCTGAGGATGTCTTGCCCCTCGCCAACTTCTTCGCCGAGCGCTACGCTCGCCAAAACGGCGTCCAACGCCCGACCTTCGAGCCTGCCGCGCGCGAAAAGCTGGAGAACTGGACCTGGCCCGGCAACGTGCGGGAACTCGAAAACGTCGTCCATCGGGCCGTCGTTCTTGGGCGCAACGGTCGCATCTCATCCGATGATCTGGTCTTCGGGCCTTCCACCGGTGCCCAGGGGGAAGACAACGGTGGCACCTCCGCGGTTACCGACCTTTGGGATCCCGCCTGCGCCAAGGCGCTTGCCAATCACACGATGAGCGACGTGGAGCGTGTTGCCATCCTCGCGACGCTAGATGAGACAGGCGGTAACAAAACCGAAGCCGCCCGGCGTCTCGGCCTCACAGCGCGGACCCTGTCCAACAAGATGAAGATCTGGCGTTCGGCCGGTCTTGTCGCCTAGCCCGTCCCCCGCCACACGATCCAAGAAGGACAAGCCATGGACCTGCTCGGAAGCCCCGGTCAACTGCTGCTGCGCCTGCTCTCCTCCACAGAGGAGCGCGCGCGGGTCGTGGCCGGCAACATCGCCAACCAGAACACCCCCGGCTACAAACGGCGCGAATTCCAGTTTGAAGAACTGCTTGCCGAGGAGATTGACAAAGGCAAGACCAAGCTGAGTCACGTCCAGCCTAGGACGCTGGTCGACCGTGAGTCAGATGCACGGGGTGACGGCAACAACGTCGTGATCGAACAGGAGGTCGCCTCGCTCCGCGAGTCGGCCCTGCGCTACGACATGTACGCCGCGATTCTGCGCAGTAGGGTCAGCATGGTTCAGTCCGCAATTCAAGGAGATCGCTAGTCATGACCGGAATCCGACGTCTCTTCGCCGGCATGCACATCGCATCGAGCGCACTACGCGCCGAACGCGTGCGCGTCGATACGATCGCCAAGAACATCGCCCACGCAGGCACGACCAAGATGCCCGACACGGGCGAGCCCTACCGCCGCGAGGTGGTGCGCTTCGAACCGGAACTCACTCGATCCCGTGACGGCAACCAGGTGATCCAAGGGCTCAAGGCGCCCACCGTCCAACAGGACTTCACCACCCCGTTTGAGGAGGTGCTCGACCCTGGCCATCCCGACGCCAACGAAGAGGGCATCGTTCGCATGCCCAACGTCAATGCGGTGCGCGAGATGGCAGACATGATCACCTCGCTACGGGCCTACGAAGCCAACCTAAAGGTCGCCGAGAACTTCGAGCGAATGGCCGAGCGCGCCCTGCGCCTCGCTGAGTAAGGACCCATCCCATGGTCAATGGTATTTCAGGAGGCGGCGGTCTCAACCCTAGCCAGATGAAGGCGATGCTGGAGAAGATCCAGCAGAGCAAGTCGAACATGGGGTTGGGGGATGCCAGCCAGGCGTCCCAGGCCAGCTCCATCGGCGGAGACTTCGCCAAGGCCATGGTCGAGAGCCTCGGCGAAGTGGAGTCCACCGTCCGAGAGACCGATTCCCTACCGAAGGATGCCATCAAGGGCGAACTGGATTTCCATGAGGTGGCGGCGCGCGTCAAGGAAGCCGAGCTGTCGTTCAACTTTGCCATGCAGGTGCGCAACAAGCTCCTCGATGCGTACCGCGAAGTCATGCGGATGTCCGTCTGACCTCTAGAACCCGATGAAGAACCTGTTCGAAGATCTCCTGGCGCGCCTGAAAGCCAGCAACGGACCGACGCGCATTGTGATGGGCGTTGGCCTGCTGTTGATCACGCTCCTCGCCGGCTATTCGGTCTGGCGTGGACGCAATCCACACATGGCGTTCTTCCTGTCTGATCTCGACAATGCCGAGTTCAGCGCCGTGACCAGCGCGCTGGGACGGGCGGACATTCGCTTCAACGTATCTACCGGTGGCGCGCCCTACACCGTCTGGGTAGACGACTCGAAGCGCTTCGAGGCCAATAGCGCGATCGCTCAGCAGTCTGCACTGAAAAGCGGCCCCCGCGGCATCGATACGAACTCTGGAAGCAGCGCGTTCGATGCGTCCATCGAGCGAATCCAGAAGGTGCGCAAGACCTACTGGCAAGAGGTGGAACAGTCCCTCGAGAGTATGGACTGGATCGTGACCGCGCGCGTCAACGCGTTCTTCTCTGATCGCATCCAGCTCGGCCGCCGGGAACAGCCCACTGTAGCCGTCAGCCTGCGTACCAGCGTCGTCCATCCGGATCCCGCACAGGCCCAGGCGGCCGCCAACCTGGTCCAAACCTCCTTCTCGACCGACCCAGCCAACATCACGATCGTCGACCAGCACGGGGTCACCTTGTTCGACGGCAAACGCGACGAGTCCCTCAACGAAATCCTTGAGTTCGAGCGTGCCTTTGACCGCGAACAGACGTATCGCGTCCAGGCCATGCTCGACGACGCGTACGGCGAGGGCCTTGCCCAAGCCACCGTCCGTGGCGCTTGGACCTATGAGCGCACCGAGAGCATCGACGAGTCACTCGACCCCAAGAAGGCCGTCGTTTCCGAGACCATCTCCGAGTCCAGCACACCCGGACTTGTCGCCGCTGGAGGACCCGCCGGCGTTCAGGAGAACCTGACGATTGCCCAAAACCCGGGCTCCGGGGCCAACGACCCCGCCACGCGCAACGACACCGAGCGTCAGTACACTTACGGCACTCGAATGACACATCGGGTTCAGTCGCAGCCCGCGCTGAGCAGCCTCTCGGTCAGCCTGGTGCTCGACGCGTCGCTGGAGGACCAGCTCGGCAATGTCGAGGGACTCGTCAAGGCCGCAGTCGGCTTCAACACCGAGCGCGGCGATCAGTTCGCAGGTCACGTGACCGCACTGCCCGGCATCGAGCGCGACGAGGAGGGCAACCCCATCCCCCCGAAAGCGCTAGAGCCCCTGGAGAAGCCGAATCCCTGGATCTCCCTCGGGTTGCAGCACGGCGTGGAGATACTAGCCGCGCTTGTCTTCTTCATCGTGCTCCTGCGTTCCCTCAAGGGTGGTGACAAGGCTCTTAAGCAAGTCACGATAGAGCCGGCTCGCAAGGGCGGAAAAGGAGGCAACTCCAAGGCCGGCAGCGGCGGCGACGCCGAACCGGAAGAACCTGTTGAGCTCGATCCTGAAGTGCTCGCTCGGATGCAAATCGAGGAGCTCATCGAGTCCGACCCCGAACGGGTTAGCGCGCTGCTGTCGCGCTGGGCCATGGGCGACAACTACTACGCAGAGTCCGGAGCATGAGCGAATCCCCCCGCCCCGTCGACGGCTACCAGAAGGTCGCCAACGACCCCGCCACGCGCAACGACACCGAGCGTCAGTACACTTACGGCACTCGAATGACACATCGGGTTCAGTCGCAGCCCGCGCTGAGCAGCCTCTCGGTCAGCCTGGTGCTCGACGCGTCGCTGGAGGACCAGCTCGGCAATGTCGAGGGACTCGTCAAGGCCGCAGTCGGCTTCAACACCGAGCGCGGCGATCAGTTCGCAGGTCACGTGACCGCACTGCCCGGCATCGAGCGCGACGAGGAGGGCAACCCCATCCCCCCGAAAGCGCTAGAGCCCCTGGAGAAGCCGAATCCCTGGATCTCCCTCGGGTTGCAGCACGGCGTGGAGATACTAGCCGCGCTTGTCTTCTTCATCGTGCTCCTGCGTTCCCTCAAGGGTGGTGACAAGGCTCTTAAGCAAGTCACGATAGAGCCGGCTCGCAAGGGCGGAAAAGGAGGCAACTCCAAGGCCGGCAGCGGCGGCGACGCCGAACCGGAAGAACCTGTTGAGCTCGATCCTGAAGTGCTCGCTCGGATGCAAATCGAGGAGCTCATCGAGTCCGACCCCGAACGGGTTAGCGCGCTGCTGTCGCGCTGGGCCATGGGCGACAACTACTACGCAGAGTCCGGAGCATGAGCGAATCCCCCCGCCCCGTCGACGGCTACCAGAAGGTCGCCGCATTCCTCCTTAGCCTTGACAGCGCCGTCAGCGCCAAGGTGATGCGTTCCCTCGACCCCAAGGTAGTCTCGGGCGTTGCCGCTGCGATGACCGAGCTCTCGCCCGATCTCTGTACTGCCGCCGCGGTGGACCAGCTCTACCTGGACCTAGCCCGCACGATGTATCAGCGCGAAGGCGTGCGGCCCCAGGATGACCACGAGCTGGCCGACATGTTGAGCCAGAGCTACGGCGAAGACGAAGCCGACCGTGTCCTGCGCGAAATCCGGGATCGGAGGCGACGCGAACAGCCCTTCGCGTTTCTGGATCAATTCCAGCCCGAGGTCGTTGCCCGCGTGCTCGCCGACGAGTCTCCATCGATCGTTTCTCTCATCCTCGCCCATTCCTCGCCGACGGTGTCCGCAGCCGTCCTCGGTGTGTTCGAAGAGGAGCAAACACTGGAGATCGTCAAACGCATGACGTCGATCCAGCCGCCCAGCATCGACACAATGCTCGATATTGCCGACGACCTGTCGTTGCGCATGCGCGAAGCCCAGCGCCTCCCCCCGCCGCCGGACCCCGCCGAGACCCTGCGTACGATCGCCGACCTGCTCACCCACTCCAAGGGCAGCGTTGAGACCACCGTCATGGAAGGCCTTGCCGAATACGACGAAGAGGTCGCCGGCCAGGTGCGTGAGTACATGTTCACGTGGAGCGATCTAGGCGCGATCGACAAGCGCGCCATGCAGAAGATCCTCTCCACCGTCGACACGCGCACGCTTTCGATCGCTCTCAAGGCCTCCCCGCCCGACGTTGAAGCCAACGTGATGGACAACCTGTCCAGCCGCGTCAAGGACATGGTGGCTGACGAGCGCGAGCTCGCCGGCGCGATGTCCATGACCGAGGTACAGGAATCCCGCGACGAGATCCTGACCGCGGTTCGCGCACTCATGGACTCCGGTGAGTTCTCTCCGGCGCGCGCTGGCGAGGAAATGGTGACCTGAGATGCCGTCCATGCACAGCGTCCGGGTTCACGCCCCCGTCGAAGCCTTGCGGCAAGAGCCCACTCGGAGTCTTCAGAACATCGCCGACGAACGGCTTCGACAGCAGCTCGCGGAGGCCTATGCCGCAGGCAAGGCCGACGGTTTGGCCGCTCAGCAGGAGGCTGGCCGCGAGGCCCTCGAGGCCGCGGCTGCGCGTCTCGACGCGGCCCGCCAGGAAGCGGAGGAGAACCTCCCGAGCCACGTCGTCGAACTGAGTGTGGCCATTGCCTCGGAGCTGCTCGCCGTCGAGCTGCATTCGGGCAACTACGACATGGAGAAGCTGGTGCGCGGTGCCCTCGGCAGCTCTGGTGTCGGACGCGGAGTCTGCACCGTGCACGTCAGTCGGGTCGACGCCGAGCGCCTGGCCGAGATCTCCTTCCGCGCAGGGACCACGATCGAAGCCGATCCGAGCCTGACCCCCGGTGACATCCACATCACCACCCCCAGGGGGCTGTTGGTACGTGAACTCGAGCCCGCCATCGATGCCATTCGCGAGCAACTGCTCGAGGAGCTGGGCTAGACCCTTCCGATGTTCCAGATGCCCCCCATGCGCGCAGCGATCAAGCGCGGTGCCAAGCCCTACTACCGTGGCCGCGTCCGCAGGGTCACAGGCGTCCTGGTCGAGGCCAGCGGCATCCCCGTGGCCCAGGGAGGCATGTGTCGCATCGACCGCGGAAGCCTAGGGCCGATCAATGCTGAGGTCGTCGGCTTCGAAGGGACCACGACCTTGCTGATGCCCCATGGTGACGTGACCGGCATCGCGCCCGATCAAAACGTCGTCAGCCTCGACGGGGAGTTCACCGTCCATGCCTCGGACGCCCTGCTCGGGCGTGTGCTCGATGGATTTGGGAAACCGATGGATGGCGGCCCCGCGCTGCCACGGTCCAACCAGCGTCCAACGCGTGCCAGTGCGCCGCTCCCCGCAGAACGCCGCGCCATCCGTACGCCGCTAACCACCGGCGTCCGCGCCGTTGACGGCATGATGACCCTTGGAAAGGGCCAACGCCTGGGTATCTTTGCCGGCTCTGGCGTGGGCAAGTCCACACTGCTCGGCCAGATTACCCGCGGCACCGACGCCGACGTCATCATCGTCTGCCTCGTGGGTGAACGCGGCCGTGAGGTTCAGGATTTCCTCGAGCAGGTCCTCGGGGACGAGGGCAGACGACGTTCGGTTCTCGTTGCTGCAACTTCGGACCGGCCTCCGATCGAACGCCTGTCCGCCCCCTTCACCGCGGTCACGATGGCCGAGGCCTTCCGCGACATGGGCAAGGACGTACTCCTGGTCATGGACTCGGTCACGCGCTTCGCCGCAGCCAGCCGCGAGGTTGGCCTCGCCGTCGGCGAACCTCCCACCGTCCGCGGCTATCCGCCTAGCTTCTTTGCCACCGTGCCCAAGCTCATCGAACGAATGGGCCGTACCTCCGCGGGTACGATCACCGGCTTGCTGACCGTGCTGCTCGACGGCGACGACGTCAACGATCCCGTGGGCGACACCCTCCGTGGCCTGCTCGATGGCCACCTTGTCCTGAGCCGAGACCTTGCTCAGGCAGGGCACTTCCCTGCAATCGACGTGCTGCAGAGCCTATCGCGATTGATGGACGGTCTCGCCACGCCTGAGCACATCGCTCACTCACGCGCGTTGCGCGCGGACCTTGCCGCCTATCGCGCCGGCCGGGATCTCATCGACATCGGCGCCTACCAGGCGGGGGCAAACCCGGCTCTGGATCGTGCCGTCATGCGCATGCCTGTCATCGAAGCGTACCTGCGACAGGAGACCCATGATCTGTCGCCCCTGGCCGACACCCTCGCCATGCTCGGTATGGTCGCGACAGCCGGAGACCAAGCCTGATGGCTAGGAATCCCCAGCGAATCGGAAGGCTGACCCGCGTCCGCAAAGTCCAGGAAGAACAGGCCCGGGCGGTCTGGCAGCAGGCCGTCAACGCCCACCGGGAAGCCGAACAGGCCTTTGACGAGCTCCAAGCCTCCATGCTGGAAGCCCGATCCCAGCTCGCCGACCCAAACGGCGTGCACCGGCCGGGCTGGGTGGCCGTCAACCAACAGCTCGAGAAGCATCTCGCCCAGCGAATCCTGATCGCGCAGCGAAAAACAGACCAGGCCAAGCTTCAAGTCGACGCCGCAGAGGAGCCCTGGCGCGAGCGCCGGTCCCAGGCCAAGGGCCTAGAACGGCTGCTCGAGAACGTCCGTGAGGCCCAGATTCACGAGGCTGAAGAGGTTCAAAATCGAGAACTGGACGAGGTTGCCCTCGGGCGATCGCAGCGACCCAGCCGAAGCGAATAGGGAATCCCTTCCATGAACAAGCTCCTGAAGATCCTGGCCTATGGCCTTGGCGGCGTCGGCCTGCTGATCGCCTCCTTTCTGGTCTTCGCCAGTCTTGGCGGCGTACCGCTGTCGACTTTGCCCTTGGTGGGCGGGATTTTCCCCATGCCGCCGGAAAAGGAAGCCGCTCCCCCGGAGCCGGCGACCGTGGAAGCCCAGATCGACGAAGATCGCCGGCCGGCCGAGCAGGTGCTGGATACAACGACCAGCCCGCTGTACACCTTCACCATCTCCGACCCCTGGAGTGCGACCCAGCTGGAGTCCCTTGAGCAGAGCCTCGAGGCCCAGATGGCCAAGCTCATGGAGCGCGAGCGTGATCTGATCGAGCGCGAACGGGACATGGACGAGCGCGCGCGCCAGTACGACCGACTCTTCACCGAGCTCGAGGAGCTGCGCAGCAACCTCCTGGATCAAAGCGACGAGGCCTCCGCCCTACGGGCGGAAGAGGAGCGGGCGGCCCAAGCGGCCGAAATGCAGCGCCTAGAGGGCCTGAAGCGCATCGTCTCGCTCTACGCAGACGGGGACGCCAAACAGATTGGCCGCCAGCTGCTAGACGCCCACGACTCCCGAGAGGCAGGGGAAATCCTCAGCATGCTGGACCCCGAGCGCGCTGCAGAACTGGTCAGCGCCATCCACAAGACAGCCGACCCCCAGGAATACCGAGCCATCACGGAGGCCTACAGCCGGGCCGGCGTGAAATCGAATTGAGACCGGCCTAAGCCACTACAACAAAAGAGCTTAGCGATGAAAAGCAGGGGCCCTGGGCATCAAGCCCGGGGCCCCTGCGGTCGATAACGAGGCAGGGCTCTCTGGGCCCAACTTGTCATGGACATCAACACCATCATCGGAACGGCACTCGCGTTCCTCATCGTCTTCGTCGCCATGGCCGTCGGCCCGGGCGGAGTGATGATCTTCGTCGACATCCCTTCGATGGCCATCGTGTTCGGTGGGACGATCGGGGTGACGATGCTGGCCTTCACCACCACCGACCTGAAGCCGGTCATGAAGGTGATGATGGTCGCTGCAATCCGCAAGCAGGCCACTCCGACCGAAGAGATCGAGCGCGTCGTCGAGTACGCCAACATCGCCCGCAAGGAGGGCCTCCTCGCCCTCGAGGCCCAGCTCCAGAATGTGGACGACGCCTTCTTCAGCAAGGGCATCCAGCTCGTCATCGACGGCTTCGGCGGCGACACGGTCCGCGACATTATGGAGCTCGAGGCCGAGTGGGAGAAACAGCGCCATGACACGGGCAAGAAGATCATGGACCAGATGGCCGCCTTCTGCCCTGCCTTCGGAATGATCGGAACTCTGGTTGGTCTGGTGCAGATGCTCCAGGACCTCTCCGACCCCAGCGCCATCGGCATCGGCATGGCCACCGCCCTTCTCACGACGCTATACGGCGCCATGGGGGCAAACATGTTCTTCATCCCCATGGCCGGAAAGCTCGAGATGGTCAACATCCAGGATGGCCTACTCAGGAGCCTGATGGTGGAGGGCATCGTTGCGATCCAGTCCGGCGAGAAGCCGCAGCTGATCAAGGAGAAGCTCAAGGGCTTCCTCGCTCCTAGCGCTCGGGTGGCGATCGAGTCCTAGCATGGCGAAGACGGTCATCAAGATCCGTGAGGTAGACGGTGGCATCGACGGAGCTCCTCCGTGGGTGGCCACGTTTGTGGACATGATCTCGCTGCTCGTCACGTTCTTCATCCTGCTGTTCACCTTCGCCGCGATTCAGGACTACGAGGCTTTCTCGATCCCGGTCAACATCACCGGTACGAGCGGCGTGATCAGCAAGAAGCAGGGCGACACGATCACGGCCCCGATCGACGACGTGATGTCCGCCACCGATATTCAGCGGGGCGCCACCAATCCCCACAGCCGACCAGCCGATCAGCTGCCGGAAAGCATGGAGGAGATGGGCCAGAAGTTGACGGAGGAGCACGTGGAATTCGATGCGGCCAACGTCAAGGACGGCATGCGGCTACGCTTCGACCCACGGGCCTCGTTCCAGCCCGGCTCGGTCCGCCCGAATGACGTGCTGCGCACTGCCCTGCGCGAAGTCGGCGAGGTCATGCAGCACTACCAGCACCTGGTTGTCGTCGAGGGCTTCACCGACTCCGCTTTCGCGCCGACTCCCGAGTACCCCACCGCGGAAGAGCTAGCTCTCGCTCGGGCTGAGGCCGCCGCCAAGGTGATCTTGGCCGAAAGCAGCGTCAGCTCCAAGACGCTGATGGTCGCAGGCCGTGGAAACAAGCCCCTGCCCGGAAACAGCAACGCCACAGCACTCGAACGCCGAGACAATCGGCGCGTCGAAGTGCGCATCCTCGCCATGAGTGAGATGCGTGCACAACAGATCGCGGAGGGTTCCCAATGACGGAGGAACAAGAAAAGCCGCGCGTCAAGATCGTGGACGTTCCCGTCATGATCAAGGGAGCCCCCGGCTACATGGTGTCCTTCGGGGACATGATGACGCTGATTCTGTGCTTCTTCATCCTGCTGGTGTCGATGTCCACCGAGCGCACACCCGGGCTCATGGCCAAGGGGGTGAGTTCGTTCATCATCTCCCGCAAGTCCATGGGATTGACGGGCGTTCTCGACGCCCACGAAAAGGACGCGATCCATGCGGAGGTGCGGCGCAAATTCAACCTGCCGCCCGAGGAGGACCCTGAGCGCCGGAGCGAGCACCGCTTGGCCAGTCACAAGGAACTCCTCAAGGCTGAAGCGTTGGAGGCCCTGAAGCCGCGCGTCGAAGTGCGCACGCCCAAGGTCGCCGCCTTCGCCAAGGGGTCCGCGTCCTTGACCACCCAGAGCATGGACTACCTGGATGCGATGGCCGACACCCTGCGCCCACGTGGCAGCCAGATCCTCGTCCTCGAGGGGCACGCGTCCGAAACCAATCAGGCTGGAGGGGCCCTGCGCCTAGCGCACGCTAGAGCTCTAGCCGTTCGCACCTACCTCATCGAACAACACGGCTTCGATGCCGGGCGCACCGAGGCACGCGCCTGGGTATCCGAAGTCTTGACCGACCCTGCCGCCACGCGCGTCGTCGACGCTCGCCAGACCAGCCCGAAGCGATAGCAACATGGCCGACGAAAAAGAAAACACAGAGACCGAGGGTGAAGAGAAGCCCAAGAAGGACCGCGGCCCGCTGAAAATGCTGGGAGCGGTGCTCGCCCTCGTGGGCGTTGGCGGCGGTCTTGCCATGATGGCGATCCCGTCCAAGCCGGAGGCGGCCCCCACCCTGCAGGGCCCGCTGCACGACAAGCTGTTCGAAAATGAGGTCGTGTCCAACACGACCGACGCGAACTTCACCCGCTTCATCAAGACCGATCCGCAGATCGAGTACTTCGCCTACGACCCCATGTACGTGGATGGCAGGGACGAAGATCCGCTATTCCGAGCTTGGATATCTTCCGAGCTGAACGCTCTGATCTCCAGTCAGGGCCTCGACTTGATCTACAACGGCACGAACCGTGAACGCTTCGCGCAGATGGTGCGTGAGGTCCTCACCCCGTCGGTGTTCCCCGTCCACCTTGGCGACACCAAGCTGCCCCTACAGATCGACGAAGAGAGTGGGATTCGACCCGGCGACTCCTACCGGCAGTCGACCTTCCGCGGCCGGTTCTACGACCACGTCCTGAAGATCGACGCACCGCAGAAGACCCTGCAGATCGACGAGGGTCCCGTGACCGTATTCGAAGGCGATGAAATCGACCTCGAGATCCGGAGTCCATCCGGCGAGACGATGTATGTCGACCTGTCCGAGCTCAATCCCGAGTTCGTTGGAGAGATCGGCATCGGCGTCCACGGCCGCATCCGTCAGGTCTTCCTCACCAACCACATCGCCCAGTAGCCCACGCAGCGGTTCCCCCCCGTGACCCAGCTCGACCCCGAAGAAACCGCAGCCCTGGCAGCGGGAACGGCCAGCATCTCGCCCAAGGGCGAGGTGTCGCCGCGGGATTTCCGGGAGCCGAAGAGTCTCTCTGCCGAGCAACTGCACCAGGCGCACGGGCTCATCAACTCAACGCTACAGGCCTTGGCTGCTGGCTTAGCGGCACCCCTTCGCTCTTTCCATCGGGTGCACCTGGCCTCCCTACGCGAGCTCAACGTCGAACACCTATTCGATGACTATGAGGCTCCCTTCTTCGTGCACCAGTTCCAGGTGGAGGGCGAGCATGCCTGGGCGGTTTGGGACTCCGCGGTCGCAGGCCGTGCCATCGACGCCATCGTCACCGGGGCGGAGATCTCCGATGAGGAGGCTGATGCGCGGATGCTCAGTCGTGCGGAAACTGGCGTCCTAGGCCGAATCCTCAACGGCGTGATCAAGGCGGTGACTGACGGCTTGGGCCTTCAGTCCGAACCCGGGAAGATCGCCCAAGACTTGGATCAACTGGTCACTCTCGACAGTGCCGGCCCGGGCGCTGACGCCCGGCGGCTGCAGGTGCACCTGGTCATCGAGGGGGCGCTTGGACGAAGCGAGCTCGTCCTCTACCTCCCCGGCGTGTCCGCCGCTCCACTGCCCGTCACCCAAGCAAGCCCCGATCTCCCCGAACACCTGGACGAGGTGATGCTGGACATCCGCGCCTTCCTCGGCGCTGTTGACCTGCCGCTGTCTGAACTCCTGGCTCTTGAGATCGGCGACGTGCTGCCCCTCCACGTCGAGGTGGATACCCCCCTCGACATCTATGTCGAAGAGCGCTCCTGCGCCAAAGGTGTCTGGGGCCAGGTCGGCGGCACTCTCGCCGTACGGCTCGACCAACTCGACCTCCACCCCGGGGACATCGACTGCCCCGAAAGCCCTTCCAATCATGACTGACGACAGCACACAGGCGCCTGATCTTGAGAATGCCGTCGACGGCGCCACCGCCGCGGCGGGTCAGCTCGCCGAACTCGCCGGAAGCGCCCTAGAGGGTGAACCGATTGGGCTCGACAATCTTCTCGAGGTCCCGGTACGAGTGACCGTCCAAATCGGTCGCACGCGCATGTCTTTGGGCGAATTGGTCGCCCTCGGGCCGGGTTCCCTCGTCCCGCTCGACCGGGAAGCGCACGAGCCCGCCGACATTCTTGTCAACGGACGCATCGTCGCACGCGGCGAAGTCGTCACGATCGATCACACCTACGGGGTACGGATCACCAGTCTCGCCAAGGACAGCTAGCCACGGCGTCCCGCTCGATCGGAGGCGTCAGGGTCAGTGATCTCGCACGGCTGCGCCGTGTGGAAGACATCGTCTGCGATCTCCGGGCCAACGCCGGTACTGGGGCGAACAACGACCCCCAGCGTCTGGCTCTGCACGGGATCCACCAGACTGACCGAGAGGTAGGGCTCAATACCGGAGTTGGTGACCTTCTCCGGGTCAAAGAATGCGTCCGCCAGGGCGATGTTGCCCGCCCTATGAACCGCACCATCAGCCTCGTTTCATTGAAGCGTCGACGAGAGCGCCGTGTGCCCCACGCGAAATGCGGCTGTCGAGAATTCGTTCGCGACCCGCGGGTCAAACGATCACCGGTAGCCCTGATAGCTGCCGATCACATTGTCCCAGAGCAGAACAGGGAGGAACCCGTTGTAGGTAGTCGCCTGCAGCTCCGCCCCGACGATCGCCCGCGAGGAAGAACGACGGATCGTCGCTTGGTGCGTTTGGCAAGCCTGCCGTATTGAAGGGCAACAGGCCCCCCCGCCGACGTCTTTGATCGGCCGGTACCGTCCATCGTGCGCAGCTCTGTGGCCCACGCCGCGTCTGAGCCGTAGACATGCGATCCATCGACAAACGCGGTGATCGCATTCACCTGTTCTCGAACTCCGGCCACCAGGCTCCATTCGCTTCGGCCCATTGGAATGACAATCGAAGCGGTTCCTGACGGATCGAAGAATGGGTCCCCGAGGGGGGCGCGGATATCGAGGCCCTCGTGGAGCGATGCCTCGGGTGAAAGGTCGATATCGTGGCCGAGGAGTTGGCCCCATACCCAGATGGAGTCCGATGCCCCGCGCGCGTTGGGGTAGCGAGGAGTAGCGGTGGCAGCCGGGGTGAAAGATACCGGTCTCTGAGAGGAACTATCTCTATACCAACACTGGGTTTCACAATCCTGATTGAGAAGCCCCGAAGTTGGCTTCCACAGCCCCCTTAGGGCCGTTGGTTTCTACGATGGGCGTATGTCCATGCTCCCCGGTCACGCAAGTCGCTCACTCCAGACCTGCGCCCTGATTCTGCTGGCAGCCTGCGGTTCCAAGCCCGAGCTGCCCTCCGAGGCCCCTTCCGCATCTGGCTGGCGCCCCCCCCTCGACGCCAATCTGGTTGTCATCAGCATCGACACCACCCGTTCGGACCACTTTGGGTGTTACGGGCACACTGGACCGATCACACCCAAGATCGATCGTTTCGCCCTGCGCAGCACGCGTTTCTCTCGTGCGTTCACGGTGATGCCTACCACCTTGCCCGCGCATACCTCCCTGTTCACTTCCCAGTACCCCCGTCAGACGGGCGTGAACTCCAACCTGGGCAACGTCTCCGAGCATGAACTGACACTGGCTGAGATCTTGCAGGAAGCTGGCGTGACCACGGGCTCCTTCAACTCAGCGCAGGTGCTTGCCGCAGGAACAGGCCTTGAGCAGGGTTTTGACGAGTATCAGTGCCCTGAGAATCGCACCTGGCCGGCAAACAAGACCTGCATGATGGCGCGGGAGTGGATCACCGAGAATCAAGACTCACGCTACTTCTGCTTCGTCCACCTCTACGACCCACACGCGCTCTATGAGGCGCCCGCCGCCTTCCAGACCAAGTTCGAGGTTGAAGCCGATGGCCCACTTCCACCCCTTGAACAGTTCGGCTTCATGGCCCAGCCCGAAGGGCTTACCGAGAATCTCGCAGCCGATGCCGCGCGCGCCTATGCCGCTGAAGTGGCCTTTGCTGACGCACAGATTGGAGCACTCATCAACATGCTGGCGGTCTCTGGCCAGCTCAAGAAGACCATCGTCGTCATCACGTCCGACCACGGCGAGACCCTCGATGAACTCGCCGATTCGTACAACTATGCCTACGATCACGGAGAGTTCCTCTACACACGCGAGCTGCAAATCCCGCTCCTCATTCGCGTACCCGCGGCCTTCGACATCCCCATCAACCAGGAGATTGGGGACGCGGTCAGCCTGCTCGACCTGATGCCTACGCTGCTCGAGCTGATGGGCCTGCCCGCACCTGACGGAATGGAAGGCCGCTCCCTTGTTGGCCGCATGCGAGGGGAAGATCTCAGCCCGACGGTCATCGTTGCCGAGCGCCACAGCTACGAGAACCCGCCCAACGAATGGATGAAGGGTGACGCCTACGCACTCGTGTCCTCTCCCTGGCTGCTGCTCACGTCGGAGGGACGTGGTACCGAGCTCTTCCAGCTAGACGACGATCCCGCTGGGGTCACCAATGTCGCGGAGGAGAACACCGCCCAGGTCGACAAGCTCAAGGGCCGTTTGGAGCAGTGGCTGGAAACGCGCCTACCCAAGGACACCCGCGCCGCGCCTGAGATGCTTGGTTCGGAACGCGACGCAGCCATGCGTGCCCTCGGATACAACGAAGGCGGCTGAGCGAAGCGGGCCCCCTACTTCTCTTCTTCCTCGCCCCCGAGATAGCCGATACCGGTCAACATTTCGGTCCCCGCCGCGCCGACCCCAATCCGGTGCGCAGGTGCCCAGGCGCGCTGATCCGCGCGGCGCTCTCCGGCAATCCCCTGCAGCCTACTTGCCTCCTGTTCGCGCTCTGTGGCCAGGTTCTGAAGCTGAAGCGGGTCGGATGCTTCGTCGAAGAGCGAGACCTGCCCGCCCTGCTCTCCGTCCCACCAAATCAGGGTGCTCGTACCAGATCGCAGGCCGATCAGCTCCTGGTAGTTGCGGCCTGCAACCCAGCCCTTGGACGTCGCAAACATCACTTCCTCGGGCGGGTTGGGCTCCATGCCCGGAATCAACATCCCCCCATCCCCCATTCCGGGAAGCTCGGAACCGCCAAGCACCGCAAGGGTCGGCGCGAGATGCCGGTTGGAGACTGGCCCCACAATGCGCTGCCCAGCGGGAATTCCGGGTCCAGCGATCACCAGCGGCACCCGCACGAGTTCGGTATGCAGGCCGTGCCCGTGCCCGACGCGACCGCGATCGAGCAGCTCTTCCCCGTGATCGGAAGAGAAAGCGATGACGGTGTTCTCGGTCAGGCCCTTCTCATCCAGGTAGGAGAGCAGCTCACCCAGCCAAAAATCCCCTGTCCGGATGCTCGCGTCGTAGACATCGTCCACCCAACGGGTCATCTCCGGCGCCAGATTGGGGGGTGCACCGGTCTCTTGAAATGCGCGCCAGTACTGGCCACCAAATTCGTCGAGGCCTCCATCCGGAAAGCCTGGGGGCTTGACCCCGCCGAACAAGTCGAGGTCTTCCTGACGGGGCCGGTGTGGCGTGTGGGGGTCAGCTAGGTGCAGGTACAGAAAGAAGCGCGCGTCATCGTGGCCCACGAGCCAACTGAAGACGCTAGTCATCACGTCGTCGGACTTGCGGAACTCGGAGCTGTGAAAGTCAAAGTCCTCGAAGCCCTGGTCAAAGTTGCGCGCGGGAACGATTAGCGGATTGCACGAGAAGGCCGCAGTTGTGTACCCGCGCGCCTGCAGCACTTCTGGCAGGCTGGAAAGCGCGAGGTTCAGCGTGCATGACTCATTGCTAACGACGCCGTGGGCTTCGGGCGCAAGGCCCGTGAGTAGGGAGGCGGTGGAAGGCCAGGTCCAGCTCGACGTCGAGTAGGCCTGTTCGAAGAGCAAGCCGCGCTCGGCAAGCTTGGTCAAGACAGGGCTCGTTTCACGCCCGTAGCCATAGGTCGAGGTGCGATCCGCGCGCAGGGTGTCCTGAACGATCAGAATGATGTTCGGAGCGTCGGGGCGCGCCTCAGCCCGCGGCGTAGCAACACGCGTCTCCACCACGCAACCGCCAAACCCGGCAACAAGCAACGAAGCCGGCAGTGCCGCTGAGGGGTGCCCCTCCGGAATGCGCGTGCGCAGCACGATCTGCGCCCCTCCTTTCACCGGCAGAGCATCATCGGCTGCGTGCCGCCATGTCCAATCGTCGGATCGCCACACGCCAGGCTTTGTGCGCTCGTTGGTGATGCGTTCGGAGAACCGCAGCTCGCCGTCGATCTCGACCTCAAACTCGACTGCGATCTCAGGCATCCCCTTGGGGAGACGATTGCGCACCAGCTTGTCGACCCCTGCCGCCAGCCGCAGGTAGCCAGCTGGCAAGCCCTTGGGCACTTCGATGCGCACCTCGCAGGGCGGCGCCATCCAAAGCGCGGGCTTGTCGCCGGAGTCAGAGTGTTGGTCGACCGCAGGAGTCAACACACGCAGCGCAGGGGCCTGGTCCGAATTTTGTGTGACGATCTCCCACAGATCGGGCCTCGCGAGCAGGTCCAGGGTCGTTAGATGGCGGTCGAACTGTGGCGGGTCGCCGCCGAGCAAACTCCGCCCAACCCAGGGCGAGGCGAGCGCGATCAGCAGCGGCAGGACCACGCTCGCACGTCTTCCTGAGCGCAGGCAAACCGCTGCCAGCACGAGGGCCAGTGCGCCGGCCACGATCCACCCAAGCCCCGTCCCCAGATCGCGAGCAAAGGTCCAGCGTATCAGCGCTGCCTCGTCTGCCTCGGCGAACAAGACCTGCCTCAAGCGCCCTTCCGACCGCTGCCACGCCAAGATCGTCGCCGCCAGGCTTCCTAGGGCGAGGGCCCAAAGGCCCCAAAAGGCAGGGGAGCGCTTGGCCCCCGCATCGGCGCTGGCCTGGGTTGTGGTCACGGAAGAGTCCATCGATTCTGTTCAGCCTCGAACCCGGCCAGCATGCGGCCAGCTTCGTCCGGAAGTTCGGCCTCCATCATCGCACGAACTGAGGCCGCGTTGAGGACCCGGCCCTGGCCATAGGGGCTGACCACCAAATTGCGATAGAAGCGCGCGCCCGCGCCCTTCAGGAAAGGGTCGGCAAGAGGGCTGTCAGCGCATCGGCGCACCGTCGCGACCAGGCTCTCGGCAACCTCCGGCGAACCGGGTGAGTAGCCGATGGCTTCGGCGAGCTGCGAGCGCAGCGGTTCCTCCAGCGGAACGAGGGCCGCGAGCGCCTTGGCAGGATCGAGTCGCGCCTTGGCTCCGACCAGCGCGCTGGCGCCCATCCCGCGCAAGAACGCAGCCCGGTCTCCGGCGCTAAGGGCATCGAGCGCCCCGAGCTGGGCCTGCAGGTCCATGTGGATCCTCTCGTCCTCAAACCAGCGCGCGGCCAAGTCACCGGCGAGCAGCTCCCGATCCGGCTCGGCGTACCCGAGTAGCGGCCGCAACTGGTCCACGCTGGGCCGGGGCTCACCCGGTCCGAATTCCCCCTCCTCCCCGAGGTGAGCCATCAGCATCTTGAAGTAGCCCCGGTAGTCGTAGCCCTTCGTCTCACGGAGCATCGCGAGGTTCGCGCCCATGGTGGCGGGCTGGCCCTGCAGCAGCGCCCGAACGATCCCGGCTGCCCCAAGCCCCACCACGAGTAGGGCCAAGGTCACTGGAAGCGGCCCACCGCGGGATGCTGCCCCCGCCCCGCCGAGTGCCACCGCGATCACGGCCAACGGGGCGAATCGCAGCCAGGCGAACCAGTGGCCAATCGACTCCGGCACAAAGGGACCCAAGTACCAGGCGAGAAGCCAAAGCGCGCCAAACCCCACCAGATACAGGGCCGGAGCCCGCCGCCTCGAATCCGCAGGAACAAGGGCGAGCACCGTCCCGATGCAGCCGGCCAGCAGATAGAACCAGGCCACAGCTCGGGGCCAGGCCTCGCCATCCAGAAACAGGGATCGCGCGAGGCTCGTCACGCGCTCAGCGTTGGAGCCCGTCGCGGTCAACGAGGTCCCGTGGATATCGAGCAGCTTCGCGCCCACATGCCACCCCATGTAGACCAGAGGCAGCGCGCCGATCGCCAGCCCCGCAAACCCGGCTAGACCGGTTGCCGACAGGACCACCCGGGGTTTGCGCAACAGCACCATGAGACCCACCCAGCCGATCACCAGCACGCTCTGGTAGCTGAAGAACAACGCGAAGCCCGCGATCAGCCCCAGCCGGAACAAGCGCCAGCGGGAAGGTCGGTCGATCGCCAGGACCCGTAGCCCTTCATCGAGCAGAAGGAGCCCGAGGGCCATGGACTCGTAGTGAATCCCGAGGCTGAGCAGGGAGATGCGCTGGAGCGCAAGCGGAGCAAAGATCAGCAACAGAGCTCCCAGGCGCGCAGCGCGGCGGCCGAAGTGAGCGTCGAGAAGTCTCCAAAATGCCGCGAACACGAGCCAGCAGGTCAGGAGCCCGCAGAGCTTGTGCGCCAGAAGATTCTCCCCAACCGCCAAGAACGCAAGGGCCTTGAGGTGGGTGATGAAGAAGCCGCCACCCTCGTAGTAGTGGTAGGCCAGCTTGTGGTGCGCGACGCCAATCCCGTCGATCAACGCCTTGCCCGCGGCACCTTTTTCCAGCTCTTCGCCGTAGAAGAAGACGTCAGCCAGCGCGAGGACGAGCAGAGCACGCAGCCCCAGGAGCAGCAGCGACCAAGCGCCGAACTCGAAGCCCCACCGCGGACGCTTCTCCGGCCCCAGATCCGATCCCCCGCTTGCACCCATGGTCGCGTCTACGCGTCCGACTCTGGGCGCGCTTCCGTCGTGCTGAAGCTCAATGGCCTTAGGTTAGAAGCGCAGGGCGCTCAGGCGTTCGGGGTCGAAGGCGGACACCGGCTGCTCGAGGATCATCTGCGCGACCCCTTCACCAATCGAGGGCGCCAGGTGGAAGTCGTTCCCGGTGAATCCCGTGACCACGTAGAGCCCCTCGATGCCCGGCACCTGCCCCACGACCGGGAGGTTGTCCGGCGTCCGCACGATGGCAGCTTCCGTCCCGCCCATAGAGCCCATGTCACGGTAGATCGGCATCCGCGCGGACACGGCCTCACGTGCCCAGGCTTCGAAGTGCGGATCTTTCGCTCCCACCAAGTCCCGGGGACCGGCGATGGTCTCGGATTCCTGCAGGCCCAGCCGGCCCACACGCGTACGTTGCTCGTGGGGCTCCGCGCGCAGCGTAAAGCGCTTGGACAGGTCGATCACCACGGGATGGGGAACCGGCACCAGATCGAGGGGATCGGGGATAAAGCGGGTCTCAAACTCCCCGCTGCCGGACTCCGAGAACTCGTCGTCCTCCTCGTCGACCAGCTCCATCGGAGGCATCTCGAGGTAGTGGTCCTGGACGCGAGCGATCTGCAGGGGCAGTTCGACATTCAGCTTGGCCAGCACCTGCGAGGTCCAGGGACCCACCGCGAGAACCACGATCGGTGCCTCGAACTCCCCGTCTTCGGTGGAGACTCCGACAGCCCGGCCTTTTTCGACCATGACTTCGGGTTTGCCCATGCCGATGCGCGTGGCGCAGCCGGCGTTGCGAGCCAGGGTTGCGAAGGTTTGGATCGTCCGCCGCGCATCCACGAACCCTCCCTCGGGCTCGAAGCTGGCCGTTGCCGTGTCGGAGACCTCAATTCCAGGACAGAGCGTGCGGATTTCATCTGCCCCCACGCGGTGGGACACGATCCCGATCGAGTTGTGCATCTCGATGTCCGCCAGCAGCCGGTCGCGCTGGGAGGCATCGTCGCTGTCGGCGATCACCATGACGCCCGTGCGGCGGTAACCCACTGAACGACCGGTCGACGCCTTCATCTGCCCGTAGGCCTTCAGGGCATCCCGCGACATGCCGGCAAGCATCCGATCCGAGTAGGCCATGTGAACGATGGCACCCGAGGCACCAGAAGAGCCGGAGCCCAGCTGGTTCTTCTCGATCAACACTACGGGCTCGGTCAGGGCGTCGGTCCGCTGGGCCGCATGCTGGGCGATGCTGGTGCCCATGGCACCGCCGCCGACGATCAGGATCTTGGCTTTCAACGTGGGACTCCTCCGGGAAAAAGGCGACACATCGTACTCGGACGGGCCGGCCCACAACCCCGCGTTTTGCCGCCCAATAGGAACCCACCCCCCTGGGGGCGGCCAGAGGGGTGGGAAGGCGGGTCCTGTGCCCCGCCAAACAAGGCACCCAAACCCATGCCCTTGGGGTCGAGAGAGGGGATTCTCGGCCAGGGGCGGCGAGTTCGGGGCCTTGAACGTGTTGTGACAAGGCCGTATCCGCAGCCGAATCCCCGCCGGGTCCGATTCCCGGCTGTTTTTCTAGGGCCCCTGGATTTCGATTCCCGCGCTTCCGGCTGGAGGGCCTTTCTCCTAGAAGGAGGGCCGCCATGCTCCCCCAGAGACGCTCCCGACAGATTCGCATTCGTGACCTGGTCCTCGGAGGCTCGGCGCCCATCGCCGTGCAGTCCATGGCCGCCACCCGCACCCAGGATCGCGCGGCCACGGCCCGCCAAATCCAGCTGCTGGAGGCGGCGGGCGCGGATCTGATCCGCATCGCGGTCGACTCCCCGGCGGACGTCGAGGCCCTGGCCGAGCTGGGCAAGGACTGCAGCAAGCCCCTTTCGGTCGACCTCCAGGAGAACTACCGCCTGGCCCTCCAGGTCGCGCCACACGTCGACAAACTGCGCTACAACCCTGGGCACCTTCACCACCACGAGAAGGACAAGACGACCGCCCAGAAGGTCGCTTGGATCGCCAAGGTAGCCAAGGATCACGACTGCGCCATTCGGATCGGCTGCAACGCCGGCTCCCTCGCGCCCGATGCCAAGGAGCGCTTCCCGGGCGACGACGTCGGCGCCCTTGTCGCGCAGGCCGTCGAGCACTGCAAGCTGCTCGACGACCTGCAGTTCGACAACTACCTGGTCTCGATCAAGGATTCCGACCCGCGCCTGGTCATCGAGGCCAACCAGCGCTTCGCCGAGCTGCGCCCCGACGTGCCGCTGCACCTGGGCGTCACCGAGGCGGGCATGCCGCCCGACGGCGTGATCAAGACGCGCATCGCCTTCGAGCAGCTCGTCGCCGCCGGCATCGGCGACACCATCCGCGTGTCCCTGACCGTGCCCTTCGACAACAAGGGCGAGGAGATCGTCGTCGGTCGCCAGATCCTGGCCGACATTGAGGCGGGCCGCTTCCGCTCGGTGCCGCCGAATTTCTTCGACGGCTTGAACATCATCGCCTGCCCCTCGTGTAGCCGCGTCGAGAACGAGCGCTTCATCGAGCTCGCCGAGGACGTCAAACGCGCCACCGAGTACGCGAAGGACCATGACCTCACGATCGCGGTCATGGGCTGCCGGGTGAACGGCCCCGGCGAGACCGACGACGCGGACCTGGGCCTCTGGTGCGGCCCCAAGACCGTGCACCTCAAGAAGGGCGAAGAAACCGTCGGCGCCTACTCCTACGACGACGTGCTTGGAGCGCTGCACGCCGAGCTCGAAAAGCTCATCGAGGCCAAGGCCAAGGCCTAGGCGAAGGACTCGTTCCCTAGCAGCCGAACTGGCGCAGGTGGTGATCGAGGTGCTTCCACATCAGTCGGTCCCACTGCAGCGGAGTCAGTTTGCCGAAGAACGGATGGACCCCGATGCGGGGCACACCGGACACGAAGCGCTTCACCTCACCGATCAGGGCCTGCTTGTGGGCCGCAACCTCTTCCCCGCCCGCGGCCCGGTCGAGGAATTCCGGCATGGTCGGCGACCCCTGATTGAAGGGCTCGTCCGAGTCGACGAACTTCTTCTTTGCGAAGCCGCCAAAGAGGAGGCCGATCAGACCGCGCTTGAGCTCGCTTTCCCCAAAGGCCACCTCGAAGGGCTTGCGGCAGTGGTAGAGCATCTGCGCGCAGTTCATCTTGCCCCACAGCGCGGGCAGGTCTGCCTCCAGGGACTCGATGCGCCGAATGATGGCTTCTTGCACGTCAGACTGCTGGAAATCGGGGACGCTCATGGGCTCAAGGTAGCAAACTGTCGAGGCCCCGCCTCCACCAGCCAACCCGCCCCGATGCCCGACCTCAGCCTAGCCCTCCCCCGCCCCATCGAAACCGACTGCGGTGAATACTGGACCACCTACACCCAGCAGGTCACAGCCGACGACGTGCTCGCCTCGCTCCGCCAGAGCGGCGAGCGCATGGAGGCTTGGTTTCAGGGCGTCGATGAAGCGAAGGCTTCCACGCCCTACGCGCCCGGCAAGTGGAGTCCGAAGGAGCTCCTGGGCCACATGCTCGATACCGACCGCATGTTCGGTGTGCGAACCATGGCGATCTCACGCGGCGAAACCCAGGCCCTGTTCGGATTCGACCAGGACATCTACGTCACTGGCGGCTGCTTCAACGACCGCAGCGTCGCCAACCTTTTGGACGAATACCGCGGCCTGCGCGCCTCCCACCTGGCCCTGTTTTCCAGTCTCCAGCCCGAGCAAGCCGCCCGCCGCGGCAACGCCTCAGGCGGTGACTTCACCGCGCGCGCTTTCCCCTGGATCATGGCCGGCCACGAGATCCACCACCTGAAGGTGCTCGAAGAGCGCTACTAGTCCGGACCCGTCACCGGGATCGGGCTAGCCCAACTACTCCGCCGGCGGGTTGCGATGCAGCACGATGTTCCCCGCCGACAGCAGGACAGCTCCGAGCAGCGCCACCGGCAGGATGCGCGGCAGGGTCTCGTGCACGCTGCGCTTGGCCATGCTGTAGGAGGTGCGCTGGGCGAAGGTGCTGTGTGGGTTGTGCTGGATGGCGGACTGATTGATGAAGATCACGCAACCGACGAGAACCAGGATTCCCAAAACCACCGAGATCCATCCAATTCGCCGCATGGGGAGAATCGTAAGCCCATCGGGCGCGCGGGACTGCCCCCCACCCGGGCTAAACTGGCCGCATGACCCTGCGGTTCTTGCACCTGGCGGACCTGCACCTCGACACCGCTTGGGGCGGCCAGCCTGCGACCCGCGATCGCCTGCGCGAAGCCACCCGGCAGGCCTTTGCGGCGGCCATCGACCTCGCGCTCACCGAGGCCCTGGACGCGGTGCTCGTGGCAGGCGACGGCTTCGATGAGGAGCGCCTGGACTTCGGGACCGAGCTGTGGCTCACGCGGCAGGTGCGGCGGCTCAGCGCAGGCGGTATCGACCTGATCTGGATCGCCGGCAACCACGACCCTGGCGGGCCGGGCGGACGGCTGGCTGGACTCGGCCTTGGATCCCCCGGGGGAGCAGCTGCACCCAGCGGGCTCTCCGCTGCGACCCGTAGCGCGCCCGGCGCCGTGCACATCGTGCAGGCCGGCGAGCCCCGGACCCTCGAGCTCCGCGGCAAGGACGGCGGCCTTCGCGGGCTCGTCGCCTGCGCGGGCCACGCGACCAGCGCCGAGACCGACAACCTCGCCGCCCGCTTCCCGCGCCTCGCCGCGGATGTGCCTACCGTCGGCCTCCTGCACACCCAGGTTCACGCGGCCGCCGGCGCCGCCGAACACGCCAGCTACGCACCCAGCACCGAGGCCGACCTCGCCGCACCCGGCTACGACTACTGGGCCCTCGGCCACGTCCACCGCCGCGGCAGGCCGTTCCCCCGCGTTCCCGCCTGGTACGCGGGGAACCTGTGTGGCCGCCATCCCGGCGAACATGGACCCAAGGGCGGCCTCGTTGTCGAACTCGAAGCTGGATCCGCGCCGCTCGTCCGCTTCGTCGAGCTTGCGCCAACCCGCTGGGAGCGCCGTGAAGTCGGGAGCCTGGCCCATTGCCGCACGGCCGCCGAGCTCGCCGATGCGCTCGCCCGGGCCGCCGAGGAGGCACAGGAACAAGCGACCGGCGCCGAGCTGCTCCTGCGCCTGATCCCGACCGGACCCTGCCCGCTGGCGCCGGCGCTGGCCCAGCCCAGCTCCCGCGAGGCCCTAGAAGCCGAGCTGCGCGAGCGCACGGGCCTGCTCGAGGTCCAGCTGCGTCCGAGAGGTCTGCACGTCTCGCGCTCGCTCGAGGAACTGCGCGAGCATCCCTCCGCCCTGGCCTCCGCCCTCGAGCTGGCGCAGGCCTGGGAGCAGGATCCCGAGGGGGCCTTCCTTGAGCCAACCCAAGCGCCCGACAGACTCCAGCTCGCCGGACTCCCCACCGATCCGGCGCAGCGCACGCTCTACCTCCAGCAGCTCACCGTGGACCTCGCCGAGACCCTGCTCCAACGGACCCTTCCAGCCCCGGCGACGGAGTGACGCCTTGAGGTTCGAAGCCCTTCGCCTGGCGAACTACGGCCCGCTCGCCGCCCGCACCTTCGATCTCAGTGCGGACGCCATCGTTGTCTACGGGCCCAACGAGGCCGGCAAGTCCAGCTTCCACGGGGCATTGGAAACAGCCCTGTTCGGCTTCGATCCCGGACGCAGAGATCGTCACCCTCTCGGCCGTTGGGACCCCGACGGACCGAGCCCGGTGCTTACCGCACGCATGCGTCCGGAGGATGGCGAGCCCTTCTGGATCCGGCGGGAACTCCAAGGGGCGACCAGCGCCTTCCAGCGCGGTCCGAGCGACAGCGACTGGGACGCGCGCCCCCGCGCTTCGGATGCTGCCCTGGTCGAGGTCGAAGCCGTGACCAGGGACCTCTATCGCGCCGTCTACTCGCTGACCGCAGGCGGGGCTATCGAGCTGAAGGACAGCGTCCGGGATCAGGTCGATTCGCTCCTCTGCGGAGAGCTTGGACTGCCGGGCGCGCGCCCCCTCCACGAGGTCCGCGCCGAACTCCAAAAAGAGGCCGCGCGCCTTTGGCGGCCCGATCGCCACCGCACCCAGGCGCGCGATCTCGGCGAACGGATTGCCGAACTCCGCGCGACCCGCCGCAGAGCGGCCGCCCAGGATCGAGGCAGACGTGACGAACGGCGTGAACTCGACCGTGTCGGCAGCGAACTCGACGAGACCCGCAAGAGCCTTGCATTGACGCGCAGGGCGCGCGACGAGGCCCAGTTCCACGCAGCTCTGCGCGCAACCGAGGCCCTGCGGGCCGACTGTGTTCCCCTGCGCGCCGCGGCGCTCGAGGGTGAAAGCCTCGAGGATCCGCGCCTCCTGCAAAACGAAGTCGACCGCCTGGAGGCCGACATGGAAGGACCGCGCGCCCGCCTGGCGCGGCAGCCCGTGCTCGTGTCCGAGCGCCAGCAGCAGGTCCTGCGCCGCGCCGCCGACATTCGCCTCGCTGTCCACGAAGCCACGAGCAGCCGGCTCGACCGGGATCGTATGCAGGCGGCCGAATCCGCTCTCCGGCAACACTCGACGGAGGCGCGCCGCGCGCTGGTCGATGCTGGACTGACGGACGTCGAGCCGGGCGAGCTCGAGGACCTACCGCTCGGGTCCTGGACCGCGGACGCGCGCGCCTGGCAGGATGCGGTCGCCGCGGGCAGCCCCGGAACGCAGGCCGGCCAGCTCCCCCCCACCGGGATCCGACCTCCACTGCCCATCGCCGCGCTCGCGCTCTCCGTGAGCGGCCTTGGGCTCGCCGCTCTCTCCCACGCCGGCTACCTCCCGGGCGAGAGCCTGATGGCCGGTCTCCTGCTGCTCGTGCTAGCGGTGGTCGCAGCGCTCCAGGCGAGTCGCCCAGGGGCACCTGCCGCCGACCGACCGCCCGCTCCCCCAGGCTCCGCCACCGCCTTTGCTAGCACTCTCGGCGTAGCCGCTCCCCACGCGCCCCACGCCTGGCTGCGCCAGCTGGAGGCCACTGCCCTAGCGCGCGAGGCCGCAGACCTTGCGGCCGACGCCGCCCAGTCAGCAGCGGAGTGCCGCGATCGAGAGCGAGCGCGCCAAGGCCACTGGCGCGACCTGGCCGACAGGCTGCTCGAAGACGGCGCCGAGGGGCGGGACCCCGCCTGCCTCCCCGAGAGTTTGCAGGAGGCACTCGAGGAGGCGCTGCACCGCGAACACCTCGCACGCGAGGACGCCGCGGAGCGCGGTGGCCAGGAGGCGCGACTCGACGAACGCAGCCGCCGCCACGCGGCCGCCTGCCGGCGCCTGCGTCGCACCCTGCGCGCCCTATCCGAGACGTTCGGCGACGAACTCAGCCCCGCCCAGGCCTACCGTAAATGGCACGAGCAGCTCGAGCTGCAAAGCGAGCTGCGGGCGGCGGAAAAACGCATGCACTCCGAGCCCCTCTGGCCGGAGTACGGACCTGCGATCACGTTTGGCGAAGAACTCACCCCAAGCTCCTCCCCCGCCCAGGAGCCCGCCATCCTGGAGAGCCGGCTCGATGGGCTGGAGGTGCGCGAGCGCAAACTCATCGGCGTGCAAGCGCGGCTGGCCGAACGGGTCACCCACAGGCAGGGACCGAGCATCGCCGAAGTCGACGGGGACCTGATCGCCGCCGGCCAGGAGCGCGAACGGGTGCACCTCGAGCACGATCGGCGCGCCCTGCTCGCCCACCTCTTGCAGCTCGCCGAGCAACGCTATCGATCGGAGCATCAGCCCGACGTTCTCGAGCGCGCCGGCCGCTATCTCGCCGCCATCAGCGCGGGCCGGTACACCCGCCTCCTCTACCCCCAGGGGGACGAAGGACCCCTGCACGTGGAGTCCGCCCAGCTAGGACGCAGCGTTCCCGTCGACGCGCCACTGTCCCGCGGCATTCAGGAACAGGTCTACCTATGCCTGCGCCTAGGGACCTTGGACCACCTGGACGCGGGACGGGCCCGGCTCCCACTGGTCCTGGACGAGGCCCTCATCCACTGGGACACGACGCGTCGACAGGCCCTGTATCCGGTCCTGTCGGAGCTCGCCCCCCAACGACAGGTCATCCTGTTCACCTGCCACCCGGAACTGGCCCAGGAGGCCGTTCAGGGCATGCAGGCCTTCCGTATCGACCTCTCACGGCGCCGGATCTCAGGATCATGACTTGGACAGTCACCGTTCGATCCGAATCCTGCACGTGAACAGATTGCGGGAAAGCCCTAGTCTGACGAACAGACAAGCCGCGGCAAATCGATTCACCGCGACCCCTTCTCCTCCGCAATCTCTCCAATGTCGACCTCCATTTTGGACTCCCGCCGTGTTTGGCCCGTTGCCTGGATCGCAGGCCTAGCCCTGTTCGCCTGCCAGAGCCAACCCGATACGCAGGAGGCCCAGCCCGTCGAGCGGGATATCGATGCCGACCTCGCCGTGACCGAGCAGCCTGAGCCCGAGGTCCTTCCGGAGATCAAAGCCACTCCCGAGGAGGCCTCCTTCCTGCTGGACAGCTTCGAGGCCCTCGCCAACCCGCCCGAGGTCCTCGACACGAGCCCGGAGGCCGTCGCGATGCGGACGATTGCGCGCTACTTCCAGGCGGACCAGGACGCCAGTGTTCTGACGCGCGCCGAGGTGTTGGAGTCGTTTGCAGTCATGGAGCAAGTCGGCATTGCGGACGATGTTCTAACCCAGCCCGAGTTTCGCGGGACCTACAACCGGCGCCGCATGGCGGTGCCCGGGGATGAGCGCCGCGATGTCCAGGACTTGATGCGTGGTCGCGATCCATGGCTCGCGCTCACTGCTGTGATCGACGCCGATTCGGACGGCGCCCTCTCTCTCACCGAGATGCGCGCATTCGTGGCGGATCGGCTCTAGGCGAGCTTGCCCCCGGCTGTCAGCAGGCCGAGTTTGCGCCCAAGCCGAGGCTCTCCAAGTCAGACCAACAAAATCCGGGCGCCAAGGACCGAAGTCCCTGACGCCCGGAGAGTGAGAGCCGAAGTTGCCGGTCCCCCATCGGGGCCCGGCGTCCACTCACCCGGGGCCTATTGGAAGTCGACCGTAAGGGCGTCGGTGAAGTTGCTCACGGGCGTCGGGTTCACGTCCCGGTACCACGCGGTGAAGTTCCACGTCTGGCCGGCCTGAACCTGGGTGGTGCCCATCGGGGTGGGGATCGCCGAGAGGTCCACCTGGATCGAGAACGCACCAGCGGAGCCCGTGCTCCCGACCTGGGTACGGAAGCGGCCGATCTGACCTCCAAGGCACAGGTTGCCCTGGCTTCCGCCGGGGTTCTGGGCCAGGCCCTGGGTGGGCGAGGCCAGGAACAGCGTGAACTGGTTCTGCGGAAGCTGGGACGCCGTCACCGTGAAGTCATTGTCGGAAGCCACGTCCGAGCCGCTCGCCGACAGGGTGCCGGGAAGCCCGGAGCTGTTGGCCACAGCGGGATCGCAGTACAGCTCTCCGATCACCGGCGGGTTCGGATCGAGCTGGTTGATCCAAACGTTGGTGCCTTCACAGCGCGCGAGGACCAGGTCCTTGTCTCCGTCGTTGTCGATATCGAAGACCCCCATGTCGTGGGTACAGCGCAGCATCGCGTTCGTCAAACCGCGTGCACCGCTGAAGCCTTGTCCCGACTGCTCGTTGATGTCCACGTCGCCGCCGACGGTGCCCCCTTCGTTCCGAAACATGTGCATCCGGCGGCCAAATCCGGCGATGTCCACGTCGACGTCAGCGATGATCACATCGGACCACCCGTCGTTGTCGAGATCGGAGATCAAGATGTTGGAGCCAAAGCCGTCGTCGACGTTGTAGCCGAAGGGGGCTGACCAGATCACCCGCCCGAATACATCGTTGCCGCGGTTGAGGATGTAGCGGTCCGCACCGTCGTCGGAGGTCACCAGGTCGGGAAGCCCGTCCTGGTTGAGGTCGCCCACGTCCACGTGATAGGGCGCCTGCTCGTTGGCGGTCTGCAAAATGTTGAATTGCCCTTCGTTGCTGGGATCGTTGTAGCTGATATCGACCCGGGGCTGCCCAGTCGTTTGGCCCAGACCCGAGTTCTTGACGATGTCGTTCACGCCATCGCCATTCATGTCGACGATCTCGGCCGCATTGCCAAAAGGGGAGTCCACCATCGCCACCGTCATGCGGCTTGCCGTCTCATCGGTGAAGAAACCGTTGCCGTCGTTGATCAACAGACGGTCATCCACGTCGGGGTTGCCCGCCACGTCGTAGTCCGCGAAGTACAAGTCCAAGTCGCCGTCACCGTTCACATCCCCCGCGGCGATTCCGCAGAAGAAGGGGATCGCGTTCGGCCCGCTGACAAGCTGCAGCTGGGGAATCCGGGCATCCTCATGGCGCAGACCGAGCCAGTTGCCAGCACCATCGCTGCCCAGGTTGATGTAGATGCGGGGGTGGCTGATGTGCTTCGGCTGACCGACCGAGAAGGTGGTCGCCGTGATGACATCATCCCAGCCATCTCCATCGATGTCGGCGATCACTACGTCGCGGTCATTGGTCGCGGTCAGGAAGCCGTTGTCGCCCGGTACATCCGACGTCGCCGCATACTGGCTGGTTTGATCCACCAGAGTACCGCCCTGATTCATGAACAGCACGTTGGTGCGGCGACCCTGCGTGGTGAACGGTTCCTTGCGAACCGAGATCAGATCGATCCAACCGTCCTGGTCCAGGTCGCCCCATGCGTAGTCCCGCTCTTCGGTATCGCCGGTCGAAGTCGCCGAGGCACCGGAGAGAAGGGAGTCGTCTTGAACGAATTCGAGCCAGTCGATGCCCTGGCCATGCGCGGCGTGCAGCAACGCAAGTGCCATGGCCGGGCGTGTCGCGATGCGCAGGGACAGTTTGAGGGATTGGTGCATATTTAGTCTGGGGAGAGAAGGGGCTCTGATTCCGAATCGCGGTCGAGCCCATGGTCCGCACATTCTTCTAGGTGTGGGAATCCTGTTGTTTCGCGTGAATCGCCCCAGGCATGCCTGTGGTTCCATCGATATGCACTGCGCAGGACGGACAGAACTAGGCTGCCGATGGGACTCGATCGCGCCTACGCGTCGCGACGGCCGGTAGTCGTGTTCCACTCGTTTCCAGCCTGGTCCGCCGGACTTCCAATCGACTCGCCACTCCGCTGAAAAAAAAGTAGCGGATGCCGAAGGGCCGGCCGCGGACACTCGTCCCGACCCGGGCCACCTGTGTCCGAGATGCGTTTCAAAACGAAGCGCGGAGCCAAGAGGCTCCGCGCTTAGATATTCGCGCCAGCGTCCAATCGCCGCGCTTCTATTCACGGGGGCGACTCCTGGCCCCGCGCATCTCACTCCCGGCTGTGCACGACCGCCCCCTCGATCACCACCGCAGTGCAGTGCGACGTATACTCAAAGGGGTCACCGTCATAGAGGGCGACATCCCCGTCCTTGCCGACCTCGAGGGATCCCACCCGATCGTCGACACCGAGGATTCTGGCGGCGTCGATGGTCACCAGCCGCAACGCGTCACCAAACGAACAGCCGTAGCGCGCTGCGATGCCGGCCTCGAAGAGCACCACCCTCGTCTTGGGCACATAGCCCTCAAAGCCCGACTGCAAGGCGATCTGCAGGCCGGCCTGCTGCAGGACATGGGGGGTTTCCATCGAGAGGTTCTCCGCCTCACCGCTGGCCCGCTTCATCGGTGCATGCACGATCACCGGCACTTTGGAAGCCGCGATCTCGTCCATCATCAAGTAGGCCTCCGCTGCGCCGTCCAGAACCAGACGAATGCCGAATTCATCGGCCAATCGCAGGGCCGCACCGATGTCGTGGGCCCGGTGGGCTGCCACCAGCAGCGGCCGTTCGCCCGCCAGCACCGCAGCCAGGGCCTCCTTGCGCAGGTCCCTCGCCGGCGGCTTCTCACTTGTCCGGTCAGTTGCATATTCGCCGGCCTCCACGAGCTGTTGGCGCAGGAGTGCCACCGCCTTCGCGCGCGTCCCCGGAGGTTTGCCATCGGATCCCAAGGCACCCTCGCCCAGGGTGGCCGCCACCATCGCAAAAGGCACCATCACAGCCTCCTCGACGGTCTCGCCGGCCGTCTTAGCGATCAGGGTCTGGCCGCTGACCACTGCGCCAGGCCCATGTCCGGTGTGGACCGTGGTCACCCCGAACGATCGGATCCAGGTCACCAGTGGCTCGCGGGCGTTGTACGCATCGATCGCCCGCAGCTCAGGCTGAATCGGAGCCGAACGCTCGAGTTGATCCTGGTCGTGGGCAGAGTTCAGCTGGCCCGCCAGCCCGACCACCGATCTCGCATCGACCAGCCCCGGCGTCGCCACCTTGGCGCGCAGGGTCTCGATGCCCGCCGGGAGTTCGATCGATCCGGCGCTTCCAACGGCCTTGATCTTGCCGTCCTCGATCCAAACCACGCCGTTCGCGATAGCTTCGCCGGCCGCCGTGTGGAGCGTCTCCGCCACGATCGCCATCGAACTCGTCTCGTCCTGGGGTGCGCAAACCCAGGCTGCCGCCATCATCGCCATCGTCGACAACATCACTGGACACCTCCGCAGCACAGATTCCTCGTCTCCTTGTCTCCAGCCCCGTAGCCGCCAAAGGCTCGCAGTCGATCGGCATCCACGGCCAGGTCGAACACCTGCACGCCCTCCACCCACGTTTCGTGCACCAGCGAATAGATCGAGAGCGGGTCCCCATCGAGAATCGCCAGATCCGCATCCTTGCCGGCTTCAAGGGAGCCGATGCGATCCTCCAGCCCGAGCTGCTTCGCGGCCTCGAGGGTGACTCCTGCCAGCGCTCCTTCACGCGTCATGCCCGCCCGCACCGCCAAGGCAGGCGAGCGCAGGAAAAGCCGGCTGTCGGTGATGAAGTCATCGGTGTGAAAGGAAACCGAGACACCCGCCCTTTCGAGCACGCCACCCGTCCGGAAATCGACTCCAAGGGCCTCTTCCTTCCCGCCCGGAGAATCGATCACGATGATCGAACAAGGCGCGCCAGCAGCAGCGATCTCGTCCGCCACCTTCCAGCCGTCGCTCACATGGTGAAGAACAACCTGGAAACCGAACTCCTGGGACAGTCGCAGCACCGTCAGGATGTCGTCGTGGCGATGTGTGTGGTGATGCACCACCCGCTTGCCCTCTAGCACCTCGACCAGTGCCTCCTTCGCCAGATCCCGGGCGGGCCGCTTGGATTCGTCATCGCCTGCGTCCGCGATACGCTTCGCATAGTCCTGTGCAGCGACAAAGGCCTCGCGCACCAGCGCTGCCGACTTCGCCCGCGTCCCAGGGAACGGAGGGTCTTTCCGGCTGTTCGTGCCGTTGGCCATCTTCATCCCGCCAGTAGGCTGCCCCATGGCGTCGCGCACGTAGAGTTCATCGATGGTCCGGCCGTCCTTCAGCTTCAGGTAGATCGTCTGACCCGAGAGCAGGTGGCCGGAGCCCGGCATCACGTTGACACAGGTCAGACCACCCGCCTGGGCGCGCTGGAGGCTCGCATGCCGTACGTCGATCGAATCCAGCACGCGCGTTTCCGGCTGGATGGGAGCCGATCGATCCCCCCCCGCCGGCTGCCCAACGTGGGAATGGGTGCAGATCAACCCAGGCATGATGACCTTGCCCACACAATCCCGCACGATGGCATCAGCGGGGATCACGACCTCAGCCCTGGGGCCCACGCTGAGGATCTTGCCGCCCTGCACGACCAAGCTGGCGTCGTCGATGGGCTCGGATGAAATCGGCAGCACCCGCGCGCCAACGAAGGCGACAGGTGCGTCCTGCGCCGCCACACACGGCAGACAGGCCAAGAGAAGGAGGAGTCGATGCATGCCTGAAAGATACGGGCGCTGCGTCAATCAGGCCCCGGAGAATTCTCTCCCCCTGGGGATACCGGAGCACCAGCGGATATCTTCGGGCCATGCTCTTGTCCGCCCTACTCACGTCCCTCGCCCTTCTTTCGCCCCCCCAAGCCCCCGACCTGCGGTCCGCGATCCAGGCAGACTACGCGGATCACCTCGCTGCCCTTTTCGAGCACTTCCACCGCCACCCCGAGCTTTCGTTCCTCGAACATGAGACCGCCGCTCGCTTGTCCACTGAGCTCCGCACCGCCGGCGTTCGCGTGACCGAGGGCGTTGGAGGCACCGGGGTGGTCGGGATCCTGCGCAACGGTGAAGGACCGCGAATCCTGGTGCGCGCCGACATGGACGGCCTGCCTCTCGCCGAGGAAACCGGGCTACCCTACGCCTCGGAGGCCATCTACCAGGCTGGGGACGGGACAAGCATTCCGATCATGCACGCCTGCGGCCACGACGTGCATATGACCGCCATGGTAGGCACCGCCCGCTGGATGAATGCGAATCGGGATCGCTGGTCAGGCACAATCCTATTCGTCGGACAGCCGGCCGAGGAGCGCATCGGCGGCGCGCGCGCCATGCTGGGTGACGGACTGTACGAGCGCTTCGGCGTCCCCGACCAAGCGCTCGCCCTGCACGTGTCCGCCGGCAGCCCCGCCGGCAAGATTCAGCTCCGTGGCGGCCTGACGGCCTCGTCCTCCGACAGCGTCGACATCGTCGTCCACGGCATCGGGACCCACGGCGCCAGCCCACACCGCGGCAAGGACCCCATCTACATCGCCTCGCAGATCGTGATCGCGCTCCAGGGGCTCGTCTCCCGCGAACTCGCTCCGCTCGAGCCGGGGGTCGTCACCGTCGGATCCTTCCACGCGGGTTCCAAGCACAACATCATCTCGTCCGTCGCACGGCTGGAGCTCACCGTGCGTTCGGACAGCGACGAGACGCGCGAGAAGCTCCTCCTAGGCATCGAACGCATCGCCGAACACATCGGCAGGGCGAACGGGCTGCCCGACGACAAGCTTCCTGAGGTCATCCGCACCCTCGAGTCCACGCCGCCGACCGAGAATGACCCCGCGCTCGCGGAACGCCTGCTGGACACCTTCACCGCCCATTTCGGTTCGCAGGGCCTCTACCACGAGGAGCGCAGCGGAATGGGCGCCGAGGACTTCGCGTACTTCGTGAAGACCCCGGAGCGCGTCCCCGGCGCCTATTTTCAGGTGGGCGGCACGCCCCAGGCCGACATCGACGCCGCCAAAGCCGGGGGCGCCCCGATACCCGGCCACCACTCCCCGTTCTTCCGAATCGATCCCCAGCCGAGCGTCACCCGCGGAGTCGAGGCCATGGTGGTCGCCCTGCTGGAGCTAATGCCGGCTGAAGGCTAGCCCCCTAGCCGCAGGCCCAGCCGAAGGCGAGCTTGGTCGAGTGGCGCCGGCAGCGGGTCAGATGCCCCACGCCCGCGTCACCGAACATGAAGGGCACGTGGTCTTCACTGTCGAGCTGGAAGAGCAGCTCCATCGGGTCTCCGCAGTCGGGGCAGGTGGGATACTCGACCCCCTGAACCCAGTGGGGCCAGCCCCCTAGCTTGTCACCGTCCTGGGGGGTTTCCGCCTCCTCGAGGTAGGACTCGACCTCCGGCGTCATGACCACGTCCATCTTGAGTAGCTCTTCCCAATTGGGGAGGTCGTCCAGCTCCTGCCAGCCGGTGATGGTCTGCGCGGGAAACGGCTCGTGCGCCAGATCGTCGGCCGCCTGGGCCCCAGGCTGGGTCGGGTCTACGACCCGTGCCATGGTCGCCGGCTTGAAGGGCTCCCAGGACTCGGCGTGGATCTCGCACTCCGACTTCGAGTTCACGCAGTAGAAAAGCTGCGCAAGGCCGCCGGACCGCTGGGCCGGGGCGCCGTTGGGCAGCGCGTCCAAGTCCAGCTGGAGAAACAACTGCATGGGTTCGCCGCAGCGTCCACAGCTTGGCCACGCCTCCCCTTCTGCCAGCCAGGGGCGACCGCAAAAGTGCGACTTGCCGTGATCACCCGGCTCCGTCTCGGGCAAGAACCCAGGACGCCCGTAGCGCTTCTTCAGGGACTCCGGCGTCAGTGCACTCGGCGGCACTTCCGGCGGCGGCACCGCGGCAAGGGTGCCTCCGTCTTTGCTCTTGGAGAGGACAAGGATGGTCGCGATCAGGGCCAGGCCCAGTCCTCCGACGATGGCGATGACGACTGCTGTTTCCACACCCAGAGGGTAGGGCATGGCAGTCGCCATCGCACAAGAAGATCAACGGACTGTGAACAAGCGCTACGCAGCGACCCGCCCAACACTCCCTCTATGCTCGCTTCACACGAGCGCCAGAGCCTCTACATCGATCCCTCACGCAAGGGGCCTAATGTCGCCGCCAGATTAGGAGCCGACGAAGCTTCTAGGAACAAGCCGGTCTCTTCCCACTGGGAAAGAGCGCACTCCAACGTGTCCCCGTGCAACCGCGACCCCTTCTCCTTGTCTGGCTGGCCGGCCTTTTTCTGCTCGCCGGAAGTGCCTCAGCCCAATCCGGTTCCATCCGCGGCATCCTGCGCGACCCCACCTTCGAGATCCCGCTCGCCCGCGTGCGGGTACGAAACGTGGAAACCCAGACCACCGTGGAGTCCGACAGCCGGGGCAACTACATCTTCCCGCAGCTCGCGCCGGGCACCTACACCCTGATTTTTGACAAGTCCGGCTACAGCCAGGTCGTGCGAACCGATGTCATCGTGGCCGCCGGGCAGTTGACGGACCTCGACGTGGATTTGTCCGCCGAATTCGTCGAGCTCGAAGACTTCGTCGTCGAGGACGTCCTGGGCATCGGAACCGGAACGGAGGCCGAGCTGCTCCAGCTGCGCATCGAGAGCCCGTCCCTGGTCAGCGCCATCTCGGCCGAGCTCATCAACCGGGCCGGCGCCAGCGATGCTGCCGCCGCCCTGAAGCTGGTCTCGGGAGCCACGATTCAGGATGGGAAGTTCCCGGTCATCCGCGGCCTACCCGATCGCTACGTCAGCTCCCAGGTCAACGGCGTCCGACTCCCCTCAGCCGATGCCGAGACCCGCGCGGTGGAACTCGACCAGTTCCCCTCGACGGTGATCCAGTCCATCCAGGTCTCCAAGACCTTCACACCCGATCAACAGGGCGATGCATCCGGCGGCGCGGTCAACCTGGACCTCCGGGGCATCCCCGAGGAGAGCTTCGTACGCCTAAGCACAGGCCTCGGCTACAACACACTGGCGGGCGGCGAGAGCGACTTTCTGAGCTACGATGGCGGGGGAGTCCGCGACCTGGGCAAAGACGACGGGCGGCGCGACCAGCAGCTCGAGAACCTGGGCGGGAATTGGGACGGTGCCGTCGGCGTCCTGCGCGAGGACGCCCCCGTCGACAGCAAGTACTCCCTCTCCGCCGGCACCAGCGCCGAGCTGGGCGATGACTGGCGAGTCGGCGGTTCCGGAAGCTTGTTCTACGAGCGTGATAGCAGTCACTTCGAGGGCGGGGTGGACGACACACTGGAAGTCGACACACCCGGCGCCGGCCTGAACCCGGCCATCACCCAAGGCTCGATCGGGATCGGCGAGTTCAACACCAACCTGTTCGATATCGATCGTTCGAGCCAGAGCGTCCAATGGGGCAGCCTCCTGAGCCTCGGTGCCGAGAATGACGATCACTCGTTTGGCCTTAGCTACCTCTACACACGGTCGGCCGAGGACACCGCGACCCTTGCTGAGGACACCCGCGGCAAGGAGTTCTTCTTCCCGGGGTTCGATCCCAGCGATTCCATGGGAGCAGGGAACCAGGAGCCGCTTGCGGCGCCCTATCTGCGTACGGAGACCCTCGAGTATGTCGAACGTACAACGCGGACGCTGCAGCTCCGTGGCGAGCACAATCTGCCTATCGACGATTGGGAGCTGGGCTCGTTTGTATTCAAGGCTCCCGTCTTCGCCTGGGCTTGGGCCAACAGCGCAGCCGACTCCAACGCCCCGGACAAGCGCCAGTTCGGTTCGCTCTGGACCGGACCTCGCTTCGACCCGGGCGCGCCGCCCTTCATTCCGCCGTTCACCGACCCCGCCAACCACTCGGTTTTCCTGCCAGCGGCCAACATCAACTTCGGCAACCTCCAGCGCACCTGGCAGGTGATCGAAGAGGACTCCGACCAGCTCCAGCTCAGCATGAAGCTGCCCTTCGAGCAATGGGACGGGGAAGAGGGCTACTGGAAGTTCGGCTACTTCGCCGATGAGGTCGATCGTCGCTTTGACCAGGACACCTTCACCAACGCCGGAGATCAATCGAACTTCGAGGGCCGCTTTGACCTGTTTTGGAGCCGCTTCTTCCCGGACGAAGACCACCCCATCCTCGCCTCCGAGCAGGACGTCGACTACGAGGGTTTCCAGGACATCACCGCCACCTACGGCATGTTCGATCTGCCGCTGTCCCCCGACTTCAAGCTGATCGGCGGAGCACGATTCGAGAACATGCAGGTCGGGATCGTGAACAGCCCCGAAGATGAGGTCTTCCTGTTCCTGCCCAACGAGCCAGCCGCCGTGGAGTTCACGTCCGAGCTCGCCGACGTGGCTATCGATCAGGACGACGTGTTGCCCGCGCTGGCCATGGTGTACGAAGCCACGGACACCGTCACATTGCGGACGTCCTTCAGCCGCACGATCGCCCGGCAGACCTTCCGCGAGCTGAGCCCGATCATCCAGCAGGAGTTCCTCGGCGGACCTGTCTTCATCGGCAACCCAGACCTGGAGACGAGCAGCCTGGAGAACTACGACCTGCGCATGGACTGGGTGCCCTATGAAGGCGGCCTGGTTTCGCTCTCCTACTTCTACAAGGACATTGAGAATCCCATCGAGGTTGTCGAGCGCAACATCGACTTTGGTTTCTCTACCCCGGTCAACTACCCGAAGGGCAACCTCTCGGGAATTGAGATTGAGGGCCGCACCGATCTGGTGCGCTTCCACGACAGCCTCGAAGGTCTCGGTCTCGGCTTGAACGCCACGTTCATCGACTCCGAAGTGACCCTGCCTGACGACGAGATCGCTGCGTTCAGCGCGCCCAACATCGACGCGCCGCTCTCCAAGCGCGACGCCACCGGCGCCCCCGAGAAGCTCTTCAACCTCTTCCTAACCTACGATCTGCCCGATTCGGGTACCCAGTTCGGCCTGTTCTACACCGTGCAGGGCGACACCTTGGTGACGGGCGCAGCAGCCGTCAACGGCGTCTTCACGCCGAGTGTCTACGCACGCAGCTTCGACACTCTGAACCTGAGCTTCACCCAGCAACTGTCCGACTTCTGTCAGCTGCGCATTCAAGCTAAGAATCTGACCGATCCGGCCATCCGGCAGGTGTACCGCTCCCAGTACATCGACGGCGACCAGCTCAACACCAAGTTTCGCCGCGGCGTCGACTTCTCCGTCGCCCTCGTCTTCGCCTTCTAGCCCGGAGTTGCCGGGGTCTTTCCGCAGGCGGGTTCATGGAACGATTCGCCTGCCGCGCCGGGGTCGACGGCCATCGTGCCGGGCGATGTTCAGGCCAGCGAGCTGTGGGCGCGTGTCACCTCCGCCGACCCGCGCGTGGTGATGCCGTCCCCCGAGTCCCACAAGCAGCCTGTCGACCCTGAACAGCAGGCCGTGATCCGCGCCTGGAAGGAGGATGGCGCGCCCTGGGCCGATCACTGGGCCTTCGTTCCTCCGGTCGCCCAATCCCTGACCGGAAGCGAAGCCAACCCTGGCTTCCTCCCCACTACGGCGAGCGCATAGCCAGGTGTGGGCATCGTCCACGCGCGCTTCACCCACCGCCTGCAGGACCTCGACTTCCCCATGACCGGCGTCGAGCCCGCCCGCGTGGTGCCGGAACGACTGGCGTAAGTCCCCTCAGGCGGCCAACCGATGTCCAGGGGCCGGGACGTCCTGCATGCCATCAGCCCTTTGCTACCGTGTGGTCCATGATTCTCGCCATGCTCTGCGGTGCGGCCCTGACCGCAGTTCCTGCCCAAGAACCCGCGACGAAGACGTTGGCCCCCGACACGGGGTCCACTCGCGACCTTGCCGCCGCCGAGGCGCGCGGTGTCGACATCCTCCTCGGCCTCCAGGAGGACTACGACCTCTCCGAGCCCAGGGGCAAGCGGCGCGGGGACTCCGACAGCTCCGCCGACCGGCGCAAGCCCGGACCGGAGTGGCCCTACGAGGGCGTGTACCGGGAGTCGGGCAAAGCCGGCCGCGTGATCCCGCCCGGATACCGCATCGGCGGCACGTCGATCTGCGCGCTCGCCATGCTCGAGAGCCGGCGCTTCGCCAGTGACGAGGTGGTTCAGGACTCCGTCGCCAAGGCGCTCGATTTCGTGCTCGAGCACCTCAAGGTCAAGGCGATGGACTCGGGCTTCAGCGGGGGCTACGACGTGCGCGGCTGGGGACACACCTATGCGCTGGACTTTCTGCTGCGGCTGCGCAGCCTGAAGGCGGTCCCCCAGAAGAAGACCAAGGAGGTCGACCGCACCGTCGCCTGGCTCGTTGGGGTTCTCGAAGAGACCGCGATCACGGGGGAGACCGGCGGCTGGAACTACGCCCGCGGGGGCGACAGCCCCTCCGCCTCCCCCTTCATGACGGCCCCGACCCTCATGGCCCTGTGGGAAGCCGCTCACCAGGGCGAGAAGGTCGACACCGAGCTCACAGACAAAGCCCTCGACGCCCTCGAGGCAACGCGCCTTGAGAACGGTTCGATCCCCTACACGGTGGGCGATCAATCCGATCGATTCATGAACCTCAAGCCCGGTGCCATGGGCCGCATGGCCGTGACCGAGGTCGCGCTGTCCCTCGCCGGCCGCTCGAGCCCCGAGCACCTCGAAGACGCGGTCCAAACCTTCTTCGAGCACTGGGAGCAGCTCGAGGTGCGCCGGCGCCAGACCGGCACCCACATCAGGCCTTACGGCGTGGCTCCCTACTACGTCTTCTTCGCCTACCGCTACGTGGCCCTCGCCATCGCCCAACTCCCCACCGACGCCCGCGCCAAGTACCGCGCCCTCTTCCTCGAGCACCTCTTCCGCGTCCAGGAGGAATCGGGCGGCT